>NZ_JADYXL010000012.1:0-90207 GCF_015864265.1 Pseudoalteromonas sp. NZS37 | reverse complement strand
GAAACGAAACAGCGCCGATGATAGTGTAGCATTTGCTATGTGAAAGTAGGACATTACCAGGCTTCAAATTGTAGAAAGCCCGAATCTAACGATTCGGGCTTTTTTACGTCTACAGAAAAGTAAAATGTGCGCAATTAACACACACTCACATCAATACACATCACGTAGGTCGGGCGAGCGTAGCGACTCCCGACGCTGATATACTGCGTAGCGTACCGATTTTATATTGTAGAGCGTCCGAATCTAATGATTCGGGCTTTTTACGTCTACAAAAAAGTGATTCAGGTATTCCTCTATAGCGGAGCGTCTCTTAGTGAATAATTCACTTAATTTAACGAGTTAAAGTGCTCGCTGATGCGAGCGTAGCGACTCCCAACGTTAAAATCACATCGAGAATAACTACAGTTTTCTTATTTCACGAGCTGGGTTACCCGCTACTACAGTATTAGGCATTACACTTTTAGTAACGAAAGCACCCGCAGCCACAACACTATTTTCACCAATACTCACACCCGCTAAAATAATTACACCTGCGTCAACCCATACGTTATTGTCTAACGCGATAGGTGCTGCAAATTTTTCTTTAATAAGCCTTTTTGCTGGATTAGTAGCATGTGACACAGCTAAGAGCTGAACGTTCGGGCCAATTATAAGCAGTCATCACAAATGGTGATTAAGTAATTGGCCAATGGCTAGTTGAGGTGTGTAATTAATATTTATAAAAGTAGGATTGTTAATGAAGGCTGAGATATTTAGTCGTTAATCGCTATTTAGTAGTTTTACCTAGTTGTCTTGTTCTAAATTTTATATAGATACTTCTAATAAAGTACTTAAGAAAACTGTACTATTACAGGTGTTTTAAAATAACTATAACGAGAAACATATGAAATTATTAACTGCAGCAACTTTAATAGTTGCTTCATCGACAGCTTTTGCACGCCCTGCACCGCTAGTGTCTATTCCTACTCATGATGCCTTTTTTAATAGTATTGCAGCGCATTGCGGTAAAGCTTTTGAAGGTGAAGTAGCGGTAGATAACGCGAAAGGGCCAAGCTCATTTACAGATAAAAAGCTGGTTATGCATGTACGTAAATGTAGCGAGACTGAGTTACAAGTGCCGTTTCATGTAGGAGACGATGCATCACGTACGTGGATCATAACTAAAACGGGTAGTGGCTTGAGTTTAAAGCACGATCATCGTCATAAAGATGGAACAGACGACGCATCAACTATGTATGGTGGCCATACGCTTGATGCAGGGTTCTCGCAAATGCAGTCGTTTCCAGCAGACCAATACTCTAAAGAGTTATTCGTGAAAGAAGGCATTGCACAGTCTGTAGGTAATACATGGCAAATGTATATTTACCCAGAAGTATTTACTTATCGATTAATTCGCCAAGGACGTGAGTTTAAGGTGGATTTTGATTTAACTAAACCGATTACTCCACCATCAGCATCTTGGGGTTATAAAGACTAAGGTTACTTACCCTTGTTTGTATCTTCTTTAGTTTCGCATTGTAGTAAAACACTTAAATCTGGTTGGTAAGCACGTGGTTTTGTCGGAAAGCGCTCGTACTCTTGCACGCCTTCAAGTATTTTCAACATAAAGGTATTGCCGCGGCATAGACGGTCCGCATGGCGTAATAAAAATACACTTTGATTGGTAAAGTGTTTGTAATCGTCTGACTGGATTTCTATTTTATAGTTGTCTTCGCCAATTTTGGTTTGGTAGTAATGCACTTTGTTGTCAAAGTCGTAGAGCTTCTCTGTTTCGGCTTTTTCAGCAAGTGCAGTATTTGCACTTGAAAGGGCCACCAGTGTAGCGCCTATAAATAAGCGTGGTGCGTTTATTCCTTTCATAAAATGTATCCTTTAATTTGCGAACTTTATACCCATTAATAAGAGTAATAAGGTCGATTTCTTTACGTATTAGTCTAACACCCAAAAAGGGAAAGTGTGATGTTCAAACAAATAAAACAACTTTTTGCTGTATTCGATGAACAGCAGCCAAGTATGCAAGAGCACGATTTAAAAACAGCTGTTGCTGCATTATTAATTGAAGTTATGCGTGCAGATACCAAGCTTGAACATGATGAACAACGAACCCTGACTGTAACCTTAAAAAAGTATTTTAATTTAACAGATATTGAGGTTAATGAGCTTACTAATAACGCGGCAAGCAGCTTAGATGATTCGATAGATTACTTTCAGTTTTCAAAACAGATTAATGAGCATTACAGCGCGGCGCAGCGAATAGAAATAATAGAATTATTATGGCGCTTAGCCTATGCCGATGGAGAAATAGATCCCCAAGAAGACTACGTAATACGTAAAGTAGCAGGGCTTTTATATGTAACGCATACCGATTTTATCGCCGCAAAACTCGCGGCGACAAAGTAATTAGTTATTTAGGCGTGCAGGTTATCTTAACTTACTTGCAACGCTTACTAACTGATGAGCAAGCGCCAATACTCGCTCTGCAGTAACAGGTTCATTAATTTGCCCATTTTCATCAAACAATGTGTGTACAGCGGGTACTGCAAGTTGATCGGCAAGCACTAACGATCCAATACCACTTAATATATCACGTACATGATTTAAACCGCGTAACCCACCAAGTCCACCTGGTGATGCTGAAAACAGCGCCACTACTTTATTACGAAAAGCAGGAACAGCACCTTGCTCTGTGCGCGATGCCCAATCAATCGCATTTTTAAGTGCTGCAGTTATAGAGCCGTTGTACTCTGGGCTTGCTAGTAAAATACCGTCAGCTGCACGTAGTTTGTCTTTTAAAAGCTGTACATCGCCTGGTGTACCTTGCGCTTCAATATCTTCGTTAAATAGTGGGATGTTTAATTCGTTTAGTTTTATTACTTCTACTTCAGCACCTGTTTGTAGAGCAAAACGTGCTGCCTCATTAATAATTTTTTGATTAAAGCTTTCTTGTCGAAGACTTCCTGCTAGGGCGATAATTTTTGGTACTGACATGCTAGTGACCTTTTAGTGTTTAAACTTACAACGCTAATGTAGCAAAATTTTGCTTGTAGAAAACCCCAATAAACGCAACACTTGTGTGCGTAAATGCACATAAGTATAAGGTAAGCAGCATGGCGATAAAATTTAAAGATTGGCAAGACGTTAAAGTAGCGTTTGAAGTAGCACGATTAGGCACGTTAACGGCGGCAGCAGAAGAGCTTAATGTGCACCACAGCACAGTACTTAGGAGAATTAATAATCTTGAAAAAAACTTAAATGCACGCCTTTTTCATCGCCATGCCCGTGGTTACAAGGTTACTGAAATTGGCACCAAGTTATTTGCAACAGCACAAACTATCCATAGCTCCTTAGAGCAGTTACATAACGATATAGCAGCAGCCGATAGCACCCTTAGAGGGAGTTTATTACTAACGACGGTAAGTGGTTTTATGGATGTACTTGGTGATGTATGTGAGCAATTTCAGTCGCTACATCCACAAGTGCAGCTTGAGGTTATTTTAGAACAAAAAAGATTAAGACTCGATCACGGACAAGCACATATTGCAGTGCGTGCAGGCCCAAGACCAGATGAAGGCGATTATATTGCTCAGCATTTGGCGCAGCTTTCATCGGGTTTATACGCTAATAAACGTTACATTAATAAATACGGCATGCCTAAATTATTAAGTGATTTACAACAACATAATTTTGTATCAGGTGTGGCGGGTTTTAATGCCCGCGTGCCTTATTTTGCATGGGCTGATGAACATATTCCTGCATCGCAAATAAAGCTGCGAGTGTCCGAAACCTCAGAAGCAACTCGTGCAATAATTAAAGGGCTAGGTATTGGCGGATTACAACATGATGTGGCAGCGCAATATTCTGATTTAGTACCTATATTGCACAGTGATTTAAGCTGGCCTACCGATGTATGGTTAGTCACGCATCACTTAGTACATCGCACTGCTAAAGTACAAGCTTTTGCAGGATTGTTGAAAACACACTTTAGTAAGTTAGCTGCTAATCAATAATTTTAGCTGTGTTTTGAATGATTATAGTGTTTTTTTTACTTCTATCCCTAGGCGTTTAGCCAAGCGTACTAAGTTAGCTCTATCTAATTCAAGCACTCTTGCTGCTGCTGACCAGTTGTAGTTATGCTTCTTTAATTGCTCAGTAATTACGTTGTATTGCAACGATTCTACAGCTTGCTTTAAAGGTTGGTTGATTAAGGTGTTGGTTGTAATTTGGCTTGCTACTAGAGAGTTTTGTGGCGCACTTGGGGTTAAATCACAGTGCTCGCTTGTAATGGTTATTATTGGATTTTGCCATTGGCTTTGTTTTGCTTTTAGGGCGCTGCGGCTAATGACATGTTCAAGCTCGCGAACGTTACCTGGCCAGTTGTACTGATTAAGCAGTACTTGCGCTTCAGGGCTTAGTTTTAATTGTTTTATCCCTAATTTACGGGCTGTTTGCTCAATAAAATAACCAGCTAAGAGTGTTATGTCGTGCTCGCGTTTACTAAGTGGTGGCACAGTAATAGGGTAGACACTGAGGCGATGGTATAAATCGGCTCTAAAGCGACCTTGAGCTACTTCTTCTTTTAAATTTCTGTTGGTTGCGGCAACTACGCGTACATCTACGTACTTTGGCGTGTCTTCTCCTACCGTTTGTATTTCGCCACTTTGTAGCACTCGTAATAGTTTACTTTGCATGGTCAGGGGCAGTTCGCCTATTTCATCTAAAAATAACGTGCCGCCATCAGCTAATTGAAATTTACCTTGGCGCGAATTTTGTGCGCCTGTAAAAGCCCCTTTCGCATGACCAAAAAATTCACTTTCAGCAAGGTTCTCAGGAAGCGATGCACAATTTAAGTGAATAAGCGGTTGATCTTTTCGAGCTGAATTTAAGTGAATATTACGCGCTACAAGCTCTTTCCCTACTCCTGTTTCACCTAATATAAGCACGCTAAAGTTAGATGCTGCAACGAGTTTAATTTCGTTTTTAAGTGTTTGCATTAGCGGACTTTGACCAATAATTTCACCGCCATCTCGTGTTAACGCTTCACGATTTAGTTCTTGCACTAATGCACTTGAGTGCTGTGCATGCTGTTTGTAATGGGCAAGCTCTAAAGCTGTTTTAAAGTGCGCACTACACAGTGTTTGTAAAGTATTGAGTGTATCAGCGCTTATGCTGTTAAATGCATTGGCGTTAAGGCTATCAAACGTAAGTACGCCAAGTAGCGCGTTTTTATCATAAAGAGGTAAACCTAAACATGCATGTACCGGTATGTCGCCGGTTTTAGCTAATAGCAATCCGTCGTATGGATCGGGTAGTGGGCAGTCGTGCGCAAATTGTAGCGCGAGTGTGCTTTTGCAAATAGCTTCTAGACGAGGGTGTTCTACTATCTTAAATCGCCTGCCAAGACTGTCGGACATTAATCCTTTAATTGCCAGTGGTTTTAATTGCTCACCCTGAAGCACTAATAACGCGCTTGCATCACTAGGAATCACCCGCTCAACCGTTGCTAGTAATTGATCAAAGCTATGCTCGTGTAGTGTACTTTGAGCAAGCTCTAGAGCAACTTGGGTAAGGTTGAATTGCTGGTTCATGTCAAAATGACCTGTTTGTGTTCTTATGAGTTAATTTATAGTAGGTCATAAAGACTCATACTGTAAAGTGGTTTAATTTAACTTATTGAATTTAATTAATTAAATTTGTTGGCACAGTATGTGTAATAGCTAAGTAACGTAGTTAGTTACAGAGATCGCCATGAACACACTAATGCTGAATAATTTAAATAATCAAACACAGTTTAGTTCACTATACGAAACAGTATTATTTGCTGCCAATACTGCATTAGCTGTGAGTTTAGTGTGTATTACGGCAAGTATTTTAATTAGCTACCCGTTTGCTGAGTACTTTTCCATGGCGGTGCAAGTATCAGCTCATATTGGCACTATTGTTATTGCTGCTATTTTAAAAGTAAGTTACGTACTGCGCTGTGTTGCACAACATGGTTTAGGGCAGGAGGTACGATAATGCGCCCTATAAACTTAACTGAGCCAATGCCAGCACGCGTTGCTATTCATCAAGTATCTCAATGGCCATTATGGATGCTCGCTTTTAGACCTTTCTTTTTAGGCGGTGGCTTATTGGCATTTTTGTCGGTGGGGTATTGGCTACTTATTTTAACAGGCCATGCAAGTTGGCACTTATCGATACCTGCGACATTATGGCACGCGCACGAAATGCTGTTTGGCTTTGCAGGAGTTGTAGCTGTTGGCTTTTTACTTACCGCTGCACAAACATGGACAGGCGTGCCGAGCATAAGTGGCAAAGCCCTTATGTGGCTTACGTTTATATGGCTTGCAGCGCGCTTAGCTTTTTTTGTGATATTGCCTGATATTGCTCATTTTAATTTATATGCTGCACTTACATTACAAGTTATTTGGTGGTTAGGCGCCATAGCCGCGTTGGCTAATATGTTATTAAAAGCCAATAGCAAAAGTAACTATCCGTTTTTAGCTATTTTGGCTGTGCTTTGTGGGCTCAATGTATTGTATTTAATACTCATTTTACAGAAAAACATGCAGCTTGCACTTGGTGTGGTTGATACCGCAGTACTAGTAATTACTTTACTAGTTGGCATTGTTGCTGGTCGCGTTTTACCATTTTTTACCGCTAAAGGTCTAGGTTTAACCGCACAAGTTCGCACTCCTAAAATAGATAAAGCGGTGATGTATTTATCTATTTTGGCTATCACTTTATTTTTCATCAACAAGTTGTTTTTGAACACGATTAATCCTGCGTTAGTTGTTGCAACTGTTGCTGCGCTTCACCTGGTCAGGGCTGGTTTTTGGTGGGATAGCAAGGTATTGAGAGTGCCGTTGTTATGGTCTTTACATTTTTCCTACTTAGCGTTAGGCGTAGGGTTAATGATGGTTGCATTTAGCTTTTATAGCAGTGCAATACAATTTAAAGATGCGCTGCACTTAATCACTATTGGCACAATAGGTATGATGATTTTAGCAATGATGACGCGTGTATCACATGGTCATACAGGGCGTACACTCGCTATTCCTCATTACATGGCTGTTGCTTTTGCGTTTTTGCTTGTGGCCGCTATTACTCGTTCATTACTCCCTTTTATTATTGGGCCTCACCTTGCTTGGCAAATAAGTGCTTTGCTGTGGTTAGTGGCTTTTTCATTATTTTTAATTCACTGCACACCTATATTAACGCGGCGTCGTGTTGATGGGCGTCGTGGTTAGTTCATCCATAGGAAACACATATGTTATCTGATAAAACCATTGAGATTGTAAAAAGCACAGTTCCGTTATTAGCGCAGGCGGGTACGGTTGTTACCGATCATTTTTATAAGCGTTTATTTAGCCATAATCCTGAGCTTAAAAATATTTTTAATATGGCGAATCAAGATACAGGTCGTCAGCAATTTGCACTTTTTAATGCATTGGCTGCGTATGCACAAAATATTGATAATTTAGCCGTATTAAAAGAAGCGCTAACACGTATTAATCATAAGCATACAAGCTTGAATATTTTACCTGAGCATTACCCTATTGTAGGTGCACACTTAATTGGTACGCTTAAAGAGCTTCTTCCTGAGCAATTTACTCCCGATGTTGAATACGCTTGGCGCGAAGCTTACGGCGTACTTGCTGATATTTGTATAACCGAAGAAGCTGCTTTGTATGAGCACAGTAAAAATAAACACGGTGGTTGGGCGGGAACTCGCCAATTTGAAATAACCAACAAACAGGCTGAATCAGAACTAGTAACGAGTTTTACACTTACGCCAGTTGATGGCGAAGCTGTTATTACACATAAACCAGGGCAGTATTTAGGTATTAAAGTTAAGCCAGAGGGCGCTGAATATGAAGAAATTCGCCAATATTCTATTTCACAAAAAAGTAACGCTAAAAACTACCGTATTAGTGTTAAAAAAGAGCTACAGCCAAAGCCTGGCATGGTGTCTAATTATTTACACTCATTAGAGCAGGGCACTATTGTTGAGCTATACCCGCCGGCAGGAGACTTCTTTTTACGTAATAATACAAGTCCAGCGGTACTCATTTCAGCAGGTGTTGGGCAAACGCCAATGCTAGCAATGCTCGAAACGTTATTAAGCGATAACTCTAATCAAAATATTATGTATTTACATGCCTGCGAAAATACTCAGCAGCATTCGTTTTCAAAATATTTAAATGATTTAGCAACGAAAAATAACCATTTGCAAACAATGACCTGGTTTAATCAAGCGACAGAGGGCGCTGACTTTACTGGGTTAATGAACCTAAACGCAGTACAAGCACAGCTACCATTGAGTAATGGCGACTTTTACTTATGTGGTCCTGCCGGTTTTATGGCATTTATAAAAAACCAGTTACTTGAGTTAGGTGTTAAAAACGAGCAGATTCATTATGAAGTGTTTGGTCCGCATCAAGACTTGTAATAACGCTTTAAAATAGAAAAAGGCGCGCAGCGATATGCTGCGCGCCTTTTTTATTAATTTATAAACATTAATAAAGTGCCTTATAACTCTTTACAGGTAACACCTTCAAGTACTGTAGTAAGCTCTTTTTTAGGATAGTAAAGCTCGCATTGATTATTACGTAGTTGCAAAATAAACTTCTCAGATTTTATATTATGCGCGCCCATAATTACTCTGCCATCAGACCCTTTACTCATTGCATGATCAATTAGCAGTTCGCTACGTTTAGTAAATACCGAATCGGCAAGTGTTACTAATGTGCCTCCCTTCGCTTGTTGAATTGCCTGTTGTAGTGTTGTAATAACGCTGGGATTAACGCTCGTTAATATAGCGGGTTTAGCAGGCTCACTATTTACACTTTGGCATCCGCCTAAAGCGAGCAAGGTGGCTAATGGGAGTAATAATTTAGCCATTACCTTTCCTCACCCAGCGTTGGCCAAGTTAAGTCCATATTACGCTGGGTAAATTGCTCAGGCATATTTAAAGGAATGAGAGATTCACGAGAGCTTGAAAAATTAGCTGGCTCTGCTTTTGCAGCAGCCGTTCTAACTGGACAACTGCCATTCTCAACATGAAATAATGCGGTGGCTAAAACGGCCTCGTCACTGTCGCCTAACTGATGATCAAAGTCGTCCTCAATTTCACAACCTTGAACATCAGCATCAAATTGTGGCGTAGGGGTTGGTGTAAAACCCGCAGCGTATTCGCCAAATCCTTTGCTATTTACGCCACTAAATTGAATAGTGTAATAGGTTGTTGCGCAGTTATGAGTTGGGGTAAAGCCATAGGGCTTACCGCAGGTTGTGTCGCCAATTAAAATAACTTCTGCGTCTATACCTTTTAAACCATTAATAAAAGCTTCTGATGCCGAACAGGTGCCTGATGTGCTTAATACATAAACCTTCGATAGGTTTAAATCAGGTAGGTTTTCACCTGTGCTAAAAAAAGTAGAGTAATCTATTTCTTCATCAATAAATGGGAAGGGCGAATCAACGGGTTGTTTATCGTTTTGTTGAGTTTGATAATAAAAGCGGTTGTTAACGTTGGCATTACCGGCAACCATATAAGCTAATTGTGCCGACAGTGCTAATAAACCACCACCGTTATATCTAAAGTCGATTACAAGCTCATCAATACCATCGGTTTTAAACTTATTTACCGCATCAATAAGTCCTTCTTGGGCAATGCTTATATGGCTATTAAATTGCATGTAACCCACGCTTGAACCATTTGCGGTTGTAATCGTTTTAACATTTTGAACAGGTGTTTGTTCAATATTGCCAGCGGTTACATTAAATGTTTTTTCGGCGCCATCGTTACTGCGTACAACAATAGTATGTGAGTCGCCGTTAGTAGGACTAAATAAACCTTCGTTAAGCGTATCTACACCCGACTCTGTATTGGTATTAATGCTAACACCGTCAACTGAAAGTACAGTATCACCACGTTGAAAGCCTATTTGGCTTGCAGGCGAATCATCTTCAAGATAAGCAACGCGTAAAATACGATCGGCTGTATCGCCAATAAACGCCCAATTTATACCGTAACCAGAAGTAACGCCCGATTGCGCTTCTTGAAAGTAATCTTCAGTAGGTTCTGAAAAATGAAAGTTATCTTTTTTTGCACCTGAGTCGGTAAGCTGCTCTGTTTTTAATTGAGCGAAGTAATCGGCTACTGTTGTAAAGCTTTCAGGGTCGTTATCGGCAATCTCATCATACCAAAGGTATGTTTCGTCGCTCCAAGAGCGAAGCCAAAGCTTTTCATAAAGGGCAGAACCCGCTTGATCTGGGTAGGGGTTGTTGTTATTAAAGGGATCGTTACCCGTACGAGGGGTTTCGCAAAAGTTTTTTAAATCGTTAGAGGGTTCAAATACCCCCGCTGTCCATGTTGGGCTGCTATTAACAGGTGTTGTAACTATAGGCGTGGTAACTACAGGAGCAGAGTCGATACCGCCTCCGCCGCCACAACCTGTTAAAGCAAAGCCCGAAAGCACTGCAAAAATAGCAAGCGAGGTTTTATTATTTTTAAACATAGTTAAGAACTTCCTGTAAATAAGTTGTTTAAAATGTTACAGCACTCGCTCGTTTATTCAACATTTATAACTTTGATTTATGTAAATGAGTGTTAAAGCTTAGAGCTTGCTCGCACTACTTGTATCTGCAAATGCTTGCTTTTTCCACGCATTAAATAACTTTTGCTGTTTATCAGAGATTTTTAAACCGTATGTTTTTTGCATGTAAGCGTAAGTGTCGGCTATACGTTTACGTGCATAGACAGGCGGTTCAACTACACGTTGCTTAAAGTTTACTTTTACTTCGCAACGACCATATTGTGTGGCGTTTTCGCTAAGCATGCCAAAACGATAATTAGAGCGATCGGCATTAATTTCGCCAATAGCTGGCGCTAAGTTATTTATATCGGCTTCCATTTTTCTAAATTTAGCACTTACTTTACGGCAGTTTTTACGTCCGCCATCTTGCCAACATTGTAGCTGATGACCAAATTCCCACGCCGGAACAATGTGTTCCCATTCAATACGTAGTGCTCGTACATTTACTTTGCCTGAGCGGGTAAGTGTATTTCGAGGAATGTAACCACAGTTAGAAGGATCAGGAATGAGTTTTTTGCCTTCTTTTTTAATATCACAACCGCAGTAAATACTTTTGGCGTTGCCAGGGAGGGTTTTAATTAAATGTCTTTTAGCCGTTGAAAAACGGGTAAATTGTTCGGCTGATACCGAAACGCACACACAACAAGCCAGTAAGGCCAGAATAAATCGAGTCATATCCATCACAAATGTGAACTACAGGAACAGGCAGTTTAAAGCCTTGAAGATAAAAGATAAAGTTAACTTAAGGCCTGCACTTATATTACTAAAAAGTGTCCGATTAATTTTTTATTCAAAGTTATTTTCACTATTCATTTATTTCTTACTATTTATCGTATTTTAACCACACAAGATTATACGTTAAGGAGTATGCTTAAAGCTTACTCAATATGGGGATTTGGATTGCAAATGAAATTTGTTGATTATTATGCAGTGCTCGGAATATCGCCTGATGCAGACGATAAAGCGGTTAAAGTAGCTTATAAAAAATTAGCCAGAAAATATCACCCAGATGTAAGCAAAGAGCCTCAAGCAGAAGATAAGTTTAAAGAAATAGCAGAAGCTTACGAAGTCATTCATAACAAAGAAGAACGCACTAAATACGACGAGTTACGTCGTCATCAACAAAATCGTGCTCGTCAACAGCAAGGTAATTATGGTGGTAACAATGCCTCATCGCAAAGTAATTATCAGCAAAGCGATCCTCAAACCGATCAAGAGTTTTCTGATTTTGTTAATTCAATGTTTGGCGGCGCCGGTGGATTCAATCGTTCCGGGCAGAGCAGAAGTAACGCCGCTCGCGCGCAAAAAGGACAAGATGTGGAAATAGAGTTCCCGATTTTTCTTGAAGAGACTTTAGTTGATACCGTTAAGCCTGTTGAGTTTATGTTACCGCAGCGAGATAGTAGTGGTCGTGTCTCTGAAATTAAAAAATCACTTAAAGTGAAAATTCCCGGAGGTTCAGTAAATGGCGAACGAATTCGACTAAAAGGGCAAGGCGGATTAGGGTCAGCGAACGGGCAAAATGGCGACTTGTACTTACAAATTAGTTTAGTGCCCCACCCATTATTTGATGTTGAAGGTCATAACCTAAATATAGTCGTCCCTCTTGCACCATGGGAAGCGGCTCTTGGTACAAAAATAAATTTACCTACGTTGGCAGGCAAAATCCAATTAACTATTCCATCTAATAGTCAGTCTGGTCAACGCTTGCGTATTAAAGGTAAGGGATTAATGAGTAAAAAAGCCAAAGGTGATTTATTTGCTGTGCTTAAAATTGTTAATCCAACATCTGTTGATGATACCAGTAAAAAACTTTGGGAAGAATTAGCCGAAAAAGCTCACTTTGATCCCCGTAATAACTGGAGCAAGCCATAATGCAAATTATCGTGACACAAAAAGATGATTTACTTACTAGCAAAGAGCTATGTTTGAGTAGTGATATTAGCGAAGCAATTTTATATGAGCTAGTTGAGCACAATATTGCGGTTCCAATTGAGGGGAAGCATGTTACGCAGTGGCAATTTACGGTATCTGCAGTGACCTTAGTTAAAAAAGCGGCCCGTATTCAACATGACTTTTCGTTAGATTGGTCGGCAATAGCTTTAGTTTTACAATTGCTGGATGAGCGTGATGAGTTGATTTTCGAAAACGAAATGTTAAAGCGACATTTGAGTCGATTTAAACACTTGGAATAAAATCTGCCCTTGGGTACTTCCTAGGGCTTATTTACTCTTTGGTGAGAGTGCGCTAGTTCTTAAAAACCAATATGACTACTTTGATTTATTCTTACTTTTAATTCGGATAAATCGTTTTAGTCGTATGTTTTGCATAAGTAGTAATATTCCACTTAGGCAAAAAAGTACGCTGGTTGCTGCAAAACTAATAAGCAGCGGATTATTAAAATCCTCTCGCTCATCGTAATCCATAATATGTAACATCCAAAAAAAGTCGAAAATTCGCCATAGTGTGCTGCGAACGGTGACAACTCTGCCGTTATTTTCTGACAAGTACAGTGTTGTGTTAAATGTGTCGTCAAATTGTACCTGCCAAACATTGGTTTTATATCCAACTTCTCGCATACCTTGCTTTAGCAATATAGCGCTTGTTACTTGAGCATCAATAAGTAAGTGTGCTTTAGCATTTGCGGTAATTTGTATTTTAGTTGGCGGCTCAAAAGGCCGGCCTGTTATACCGTTAAAGCTTTGCTGTTCATCTTTATTTATAACTGTAATTATAGGTGTGGTTAAAAAGTTCTCAAAAATTATTTGTGTTGGATTAACCACCTGAGATGCAATATCGTTAAGGGAGGCAACATAATCAGCCTGCGTAAATGGGTTATTAAGAGTACGTGTTGCAAGATGCTCCCCATGAACTTTATCAAGAGGAATAGCGCTCATGACTAAACCGCCTAACAGCCAAGCTAAAATTTGTAATGTGAGCAAATAACCGAGCCATTTATGTAACTTGCGAGCATACTTAAATATTTTTTTATTCATGTTTTAGTCTTATTATTTTTAGAGGCTAGTTTATTACATTAATGGGATTAGTTACTGCGACATTTTGTCGCAGTTTAAACTATAGCTTACTGTAATCATTTAAAAATAAAAAAGATTACACTTAAATTGCTAACATGACTTATTTGTTTAATTGAGCTGAGTGTTTGATATCCAGCTAGCTTTAAACGCTAAAAAATACTTAAAAGCTGCGAAATATCTATATAAAGTGGTTAATAGAGCATAGTTGATTTGGTATAACGGTAAAACTGCGTTAAAGTTTGCAATGAAATTATTAGAGGATAAATACGAAACGATGTCGGAAATTCAATTTTTAAATGTAGATCTTGAGCTTGAATCAAAGCAAGATATTAGTTTGCTAGTGGCAGACTTGAAAAAAGTCGCGACGATTTTACATTATGACAAAGACGAATACCGTCAATTAGCGCGTATTGAAGCAACAGGTGTAGTAAACACGCCTGACAAAGCAATAAACCATATATGTGAGCTTATTGAATCGTGTTCGCGTAACGCGCTAAAGCAATGGTTAAGCTGTTCACGTAGAACGTTTGATATTGGTTTTGAATCAGGCACTTCCCCTAAGTGCTTTAATCAAGCCTTAGATGCAGATACATTACTACGTATATCTGCGATTGGTGCGGGTATGGAAATTACAATTTACCCAATCGAAAAGTAACTATCTTCGCTCTACGACTGCTGCGGTCATTTTTGATACGCAGCACAGCTCATTGCGGCTATTTGTAATTTTTATTTCCCACACTGAACTACGTTTGCCAATATGAAACGCTCTTGCCGTTGCTGTTAAAGTGCCGCTGCGAGATGCTTTTAAATGACTTGCGCTAATTTCCTGCCCCACGCAGTAAAATTTTGTAAAATCGACAACAAAGTTAGCTGCATAGCTGGCAACTGTTTCGGCAAGTACAACGTTAGCACCGCCGTGAACCATTCCCATTGGGTTATGATGCTCAGGAATTGCCGGCATAGTGGCTACTAAGTAATCATCACCAATTTCAGTGACTTCTATTCCCATGGTTTTCATTAATGTTCCTTGGCCATCAATGCCTTGTTCTAACTGCTTGCACAGCTCTAAAGTGATGGGCTGGTACCAAATACTCATAATGACTCCTTTGCTTTTTTAATCATTTATAAATCTAGCTTTAGTTATATCCCTAAAATGTACACAAGTGAAATTACTTTGGCTATTTTAAGGCTTAATTTAAATTTGCGATTTTTATTTAACTGTATATACTCACAGTTAAATGTACTGTATGGAAAACCAGTTGTATGCGACCATTAACGAACCGCCAAGCTCAAATACTCGAACTAATTAAAGTTTTTATTAAAGACACTGGTATGCCTCCTACACGTGCTGAAATAGCGCAAACATTAGGTTTTAAAAGTGCCAATGCTGCTGAAGAACATTTAAAAGCACTTGCTAAAAAAGGCGCAATTAAAATGAAACCAGGTGCAAGCCGTGGTATTCAGTTAATTGAAGAAGAAGAGCCAGAACAATTAGGTTTACCGCTTATAGGGCGTGTTGCTGCTGGTTCACCTATTTTGGCGCAAGAGCACGTTGAAAGTCACTGCAAAATCGATCCATTAATGTTTAAACCGGCTGCAGATTTTTTACTACGCGTTAACGGTATGAGCATGAAAGATATTGGTATTATGGATGGTGATTTACTTGCTGTACATCGTACTCAAACCGCTGAAAACGGGCAAGTTGTTGTTGCCCGCCTAGACGAAGACGTAACTGTAAAACGTCTTGAGAAAGCGGGTCGTAAAGTATTACTTCATGCTGAAAACGACGATTTTGAATCTATTGAAGTAGATCTTGAGAATGAGTCTTTTAATATTGAAGGCTTAGCCGTTGGCGTTATAAGAAACGCTGATTGGATGTGACTTTAAAAATAGCTTTTAAACAAGCAGTTTTATAAATGCGTACTAATTAGTACGCATTTTTTGTTTTAAATTCGCACTAAAAATAGGGCATAAATAGCTCACTGACAATTTAAGCTGTAAACTTTTTTGCACTTATATTTTCCCCCTTCGAATGCGTTAAACCCCTTTGTTTTGCTCATCTTTTGAACTTACTGTTACCTAGTTGGTTACTGATTTTTTATTAATTACTCAATATCACCTGATTGTTTTTTATACTAAAACTTGCTTGTTGTTCATTTTTTAGCTAATTATTAATGTGCTGAGCTAATAATAACTCACAGCTTTTTAGTTTTGAGAACACACAATATACACAAACCCGTTGTTGGCGCAGCAAAACCAATCAATATTAAATGAGATTGACTAAAAAAATAAAAATAACGAATTGGCGTTTAAGCCGTATGCCTCTTCGCTTTGCATTCGCAATAGCATCAAAGGAGCCGTCACATGGGTAAACTGACCTCTACCTTGTGGCTTATATTATGTGTTTTTTCGCACCCAGTTTTGGCTAACAGCCAATACAATATGCGCAAAGGCGTAACCGATATAAGCAATAATGTATATCAGCTGCACATGACCATATTTATAATATGTTGTGTGATTGGGGTGATAGTGTTCGCAATTATGTTTTGGGCACTTATTCATCACCGTAAATCTAAAGGGGCTGTACCTGCCCAATTTCACGAAAGCACTAAAGTAGAAATACTTTGGACTGCAATCCCGTTTGTTATTTTAATTGCTATGGCAGTACCAGCCACTAAAACCCTAATTGCAATGGAAGATGCCAGCAAAGCTGATCTCACTATTAAAATTACAGGCTCGCAATGGAAATGGCATTATGAATATATGGGTGAAGATGTAGAGTTCTACTCTATTTTATCTACCCCGCAAGATGAAATAGCGAATCTTGCAGATAAAAATCCTAACTACTTACTTGAGGTTGATAAACCTCTCGTACTGCCAATAAATCAAAAAGTACGATTTTTAATGACTTCTGACGATGTTATTCACTCTTGGTGGGTACCTGATTTTGCAGTTAAAAAAGATGCGAATCCCGGCTTTATAAACGAAACATGGACGAACATAAACGAAGAAGGTACTTACCGAGGCCAATGTGCTGAGTTGTGTGGTAAAGATCATGGCTTTATGCCCGTTGTGGTGGTCGCTAAATCTGAGGCTGATTTTAAAACGTGGCTTGCAGATGCAAAGCAAGCTAAACAAAAAGCAGCATTAGCAGATGCCGCATTACTTGATAAAACCCTCCCAAAAGAAGAATTAATGACTTTAGGCGAACAAGTATATATGGCCAATTGTGCTGCATGTCATCAGCCTACTGGCATGGGGTTACCGGGTGTATTTCCTGCACTTAAAGGCAGCCCTATAGTGCTTGGCGATATAAAAGATCACATTGATGTAGTTATCCATGGGCGACCCGGTACGGCAATGCAAGCATTTGCCAAACAGTTATCTATAAAGCAATTAGCAGCGGTTATTACTTATAAACGTAATGCGTGGGGTAATGATACGGGTGATGTTATTCAACCGAGTCAAATACAGGCAGCACTTGATGCCAAAGTGGAGGCGAACTAATGAGTCGCATAGTAGAACAACCTAACGCCAATGAAGCTCATCATGCTCATCACCCAGCTAAAGGTTTTAAACGCTGGCTTTACACAACTAATCATAAAGATATAGGTAGTTTATATTTAATTTTTTCGCTGACCATGTTCTTAATTGGTGGTGGAATGGCCATGGTGATCAGAGCTGAATTATTTCAACCAGGTTTACAGTTGGTCGATCCTCACTTTTTTAATCAAATGACCACAGTGCATGGTTTAATTATGGTGTTTGGTGCGGTTATGCCGGCCTTTACAGGCCTTGCTAACTGGATGATACCACTCATGATTGGCGCGCCAGATATGGCATTGCCAAGAATGAATAACTGGAGCTTTTGGATTTTACCGTTTGCGTTTTTAATCCTATTGGCATCGTTATTTATGCCTGGTGGGGGTCCTGCATTTGGTTGGACTTTTTATGCACCACTGTCTACAACATACAGTAATGATAATACTGCATTGTTTGTATTTGCCGTACATATTATGGGGATTAGTTCAATAATGGGCGCAATCAATGTGATTGTAACCATAGTGAACTTACGTGCCCCAGGCATGACATGGATGAAGTTGCCCTTATTTGTATGGACGTGGTTAATTACTGCCTTTTTATTAATAGCGGTAATGCCAGTGCTTGCAGGAGCTGTCACTATGGTACTTACCGATAAGTATTTTGCGACCAGCTTTTTTGATGCCGCAGGCGGTGGCGACCCGGTGATGTTCCAACACATTTTTTGGTTTTTTGGTCATCCCGAAGTATACATAATGATTCTTCCTGCCTTTGGCATTATATCTACAATAGTACCTACCTTTTCTCGTAAAAAACTTTTTGGCTATGCCTCAATGGTATACGCCACATCCTCCATAGCACTATTGAGCTTTATTGTATGGGCTCATCATATGTTTACCACTGGGATGCCGGTCGCTGGCGAGTTGTTTTTTATGTACGCGACCATGCTTATATCGGTACCTACAGGAGTAAAAGTATTTAATTGGGTTGCCACAATGTGGAAAGGCTCAATAACTTTTGAAGTGCCAATGCTTTTTAGTATTGCGTTTATTGTGCTGTTTACCTTAGGTGGCTTTTCGGGTTTGATGCTGGCAATTACACCTGCTGACTTTCAGTACCACGATACTTATTTTGTAGTGGCGCATTTTCATTATGTATTAGTAACAGGGGCTGTGTTTTCGATAATGGCAGGTGCTTATTATTGGCTACCCAAATGGACAGGCAACATGTTTAATATCACGCTAGCTAAATGGCATTTTTGGCTATCGCTGGTGAGTGTGAACGTACTGTTTTTTCCTATGCATTTTGTAGGGCTTGCCGGTATGCCGCGTCGAATTCCCGATTATGCACTTCAATTTGCCGACTTTAACGCAATCATAAGTATTGGTGGATTTGCCTTTGGTTTATCGCAATTGTTGTTTGTAGCTGTGGTAATTAAATGCGCGCGTGGCGGTGATAAAGTGCTTGCAAAAGTATGGGAAGGGGCAGAAGGGCTTGAGTGGGAAGTTGACTCTCCAGCGCCATATCATACTTTTTCTACGCCGCCGGTAATTAAGTAATGACACACGCACCGCTACTCAAACGTTTGGTACTTATTTGCATAGGCATGTTTGCCTTTGCCTTTGCTTTAGTACCTTTGTATGACGTGTTTTGTGATGTAACAGGGCTTAATGGAAAACCTTCGCTTGAGCAAGCAGAGCAAAGTACACAAATAGTACAAAACCGAGAAGTCGGCGTTAGCTTTACTACTCACGCACAAAGTGGTGCACCGTTTGAAGTTAAATCAAAAGAATACAGTGTAGTGGTAAAACCCGGTGCAATGCGTGAAGTAATGTTTAGTGCTAAAAATAACAGCAACCTAGATAAAGTAATGCAGGCTGTACCATCAGTCTCGCCAGGTAAAGCGGCAAAGTATTTACACAAAATAGCCTGTTTTTGCTTTGATCAGCAACCTCTAAAAGCAGGGGAAGAACTTGAATTTAAATTACTTTTTTATGTTGATACCGCACTGCCAAGCGATATTGAAGAATTAACTTTATCTTATACCGTATTTGATATTAGTGAACAGCTGGTGGCAAGTAATAACTAGCTTTTTAAACTAGTGTGAAACTAGGAGTAAATGAAATGAATCAAGAATATGAGCATTATTACGTACCAGAACAAAGCCCATGGCCTATTGTAGGTGCTGTTGCATTGTTTTTTATTGCAGTAGGGGCAGGCTTGACTGTTATGAGTGTAGGTAAAGAAGGTGGTAGCGGGGTTTATCTGCTTTACGCCGGTATTGCTGTACTTGTGTATATGTTGTTTAGCTGGTTTAAAAATGTAATTAGTGAGTCGGACCAAGGTTTGTACTCAGCACAAATGGATCGCTCTTTTAGACAAGGTATGAGCTGGTTTATTTTTTCTGAAGTTATGTTTTTTATGGCCTTTTTTGGTGCGCTTTTTTATGCACGCGTATTGTCGGTACCTTGGCTTGGAGGCGCAGGCAATAATGCAATGACTAACGAGGTTTTATGGCCTACTTTTGAAGCCGTTTGGCCGCTAGTTTCAACACCTGCTGGCGAAACTACTCAAGCTATGGGCTGGCAAGGCTTACCGCTTATAAATACCTTAATACTGCTTACTTCCTCAGTGACTTTACATTTTGCCCACGTAGCGATGGAAAACAATAAACGCACTCCACTTAAAGTTTTTTTAGGCGCTACTATTTTATTGGGCGTTTGCTTTTTAGGGCTGCAAGTTGAGGAGTACATGCATGCATATAATGACCTTAATCTAACGCTAGATGCGGGCATTTACGGTAATACGTTCTTTTTATTGACTGGTTTTCATGGCATGCATGTAACGCTAGGAACCGTACTTTTATTTGTAATATTTTTACGGATATTAAAAGGGCACTTTACTAAAGATAAGCACTTTGCTTTTCAAGCAGCTGCTTGGTATTGGCACTTTGTTGATGTGGTGTGGCTGTGTTTGTTTGTATTTGTATATGTGCTGTAGCGTTTATTGGCGAATTATTTGCTTTAATAAAACCAAGTTTAAGCGCTGCAATAACAACAACTAAAACAACGACCGAAAACAATACGCGACGACCTAAAAAGTGAGACATAGGTCGTCCCCCTGTTTTCCCTGACACCATAATAAACAATGCTCTAAATAAGTTAAAAAGTATAAATATTAACAACAGTACGATAATAATTTTAATAATCACTGAGTTGACCCTTTATGCAGTTAGTTTTATGGCACAAACAAAAGCTTAGTTCACTAATCACACTTTGTATGGTTGTGGTTGTTGTACTTGTGTGTGTGCGATTAGGATTTTGGCAGTTGGAGCGAGGTGAGCAAAAACAGCAGCAACTAACCGCTATTGCTAAGCAACAGAATCGGGGTGTGATGAGTTGGTCTCAATTACTTAACCTGCCTGATAGCTGGAACAAAACAGGTGTATTGGTTGAGTTAAAAGGGCGGTTTGTACAAAGCCAATATTGGCTTTTAGATAATCAAGTTTATAACGGGCAAGTAGGGTACGATTTACTTGCTTTACTAAAGCCAGACAGCGGAGAAAAAGTGATTTTAGTTAATTTAGGATGGGTAAAAGCGCCTATATCTAGAGATACACTGCCAAAGGTTACTCTGCCTACAGGTGTTTTTATTCTTAAAGCGCAAATAAAAGAAAATAACTTAAGTAGCTTTACGCTTGAAGATAAAACTACAAATAATGACTTACCTACAAGAATCCAATCTATCGACTTGAATATGCTGAGCACTCAAAGCCAGCAATCATTAATTAATTTTATGGCTTACAGACAAGGTACTGGTGATGAGATTGCAACACCTCATTATGAGGCAGTTGTTATGAGCCCTCAAAAGCATAATGCCTACGCTGTGCAATGGTTTTTAATTGCTGTTGCATGTGCTGTTGTGGCTATTTTTGCGAGTAAAAAAAGGACACTTAATGAAAAATAATCCCCTTGTGTTGTTTGTGGGCTGCTGCGCTATCCCATTAATTTTGGCATATGGCGCATTAAAGTTTGATTGGTTGCCTACTGCAATTACTAATAATGGCGAGTTTTTAAGCCAAGAAATAAAACTTAAAAATTGGCCGCAAAATAATCCCAAGCAATGGACTATCGCACTTAATTATTCAAACGAATGTAACACCCCATGCCGCGAACAGCTCAATGCACTTAATAATTTATATGTGGCACTTGGCAAAAACCAAGGCAAGGTTGATATGGCTGTAATGGGAAGTCCCGACAATAAAAACCTACCATGGAAAATTATTACCGAGCAACAGAGTTTAAATCCTGCAAGTTTGTATTTAATTGATCATATGGGGTTAGTGGTACTTGAATATCCCTTTAAGGTCGAGCCACAAGAAAATCGTTTAGTACAAAAAGGGTTATTAAAAGATCTAAAAAAATTACTTAACTATTCTCGTTCTAGCTAACTAAGTTGAGCTTAAGTTGGAGTATCTGATGTATAAAAATTATAAAAACTTAGTATTAATAACAGGATTACTCGCTTTGATTGTAGTTGCTTTAGGTGCGTACACCCGCTTAAGTGATGCAGGTTTAGGGTGCCCCGATTGGCCTGGTTGTTATGGCTTTTTAACGGTACCTAAGCATGAGGCTGACATAGCCTTAGCAACTCAAAGCTACCCCGATATGATGTTCGAAACCGCAAAAGCGTGGAAAGAAATGATTCATCGCTACTTTGCAGGTGCTTTAGGCTTACTTATTTTAGGTTTATTTGTGTTGGCTTTTTTAAAACGCCAATATCCAACTACGCCAGTTAAATTGCCTTTGGCTTTACTTCTACTAGTGGTGTTTCAGGCTGCCCTTGGTATGTGGACAGTAACCATGAACCTTCAGCCGCTTATTGTAATGGGCCACTTATTAGGTGGCTTTAGTATTTTGTCACTTATAACGCTTTTATATTTACGGCTAACCGCAAAACCTATTATGGGTGGCGATAGCGGCGCAAAACGCTATTTCGGTTTAAGTTTAGTAGCGCTCAGTGTATTAATTATCCAAATTGCACTTGGTGGTTGGCTGGCTGCAAATTACGCCGCTCCACATTGTAGTGGTTTGCCATTGTGTAATTACGCACAACCGTTTTCATTGAGTAGCGTATTTCAATTACCACTTGAGCACAGTAATTATGAGTTTGGTGTGTTATCGCAGCAAGCGCGTATGTCTATTCATTTATTACATCGCATTTGGGCACTCGTTACTGGCATTGTTCTGGCGTTAATTATGTGGAAAATATACAGCCAAGCGTACTCTAAAAAAATTAAAAATTGCGTTGTGAGTGTATTACTTGTTCTGCTTTGCCAAATTAGCTTAGGACTTATTTTAGTACATTGGCATATTCCGTTGGGAGTTGCACTGGCGCATAACTTGATGGCAGCCATACTGTTATTAAGCATGGTTAGGTTGTGTTATTACCTAAAATCACGCACATAAAGGGGAAATATGATGGCACTTATAATTGATAAAAAAATACTGCTACCCGTTAATACTCAATCGCTAATTTCGCGTACACATAGTTTGCTGCAAGACTACTTAGCAATTAGTAAATTTAAAGTGGTAGCTATGCTGGTGCTAACAGCTTGGGTTGGTTTAGCGCTGGCTCCCGATGTAGGGCGCGGTATGGTCGTACAGTTTATTAGCTTGTTAGGTATAGGGCTACTTTCTGCTGCTGCAGCGGTTATTAATCATGTGGTTGATAGCGAGATAGACTCAAAAATGGCGCGGACTCGTCATCGCCCTGTGGCTAAAGGGCGTTTAAGTAAAACACATGCGCTTAGTTTTGCAGCTGTTATTGGGGTTGCTGGTTTTATTATGCTGATGGTGTGGGCTAATACCTTAACCGCTATATTAACGTTATTTGCATTGGTAGGTTATGCATTTGTTTATACATCATTTTTAAAGCGTGCAACGCCGCAAAATATTGTTATAGGTGGGTTGGCTGGCGCAATGCCTCCATTATTAGGTTGGGTGTCAGAAACAAACCAAATGGCAGCAGCCCCTTGGTTACTCGTAATGATAATATTTACCTGGACCCCACCACACTTTTGGGCGCTGGCTATAGCACGAAAAAGTGATTATGAACGCGCTAAAATCCCTATGTTACCAGTAACCCATGGTATCGATTTTTGTAAAACGTGCGTCGTTGCTTACTCTGTTTTACTCGCTGTTGTTTGCGTATTACCTTATTTAATCGGTATGTCTGGATTAATCTATTTGATAGGTGCATGTGTATTAAATGCCGTGTTTATATATAAGGCGGTCAATTTAAAAATTGCTGGAAATGATGAGACTGCAATGGACTTATTTCGTTTTTCGATTATTCATTTAATGGTACTCTTTGTAATCTTATTTATAGATAAATGGCTCCCTTTATGAAGCAGTTATGGCTTGGATTAATTGTTATTTTAGTTTCGTTTTTATCAGCATGTTCAAATGAAAATAGTCCACCAGATGTAGATGCATTAGTTTACGAAAATGCAAAGCCACTGTCTGATTTTACGCTAAACGATCAGCGCGGCGAATTAGTGACTAAGCAACAATTTTTAGGACAGTGGAATTTAGTATTTTTAGGCTACACAAGCTGCCCAGATATTTGTCCATTAACACTTGCTAAGTTAAATGCTGTTTATAAAAACTTACAAGCAGATTATCCGCTACAAGTTTGGTTTTTATCGGTTGATCCAAAACGCGATACACCAGCTAAACGAAAGCAATATATAGATTACTTTAACCCAGACTTTTTAGCTGTGTCGGGAGAGCATAAACACCTTTTTCCTGTTGTTCGAGAGCTTGGTTTAATTTACGCCATTAGCGATAGTAGTGAATCAGAATATGCTGTTGATCATAGTGCCTCGGTCGCTATGGTTGATCAAAATGGAGCCGTTAGAGCTATTTTTAAACCAGAATTTAAACAAGGTAGTGTGCCATTAATTAATGCGACGACTTTAACGCAAGAGTTTAAAAAAATAGCTGATTACTATAAAAACTAGTTTTTTACTTTTTACCAATTTTAAAGGAGCTTTAGGCTCCTTTTTTTGTATTTTAACGACAGGTTAAATTTAATTAAGCATTTTATGGCAATTTTAATAACTAGGGCTAAGCTTTTGTTATGAATTGAATTGACAGGGAATGCACTTACTAAATGCTAAAACTTCCGAGCGAACTTGCTATTACGCAAGTTGAAACACTACATCAAGACTTACTACACGAACTCAATAGCAACGATGATATCTGTCTTGATATTAACGATGTGATTTCTGCTGATACTGCCTCAATTCAACTTTTATGCGCCTTACAAAAACACCTACTTACTATACAGCACAAAATAATATGGGTAGGCAGTAGCGAGGCCTTAACGCATACAATTAATAAACTTGGCTTAAGCCAATACTTAACAACCGAAAGTAAAAGTTAGGGGTATATATGAAAAGAATTTTAGCGGTTGATGATTCAGCATCGATGCGTCAAATGGTGAGCTTTACATTAAAAACTGCCGGGTTTGATGTAACCGAAGCTAAGGATGGCAGTGAAGCTCTCGCTATTGCCAAGCAACAAGACTTTGATGCCGTGATCTCAGATGTAAACATGCCAATAATGGATGGAATTACATTAATACGAGAGCTGCGTACTTTACCGAGTTATAAATTTACACCACTACTGATGCTTACTACAGAGTCGGGCTTAGAAAAAAAAATAGAGGGTAAAGCTGCTGGTGCAACAGGTTGGATTGTAAAACCATTTAATCCCGATCAGCTACTAGCGGTAATTAAAAAAGTTATTCGCTAAGGAGCGCAGTGTGAGTATAGATTTAAGTCAATTTTTTGAAGTTTTCTTTGAAGAGAGTTTTGAAGGCCTAGATACCATGGAGGCTGAGCTATTAAACTTAGTGCCAGGT
The DNA here is from genome assembly GCF_015864265.1 of Pseudoalteromonas sp. NZS37. Taxonomy (NCBI): domain Bacteria; kingdom Pseudomonadati; phylum Pseudomonadota; class Gammaproteobacteria; order Alteromonadales; family Pseudoalteromonadaceae; genus Pseudoalteromonas; species Pseudoalteromonas sp. NZS37. The sequence goes on along the minus strand of NZ_JADYXL010000012.1, from coordinate 65,105 downwards.
GAGGAAGATTTAGAAACTATCAACACTATTTTTAGAGCTGCTCACTCAATAAAAGGAGGCAGTGGCACTTTTGGCTTTAGCTCCGTTGCTGACTTTACTCATGTACTTGAAACACTACTGGATCAAATTCGCCAAGGTGAACGAGAGCTTAGTACCGAGCATGTTAATTTATTACTCAAAGCTGTGGATTGCTTGCGCGCTTTACTTGCTGCACTTCAAGGTGAGCAAGAGCCAGATTTAACTGAGGCAGATTTGTTAAAAGTACAATTTGAACATGTACTTGGAATGAAAAACGAAACACAAGAAAATAAACCTCAAAGCTTTGGCGAGCAAACAAGTAGTAACACCTATCAAATAGACTTTAAACCCCATCATCATTTATTTAAAACAGGAAACGAGCCACTGTATATGATCAGTGAGCTTGAAGAGCTAGGTGAGTTAGAAGCCACAGTATTTTACGATGAAGTTCCAGAAATTACAGATTTGAGCAGTGATGAATGCTTTTTACATTGGCGCTTTTTTTTAGATACTAGCCATGATGAAAAAGCCATAAAAGAAGTATTTGAATGGGTAGAAGACGATGCCGACATAAAAATTGAATTATGCGGAGGCTTATTTGGCAATGATGAGCAAATACTACCTAATCAAGGTGAGATATCTAAAGCTGTTGAGCTTGAAACATCCGATTTAATAAAAGTAGCTGAGCTACCTAGTAAGCCAAAGCAACCCGCTGCTAATAAAGATAAAAAACCTGCAAGTACACCAGAGTCTACCTCCATTCGAGTTGGTATTGATAAAGTTGATTCGTTAATAAACATGGTTGGCGAACTTGTTATTACACAAGCGATGCTAAATCAACTCAGCGAACAAGAAATCACACCAGCCACAATTACTTTACTACAGGAAGGCCTAGCGCAACTTGCCCATAATACGCGTGATTTACAAGAAAATGTGATGCGCATTCGTATGCTGCCAATAAACTTTGTATTTAGTCGTTTTCCTCGATTAGTGCGAGATATAGCGCAAAAACTAAATAAGCAGGTTGAGCTAAAGTTGATTGGAGAGCAAACCGAGCTTGATAAAACAGTAATGGAAAAAATATCCGATCCTATGGTGCATTTAGTGAGGAACTCACTTGATCATGGATTAGAGACTGTTGAGCAAAGACTGGCGGCAGGTAAAGATCCCGTTGGCACAGTAACCTTAAATGCATTTCATCAGGGTGGAAACATTGTTATTGAAATAATGGATGATGGGCAGGGGTTAAATACAAAAAAAATAAAAGAAAAAGCCATCACTAACGAATTAATCTCAGCTGATAATCATCTCAGTGACGATGAAATAAATGAGCTTATTTTTATGCCCGGCTTTTCGACAGTGGATGAGGTAAGTGACTTATCTGGTCGTGGAGTTGGGATGGATGTAGTTAAGCGAAATATTCAATCATTAAATGGCTCAGTGGAAGTAACCTCAGCGCCCGGTGTTGGTTCTACGTTTACTATTAGATTACCACTTACTCTCGCTATTTTAGATGGGCAATTAGTTAAGGTGGCTCAGCATACTTATATTATCCCGCTCATTTCTATTGTGGAGTCACTGCAAATTGATATTGCTAAAGTGAGTCGAGTGGGTAAAAACCTTGATGTATTGAGACTTCGGGACGAATACATTCCTATTTTAAGGCTCTACGATATTTTTAATCATAAAAATGCCATTGAATCACTCGATAAAACGCTGCTTGTTGTTGTAGAAACAGATAACCAAAAGGTGGGTTTATTAGTTGATGATTTACTGTCTCAACAACAGGTTGTTATTAAAAGTTTAGAGGCTAACTATCATAAAGTTGATGGCGTATCGGGAGCCACTATCTTAGGCGATGGGCGTGTATCGCTGATTGTGGACATTAGCGGCTTAATAAAGCTCTCAGGTTTAAAAAAACCAGGTAGCCAAGAACTAACTATTGAAACGCAAGCCACTTTGGAGGCGTTATGAGCTCAGAGCAAAGCCAGTTAAGTAATCAATTAAATCTTCAGCAACAGCAAGGTGTAAAACAGTTTTTAACTTTTATTATGGCTGATGAAGAATACGGCGTTGATATTTTAACAGTACAAGAAATTCGCAGTTGGGAAGAAATTACAGTACTGCCCAATGCGCCTGAATTTGTAAAAGGCGTTATTAATTTACGTGGAACAATAGTGCCAATTATTGATTTACGGTTGCGCTTTGGATTACCAAGTGTCGACTATGGGCCATTAACGGTGGTTATCGTTGTTAAAATAGAATTTGAACTAGGTAGTAAAATTATAGGTGTTGCTGTTGATGCCGTTTCTGATGTTTACAGTATTGCGGAGCAAGATGCGAAAGCGGTTCCTAGTTTATCTGAGTCGAATAATTGTGAATATGTAGCTGGGTTGGTGAATGTTGGTGAAAAAATGGTAGCGCTAATTGACCTGCAAAAAACAATGAATATTTAGCAAATAGAAACTAAATGAATAATAAACTTAAAGGTGGTGATGAGCATGGGATGGTTTAGTAATCCAAAGCAGTCAAAATCAAGTAATGATTTAATTGTAGACGCATTGAATAAATCATTAGCGGTGATTGAGTTTGAACCTAACGGAAAAATAATTACTGCAAATATGAATTTTCTAAACGCGATGGGCTATCGTCTTGAAGAGGTTCAAGGCCAGCATCACTCTATGTTTGTTGACCCAGATGAAGCTCAGGGCAACGATTATAAGAACTTTTGGCAACGCCTGCGTAATGGCGAGTTTATCTCAGATGAGTTTAAGCGTAATGCAAAAGGTGGAACTGAGGTATGGATCCAAGCAACTTATAACCCAATTGTTGATGAGCAAGGGCAAGTATTAAAAGTAGTTAAGTTTGCCACCGACGTGACCGAGCAAAAGTTAATAGCAGCAGAAGCTTCAGGGCAAATTAGTGCTATAAGTAAATCTCAAGCGGTTATCGAGTTTAATTTAGATGGCACTATTATTGATGCCAATGATAACTTTTTAAATGCACTTGGTTATCAACTTAGCGAGATTAAAGGTCAGCACCATAGGCTTTTTATTGAACCCGAACATGCAAATAGTATCGAATATAAAGAGTTTTGGGCCAAACTAGGTCGCGGTGAATTTGATTCAGGGGAATATTTAAGAATAGGGAAGCAGGGTCAGGAGGTTTGGATTCAAGCATCTTATAACCCAATTTATGATATGAACGGCAAGCCGTTTAAAGTGATTAAATACGCATCTGATATTACTGAACAAAAAGAGCTTGAAAAAGCATCTCGTAAAGCAGCCGATTTAGCAAATGCGCTTAAAGTTTGCCAAGCGAACGTAATGATTGCTGATGAAGACCTTAATATAGTATTTGTGAACGATCGTGTTCAGCAAATGCTAAAAGTCCGCGAAAAAGAATTACAAACTGTATTACCAAGCTTTTCTGTTGATAATTTAATTGGCACCTGTGTTGATGATTTTCATAAGCACCCTAATCATCAGCGCGATTTATTAAAAAATCTCGATAAGCCTCATAAAGCCGAATTACTTTTAGCGGGTGTCACTTTCACCTTGATTGCTTCACCTTGGATTAGCCAAGATGGAAAGCATTTAGGCACCATTGTTGAGTGGGAAGATAGGACCAATGAGGTTGCGCTTGAAAAAGAAATAGCCGAACTTATTAGCGCTGCAGGTAATGGCGAATTAGATACAAGAGTCGCGGAAGAAGGCAAGGAAGGATTCTTTTTACGTTTGGCTCAAGGGCTAAATAGCTTAGTTAAAATAGTTGATGATGCAGTTGCTGACACGGGCAGTATGCTCGATGCGATGGCAAATGGTGATTTATCAAAACGAGTTGAAAAAGAATATAAAGGCTCATTTGATAAACTCAAACGCGATGCTAATGCTACGGCAGATAAGTTAACGGAAGTGATTAATCGCATTAATTCATCGGCAACGCTTGTAGCCAGTGGTGCAGAGGAAATCTCTCAAGGTAATGCTGATTTAAGCCAACGTACAGAAGAGCAAGCCTCGTCACTTGAAGAAACAGCGTCGAGCATGGAAGAGATGACTAGCACCGTTCGCCAAAATGCTGATAACGCAAAAGTGGCAAACGATTTAGCAGAAGAAACATGCGAAAAGGCGATTCAAGGTGGTGAGGTTGTAAATAGAGCAGTTACGAGCATGTCGGCAATTAATGAGTCGAGCAAGAAAATTGCAGATATTATTGGTGTCATTGACGAAATAGCATTTCAAACTAACTTATTAGCGCTTAATGCTGCAGTAGAGGCTGCAAGGGCTGGTGAACAAGGTCGAGGCTTTGCGGTTGTTGCAGGTGAAGTGCGTAATTTAGCACAGCGCTCTGCAGGCGCAGCGAAAGAAATTAAAGAGTTAATAAGAGATAGTGTAGGCAAAGTAGCTGATGGCTCTCAATTAGTTAATGAGTCGGGCGCTACACTTAAAGAGATTGTTGTATCGGTACAAAGAGTGACGCAAATGATTTCTGATATTACAGAGGCATCTGAAGAACAAAGTGCGGGTATTGAACAAGTTAATACCGCCATCTCACAAATGGACGAAATGACGCAACAAAATGCCGCCTTAGTAGAGCAAGCCTCTGCCGCTGGCGAGTCTATGGCTGAGCAAGCTAATGAGATGCGCCAACTACTCAACTTTTTCTCAATAGGTCAGCAAGAGATGGCGATGATTTCGCCGACTATGCGCACACCTAAATTATCTCATAAGTCGCAAAGCAGTTTTGTAAGTAATAAACCCAGAGGCGATAACTTTGTAGACTCTGCTGATGAATGGGAAGAATTTTAACAACCAATCTTCTTATATACCTCGCTGAATACATAATCACAGCGAGGTATTATTTGGCAGGCTAAATTGAGAGCGAACAATGAAAGAGTTTTTGTGTACCGACCGCGACTTTAAAGAAATTGCCAGTTTAGTTTATAGCGCATGTGGAATTGTATTAGGTGAGCATAAGCGAGAGATGGTTTATTCACGCTTAGCAAGACGTATTAGAGAGCGAAAACTAACTGACTTTAAAGCCTATTTAGAGTATTTAAATAGCCATAAAGATCAGGAGTTTGATGCCTTTATTAATGCAATAACAACTAATTTAACGTCTTTTTTTCGTGAAATACACCACTTTGAATTTATAAAGTCTGAGCTTGTACCTGCTCTCTTAAAGGCAAATAAAAATAGTAAGCGAGTAAGAATCTGGTCTGCAGGTTGCTCAACAGGAGAAGAGCCCTACAGTTTGGCGATGACTTTAAATAATGCATTTCCGAGCAATTGGGATGTAAAAATACTAGCAACCGATTTAGATTCTAATGTATTGGCAAAAGCACAAAAGGGTATTTACACCGCAGCGAATGTTAACGGCTTAGATGACGTGCAACTTAAGCGTTGGTTTTTAAAAAGTAAAGACGGTGAAAACTATAAAGTTAAAGATAGGCTAAAAGAGTCTATTTCATTCAAGCGTTTAAACTTATTGCAAGATTGGCCAATGAAAGGATCATTTGATCTTATTTTATGTCGTAATGTTGTTATTTACTTTGATAAAGAAACAAAAGATCAGCTTTTTAAGCGTTACGCCAATATATTAAATGAACAAGGTTATTTGTTTTTAGGTCACTCAGAAAGTATGGGAAAAGAGCATACGCAATTTAAAAATTTAGGGAAAACTATGTACCAAAAGGGACAAAATGCACGCAGAGTTTAGGCCGGTATTACCTAACTTTGAACATATTAAACGATATTGGGACTCGGGCCGAGGTAGCGTTGTTGCTAAAGTGCTTCCGGGTGAGTTTTATGTTTCTAAAAATAATGAGCTGATCTCTACAGTTCTGGGTTCGTGTATTGCGGCTTGTGTTTACGATGAAGTACTAGGGATTGGGGGCATGAATCACTTTATGTTACCAATTCAAAAGGGAGTAGAACTTAAGAATGCGCATAGTTTAAGTTGTCGGTATGGCAATTGGGCTATGGAGTATCTTATAAACGAAGTTTTAAAAAATGGTGCGTCTCGCCGTAACCTAAAAGTAAAACTTTTTGGTGGGGGTAAAATTATTAGTGCGATGACTGATATAGGGCTGGGTAATATTAGTTTTGCAGCGGCGTATATTAAAGAAGAGGCATTAAATCTAGTTGCCCACGATATGGGTGGACCATGGCCACGAAAAATATTTTTTCATCCGAACACCGGTAAAGTTCATATGAAAAAACTTAAAAACCTACATAATAATACGATTGAAAAACGCGAAGTCCGTTACTTACAAAACCTTAAAAAGCAAGAAGTAGTAACTGATATAGAGCTGTTTTAGGAGTATGCATGATTAAAGTATTAATAATTGACGACTCCCCCTTAATTAGGCGTTTACTCACTGAAATATTACAGCAAGCTAAAGATATTACGGTAGTGGGGAGCGCTGAGGATCCCTACGAAGCTCGCGAAATGATAAAAAAGTTAAATCCTGATGTATTAACGCTCGACGTAGAAATGCCAAAAATGGATGGCATTAGTTTTTTAAAAAACTTAATGCGATTAAGACCAATGCCAGTAGTGATGATTTCAACACTGACCCAAAAAGGCTCTCCTATTACACTCGAGGCACTCGAATTAGGGGCTGTTGATTTTATAGCTAAGCCTACTAATAACGTAAGAGAGCAATTGAGCCAATATGCATCACTTGTTCAACAAAAGGTGCGAATAGCTGCTGGAGCAAGAGTAAGAAGCTATAAAAAAACGGTCGTCACAAATGAGCCTATTAATACCCATTCTCAATTTTTACTTAATAAAGTAATTGCGATAGGTGCTTCCACGGGGGGTACTGAGGCTATCAAAGAAGTACTTATTAAAATGCCACAAAATTGCCCGCCCATTGTAATTACTCAGCATATTCCTCCTGTGTTTAGCGCCTCATTTGCTGAGCGAATGAATCGTACATGCACGATAAATGTGAAAGAGGCTGAACATGGCGATAAGCTTAGCACTGGCTGGGCTTATATAGCACCAGGTGGTTTTCATTTAAGTATTAAAAAGCGAGGTGTTAGCTTGTATTGCCAGCTTGATGATGGCGAGCCGGTCAACAGACATAAACCTGCGGTAGATGTGCTGTTTAACTCATTAGTTGAGACAGGAGCTAAAAACGTAGTTGCAGCCATACTAACAGGGATGGGGAGTGATGGCGCAAAAGGGTTACTTGCACTAAAACAAAACGGTGCGTATACCTTGGCTCAAGATGAGTACTCATCGGTGGTATGGGGTATGCCTAAGGCTGCCGCTGAGTTAAATGCAGCAGACGAGATAGTTGCGCTGGATAAAATAACCCAGCGACTATTACATCAGGCAGTTAAGGTTTAGGCGCTTCAATTACCCAAGGCTGCGAAAACCAAAAATAATCACCAGGGCTAGAAATAGAAGGGGCCGTACAATTAAAACGAGAGCGTCCTTTATTAAGCACCTTTGGTGAGGTTATTTCGACTGTATTTTTATTTACCCATTTTAAATCTGCTTGGCCTACGCTTGATACGTAACAGGCAAATTGGCTTTTATGAAAGTCACCCATTTTAAATTCAATTGTGAGCGTGGGTGGGTTTTGTTGTGTAACGCTATCTTGATAAGTTAAATTGGTGATATTAAACGCGCGTGAGTTAAGCTTAGTAATAAGAGTTTCTAGTTTGCTGTAAAAGCCTGATGCAGGAAAACGCGGTAAGCGGCTAAAATTAGAGTCTTTATTTACAGCGCCGGAGTGCTGACCAATACCCACAAAACCAAGCTCTGTCACAAGTGCTTGCAGCTCGTTATTAAACTCACCATACGGGTATGCTAAGTATTTATAGTCGTGGCCTATTTCTTCTTTTATACGCTTTTGAGAGCTAATAATATCTTGCTTAATACGTGATTGCCATTGTGCATCGGTTTCGTTTTCAAGCTTAAGGTGTAAGTAATCATGTTGTCCGCTATGATTGGCTATTAATGCACCTTTTTTAGATAATTCTTTGAGCTTATCCCACCCCATTACGTAGCTCATGCCCTCGTCTATTAATTTAGGATTTACAAAGATAGTGTACGGGTAGCCAAACTTTTCTAAAATAGGCGCGGCTTGTTCATAGTTATTGTTATAACCATCATCAAAGGTGATGGCGACAGTTTTATCAGGTAAGGTTTCACCTTGCTGAAGTGCGCTTATTAAGTCATTAAGAGGAATAACGTTAAAGTTGTGCTCTTTTAAATAGCTCAAATGTTTAGTGAATGTATTGGCGCTAACGCTCGTTACAGCGGGTAGGGTTTCACTAACATGATGATACTGTAAAATAACGGCTGCTTGAGCCCGCACAGATATACTAATGAGGATAAATAATACTAAATGAAACAATTTCTTATACATAATAAGGCACACCATAAAAGCTTGCTGTTGTTAGCGGGTCCGATGATACTATCAAATATCACAGTGCCGTTGTTAGGAATTGTTGATACCGCTGTAATTGGGCACTTAGGAAGCGCTCATTACTTAGCGGGTATTGCCCTTGGCTCTGCAGTTATATCTATTTTATTTTGGCTTGCTGGTTTTTTAAGAATGAGTACCACGGGGCTCGTGGCACAAGCATACGGAAAAAACGATTTAACCCAACTTGCCGCTTTACTTAAACGAAGCTTATTGCTTGCAAGCGCAGTGGCTGTGCTATTAATTGTGTTATCCCCATTAATAAAGCACGCTATTGCTTACCTCTCCGCCGCCAATAGCGATGTACTTATCCAAGCGTATCAGTATTTTAGCATTCGTATTTTTAGTGCTCCAGCAGCATTGTGTAATTTAGTGTTACTGGGTTGGATGCTTGGTGTGCATTATGGTCGAGGCCCATTTTATTTATTACTCGTCACTAATATCGTTAATATAGTACTCGATATTTATTTTGTTGTTTATTTAGATTGGGCAGTTGCAGGCGCTGCGTGGGCTTCACTTATTGCTGATTATACGGCTTTAGTATTTGCACTGTTTTTAGTGGTTAAACTAGCTAAAAAACAAGACATTGATCTAAATGTACCGAATTGGTTGAGTATTAGCAAAATGGCTGAATTATTGAGTTTGAATAGAGATATATTTATTCGCTCTTTAATACTGCAATTATGCTTTAGTTTTATGACGTTTTACGCAGCGCGTATAGGCGAAACCACATTAGCTGCTAATGCTGTTTTACTTAACTTTCTAATGTTGGTGAGTTTTGCTCTTGATGGCGTTGCTTACGCGTCTGAGGCAAAAGTAGGGCAAGCTAAAGGCCAAGGAAGCGTTAAAAATATAGAGCTTTGGGTTAAAATAAGTGTATTTTGGGGCATGCTTTTTGGCGTCTTATATAGCGCTTTTTTTGCATTATTCGGCAGCGGTATAATCAAGCTTTTAACCAATGTGCCAGAGGTTATTCAAGAGGCAACACACTATTTACCATGGCTAATAGTGTTGCCTATTTTGGCCATGAGTTGCTTTTTGTTTGATGGTGTTTTTGTAGGGCTTACGCGAGCAAAGAACATGCGTAACAGTATGATACTTTCAGCTGGAGTTGGCTTTTTTGGTGTGTTTTGGGTGTTTATAGACTTGCAAAATAACGGGTTATGGCTGGCTATGAGCTGTTTTATGTTAATGCGCGGGGTTACATTAATAATTAAATATCACCACTTAAAAATAAATAATCAGCTATTAGATTAAACTAAATAAATGGTTTATTTCCAGAGATCGGGGTCGTGGTGTTTAGGGCCCATATCTTTTAAAACTTGTGAAAAACGATTAGCAAAAATACCGCAGTAGCCCCAACCGGCAAAAAATAATGCGGGGAGTAAAATTATAACGCCAATTATTTGTAAGCTGTAGTGAGTGTAATACCCAATAGATATGAATATCACGGCTAGCACAAACAGTGCTAAGCCGCGAAAAAAGCGCTTTAAGCTCAGCTTAGGGTTGCTCCCTAAGCGATAAATAAGCTGTTTTAGCATTTACAAGGCCTAATAGTAAGAGTGATCGCCCGCTTCGTGCTCTGTTATATCAGCAACACCGGTGATTTCTTCAAACTTAGCTATCATTTCTTTTTCAATGCCTTCTTTTAGCGTTACATCGATCATAGAACAACCGTTACAACCACCACCAAACTGAAGTATAGCAATACCTGCAGCTGTAATTTCAACAAGGCTTACTTGGCCACCGTGGTTAGCAAGTTGTGGATTTACTTCGGTTTCTAGCATGTGCTGTACACGTTCGTTTAACGATGCATCGTTACCTATTTTACGCGCCTTTGCATTTGGTGCTTTTAGCGTTAACTGAGTACCCATTTTGTCGGTAACAAAATCGATTTCAGCTTCTTCTAAAAATGGAGCACTTTCTGCATCTACAACGGCATCAAAACCGTTAAAGTTTAGGCGAATATCGCTCGCTTCTACAGCGTCTTCTGGACAATAAGACACACCACATTCCGCTTGTGATGAACCAGGGTTTACAACAAACACACGAATATTGGTTTGTTGTGATTGATCTGCTAATAGTTTAGCAAAATGCGCTTGCGCTGTTTCGGAAATAGAAATCATAAAACCATCTATACTTGACTAAATTACTCGGATACTGCGTATCATACTCCGCTCATCGTGTTGCGGCTAGTGTTGAGCGTAAAAAGTTGGCATCTATTTTAAGCAATGGTAGCGTGCAAACAACGAACATTTTTTGAGTGATTTATATGCGTTTGGTATTAACATTAATGGTGGTGTTGCTTAGCTTTTCAAGTGTAGCTAAGCCACTTTCGTATTATTTTGAACAAGATGTAAAATTTGACCCTTCAATTCCTACTCCTGAGCAAGTACTCGGTTACGAAGTAGGAGAGTGGCACGTGAGACACGATCAGCTCGTACGTTATATGGAAATACTTGCTGATAAAAGCGACCGTATAAATTTTGAGGTGATTGGCCGCACGCATGAACAACGCCCGTTAGTAATGCTAACAATTACTGCTGCTGATAAGTTATCAAGCATAGAGCAGACACGCCAAGCTCACTTAGCACGCTTAAGTAATAACAGTAGTAAAGCACAAGACGATCCTGCCGTTGTATGGATGGGTTATAGCGTTCATGGTAATGAGTCATCAGGTAGTAACTCATCATTGCTGGTGGCTTATTATTTAGCTGCTGCACAAGGTACTGAAATAGATGAGCTATTAAATAACACGGTTATTTTACTCGACCCTTCACTTAATCCTGACGGGCTTGCTCGTTTTGCTAATTGGGCCAACAGTAACCGAGGCATGAATTTATCAAGTGACCCTAAAACCCGTGAGCATGTTGAAAACTGGCCTAGCAGCCGTACTAACCACTATTGGTTTGATTTAAATCGCGATTGGCTACTGCTACAGCATCCTGAATCGCGTGCACGTATTGCTAAATTTCATCAGTGGAAACCAAATATTTTAACTGACTTTCATGAGATGGGTCCAAACAGCAGTTACTTTTTTCAACCAGGTATTCCAAGCCGTAAACACCCAATAACACCTGATGAAAATGTAACGTTGACTAAAGCGATTGCTAACTATCACGCAAAAACGTTAGATGAAAACAACGCACTTTATTTTACTGAAGAAAGCTTTGATGATTTCTATTACGGTAAAGGTTCAACCTATCCCGATGTAAATGGCGGCATAGGCATTTTATTTGAGCAAGCAAGTTCTCGCGGACATATTCAAGACACCATAAATGGACCTTTGAGCTTTCCTTTCACTATTAAAAATCAACTGTTAACGAGTTTATCTACCTTTAAGGCAGCAGTTGATAACCGTCAAGCATTACTTGATTACCAGGCTAACTTTTACAATCAAGCTACTGATTTAGCCAGCGATGAAAGCTTTGAAGGTTATGTTGTTGAAGGTGCAAGCGACAACACCCGTATTATGCACTTTTTAGAATTGTTAAAGCAGCACCAAATTAACGCTTACCCACTTACTAAATCATTAAAAGCAGATGGTAAGAATTTCAGTACACATAGCTATTTTGTACCATTAGCACAACCACAATATCGTTTAGTAAAAGCGATTTTTAGTGAGCAAAAAAACTTTGCCGATAATACTTTTTACGATGTATCTGGCTGGACATTAGCGCATGCGTTTAATTTGCCATTTTCTAAAGTTAAAAGTAGTTGGGGATTAAAGGTTGCTGATAAAGCATGGGAAAAAGTAGCAACCCCATCATTTTCTTCACTCACCGAAGGTTACGCATTTGGTTTTTCGTGGGATGATTATTTAGCACCTAAAATGTTAAATAGCTTATTACAGCAAGGTATAAAAGCACGTGTAGCGCTAAAAGCATTAACGGCTAAATCAACATCAGGAGAAATTAATTTTAAACCTGGAAGTATTATTATACCGGCTGGACTACAAACAAATACAGATTGGATTACCTTGCTAAATAAAGCACAAAATGAGTTTGGTATTGCAATCAAACCTATTACATCAGGTTTAACAAGCAAAGGAGCCGATTTAGGGTCGCGATCAATGGCGGTTGTTAGTGCTCCAAAAGTACTGCTTATTGGCGGGCAAGGCGCAAGCCAGTACGAAGTCGGCGAAGTGTGGTATTACCTAGATCGCTTTGTAGGTGTTGCACCAACAATTGTTGAAATGAACCGCTTTAGTTCACTCGAGTTAAGTGACTACAGCCATATTGTGCTTGCTCATGGCAATTACAATAGCTTATCTGATGCCGACAAAGTGGCTATTAAAAGCTGGGTAAGAAAAGGCGGCGTTATTTGGGGTCATAAAGGCGGCGCTAAATTTTTAGCTGATCAGCAATTACTCAAAGCAAGCTATCTATCACGACAAGATGTAGCAAGTGCATTTAAAACGACAGGTTTAAGTTATGGCGATAAAGATCATTTAGCAGGACGTCAACGCATTGCAGGTGCTATTTTTAATACTAATGTAGATTTAACTCATCCGCTTACATTTTCACTAAAGCGTAATACATTGCCCGTATTCAAAAACAGTACTTGGTTGCTAGAAGCTTCCGATGCTCCGTTCGTAAATGTACTTACCTACACTAAAAATCCATTATTGGCAGGCTTTACCGATGCCGTTAATGTTGAGCAAGTTGCTGGCGGCGCAGGCTTAATTGCTCACTCATACGGACGAGGTACAGTAATAGGCATGACCGATGACCCTGTATTTAGAGGTTACTGGTATGGGACTAGTCGACTACTAAGCAACGCTTTATTTTTTGGCCATACGTTTCGTGCAAATGGCGAATAATACCAATTCGCTTAAATTAAGTGATCTATTTTGAGGATGGAAAAACGTGTTGATAGCTAGGCAAAAAATTCGCTATTTAGTTGTTCTCGGCAATTGCTCCTGCATTGCTCTACCTTCTGCATCCATGCAGTCGTAAATGAGAATTTTTTAACTCAGGTAGCGACACGTTTAGCCCCGTAAAATGATTAAGTATTATTGCGGATTGGTATAATACTTTTTAATAATTAAATAGGCGTTAAGCAAGTTGTAAAAGCCCACACTTGTTTAGCGCCTGCTTGTTTTAGTGCACTAGTAGCTGCGTTTAATGTTGCCCCTGTCGTCATCACATCATCAACAATAGCGACTGTTTTACCGCCCATATCCTGTGTACAAATAAAGGCATTTTTTAAGTTTTTAATACGCTTTGCTTTAGATAGCTCCGACTGGGCTTGTGTTTTTTTATTGCGAATAAGTACGTTACTCACTGATGCGTAATTAGCTAAACATGGTTGCCAAACTTGGCTTACCTGATTAAACCCGCGAGTAATGAATCGGCTTTTATGAAGAGGTAAAATAATAAAGGTATCTGGCAAAGTAGGGCTTTGCTCAAAAAACTGCGTTAATTGTTTTTGTATAACTTGCTGCAATGCCTTTTTATAATGGATTTGATTATTAAATTTTAGCCTTTTAAGCCAATGTTCAAAGGGAGGTTGATAAAAAGCACAGGCAAATAAGTTATCAAACTCGCAATTAGGAAACATCTCAACAATATCGGGTCGATGCAGTAAATTCTTATGCTTACTAAAATCAAACAATGGTAAATCTTCAAGGCAATAATCACAAAGCCCTAAAGAGGTCGTAATCGTATTTTGGCATTGCACGCAATAAGAGGGAAATAACCAATTTAAAACGGCTTGTTTCACTGACTCTCTCCTTGCATTGCAATCGCCTTTTTAAACGTTATGATGAGCCTAAGTTTGGTAAAGGTTAGGCAAATATGCAAAATGAGTTAGTGTTATTACATGGTTGGGGAATGAATCAGGGCGTATGGCAGTTAGTACAGCCAGAACTTGAGTTTTTATATTCAGGAAGTGTACGTAGCCTTGACCTACCTGGGTTTGGTAATAGCCATGTTTGCCCAAGCCCTTATACTTTGCATGATGCAGCAGAAACTTTAAGTAAGCAGTTAAAGCCGAAGACCATTTTAATGGGGTGGTCGTTAGGTGGATTATTTGCACTTTATATTGCTAAGCATTGGCCTGAAAAAGTATCAAAAGTTATTTTAATTGCATCGACTCCTTTTTTTGCGGAGGCAGATAATTGGCCCGGAATAAAAGCGAATGTATTGGCGCAGTTTAAAGAGCAGTTAGTTAATCATCGAGAAAAAACAATAGAGCGCTTCTTAGCTATTCAAGCGATGGGTAGCGAGTCGGCGCGTGATGATATAAAGCTGCTTAAACAATTACTAAATCAGTACAGCGCACCACAAAGCGACGCCCTGAGTGCTGGTTTAGATATTTTACAAAACGACGATTTACGCGATTTATTTGCTCATTGCCCAGTACCTATCAAAGGAGTATTTGGCCGACTTGATGCCTTAGTGCCTTATAAAGCAATTAGTGAAATGTCAGTACTAAATACTGAGTTTGAATACGAGGTGCTAGATAAAGCGTCGCACGCGCCATTTATTTCTCATAAAAGTGAGTTTTTATCTGTCGTTAAATCAATGCTTTAAAATAGAGCTAAGAATAGCGCTGTTTAAAGCTTTATTTTGAGCAGAACCTGAGCGATAATTAAACAATGTTTATTTGGTGGAGGTTTTAATATGCCAATCGGATCTGTATTTAATAGTGGTGTAGAAGGGTTTAATCGAGCTAGCCAAGGTATTGAAAAAGCCAGTGCTGAGATTAACCGTGCCAGTATAGAACAGCAGGATGACGCGCAATTAGCGCAGCAACGTCAGCTTACAGCAGCACGCCCTGAAGAAGCTATTACTGCACCTGTAGCACAGCCAGCTCGTGTTGATGAAGCGCTTGTTAACTTAAAAGTTGAAGAGTTTAATGCCAAGGCAAATACGCAATCAATTCAAACGGCCGATGATGTACTTGGCACGTTAATCGATATTAAAGTTTAGTATTATGAATATTGTCACGCCATTTCCATCTATTAATATAAACACTGCAAATGTTTATACGGAAACTGCACGGCGTGACAACCAACTACGCGAAGTTATTCCTGCTCCCGCATCTAGTAGCGCAAGCAATACAGAAACCAAAGCGCAAAGTGATTCTGAAAAAGCAAAATTACCAGGCAGTAGCGATGGTGCGACGTATAACGCAACGGGAAAAATAGCAGACGAAAAGTCAGTTCAGCAGCGCGATGGAAACTCAGAAAACCCTGAGGGCTCTGAGGAAGAAAGTGAAGCAATTGAGAAAAAAGAATCTGAGCAAGAAGAGCTGCAATTAGAACAAGAACAACAACAAATTACAGAGCTAAAAGCACGAGATACTGAAGTACGAATACACGAGCAAGCGCACGCTTCTGTAGGTGGGCAACATGCTGGCTCGCCAAGCTATGAGTATCAACGTGGCCCAGATGGTACTAACTACGCAGTTGGCGGAGAAGTACAAATAGATGTGTCAGAAATTCCGGGTGACCCGCAAGCGACTATAGACAAAATGCAAACGGTACGCGCTGCCGCATTAGCGCCTGCAGAGCCTTCGGGAGCTGATCGCTCTATTGCTGCAGATGCTACGCAAAAGCTAGCAGCGGCTCAGGCTGAGCTTGCACAACCTGAAAAAGAAGACGACGAAGACGCAAAAAGTAAACTTGAAGCGTCATTCTCTAGCGATGAAAGCAGCGATACAAAAACAGCTAAAAGTGACGAGCAAACACGTGATGCCGATGTTGAGGCACGGGCGGGGCGTATTGCTAACTTTTATCAAATGGCTACATCGCCAGCGAGACAAAGTAGTTTTTCAGCGTTAAGTTAATAATTTAGTAAAACGTAACCACAAAAAAACCGCTTACGCGGTTTTTTTCGTTTTAGCTTAGCTGTACAAGTATTATTTTTTCACTTTAGCATTAGCGAACGCATCGGCAAATGCATTACCCATTAACGCATTGCCATTGTCACGTTTAGGCTTTGCAGCGCGAGGTTGCGAATTATTAGCACGTGTTTGTGGCTTTTGCGTAGCTGGCGCTGCTGACTTATTACTTGTGTCAATGTCGTCATCTAAGCGCATAGTAAAGCTTATACGTTTACGTGCAGCGTCTACTTCAACAACTTTAACCTTTACAATATCACCAGCTTTAATAACTTCACGCGGATCTGATATAAATTTATTCGTGATTGCTGAAATATGCACTAAACCATCTTGGTGAACACCTACATCAACAAACGCACCAAAATTAGCAACGTTTGAAACCACGCCTTCTAAAATCATACCTGGTTTTAGGTCACTAATTTTTTCAACACCGGCTTTAAACTCAGCTGTTTTAAATTCAGGGCGAGGATCTCGACCTGGTTTATCAAGCTCAGTAATAATGTCGGTAACGGTTGGTAAGCCAAATTTTTCGTCAGTGTAATCGTTAGCAGCAAGTTTAGTTAAAAAGTCGCTGTTACCAATTAGGTTACTGACATCGACGCTATTGCGTTCACAAATACGTTTAACAACAGGATAAGCTTCAGGGTGAACTGATGAGTTATCTAGAGGATCGCTACCATTGTTAATACGTAAAAAACCAGCCGCTTGTTCAAATGCTTTTGGCCCTAAACGCTCAACCTTTTTAAGCTCACTACGTTTAGTAAATGTGCCGTTAGCATCGCGATAATTAACGATATTTTGCGCTAATGTTTTGTTCAAACCAGATACGCGTGTAAGTAGCGGTACCGATGCCATGTTTAAATCTACGCCTACTGAGTTTACACAGTCTTCAACTACTGAAATAAGGCTTTGGCCTAATTGGCTTTGCGATACATCGTGTTGGTATTGGCCAACACCAATTGATTTTGGCTCAATTTTAACAAGTTCAGCAAGAGGATCTTGAAGGCGGCGCGCAATAGAGACAGCCCCTCGTATAGAAACATCTAAATCTGGGAATTCATTAGCTGCAAATTCAGAAGCTGAGTAAACCGATGCACCCGCTTCGCTAACCATAATTTTACTAAGCTTAAGTTCGCTGTTTGCTTTCATAAGCTCAGCAACCAACTTATCTGATTCGCGTGATGCAGTACCGTTACCAATCGCAATTAGCTCAACTTTATGCTGACGACAAAGTTGCTCTAACGTACGCACTGATTTATCCCAATGATTTTGTGGTGCATGAGGGAAAATAGTTTGTGTAGCTAGTAATTTACCTGTGCTATCAACAACGGCAATCTTACAGCCAGTACGAAGGCCTGGATCAAGACCTAAAGTAGTACGGGGGCCTGCAGGTGCTGCCATTAATAAATCTTTTAAGTTTTTAGCAAATACGTCGATTGCACCAGCTTCTGCTTTTTCGCGCATTGCTGCAAAAAATTCATTCTCTAGGTGTAATCCTAACTTAATTTTCCACGCCCATTGCACAACGTTTAATAACCAAGGACTTGCCGCTTTATATTTAATATCTAAACGGTAATGGTCAGCAATCATGTTGGCACATAGTTGCGCTGAATTTTCAGCGCTAGGCTCTGGATTAACATTTAACTGAAGTACACCTTCATTTCGGGCTCTAAGCATAGCAAGCGCGCGGTGAGAAGGTACTTTTTTGAGAAGTTCTTGATGCTCAAAGTAGTCACGGTATTTTGCACCCGCTTGCTCTTGGCCTTTAATTACAGTGCTTTCAATTGCGCCGTTTTGGCTTATGTGGCTTCTAAATTTAGCAAGTAATTTTGCGTCTTCAGCAAAGCGCTCCATCAAGATAAATTTAGCGCCTTCGAGTACAGCTTTTGTATCTGCAAAGCCTTTTTCAGCACTTACAAATTGATCTGCTTGTTGCTCTGGGTCAAGGTTAGCATCTTTAAATAGTGCATCTGCAAGTGGCTCTAAACCTGCTTCAATTGCTATTTGGCCTTTAGTACGGCGCTTAGCTTTGTAAGGTAGGTATAAATCTTCAAGTTCAGTTTTACTTTGTGCATTAGTTATATCGGCACTTAGCTCTGGCGTTAATTTATTTTGCGATTCGATGGTCGATAAAATAAAACTACGGCGCTCTTCTAGTTCACGTAAATACGATAAACGCTGCTCTAAAAGGCGTAATTGGGTGTCGTCTAGGCCGCCGGTAACTTCTTTTCTGTAGCGGGCAATAAAAGGAACAGTTGCGCCTTCATCAAGTAATTTTGTAGCTGCAACAACCTGTTGCTGCTGTGCGTTTAACTCACCGGCTAAACGTGCAGAGATATCGCTCATGCAAAAACCTTTTTATACAATAAAATAAGACCAGAAGCGTGTTACTGGCGCCGTTAATTGCTTGAATAATATCACAGGAGGTAGTAATAAAAAGCTCTTAAAGCAAGCTATTTCACTTGCTTTAAGATGGTTGGGAGGGGAGTAAATCAATTCAACTAAAAGAGCGCCCTAGTGAGGATGCTCAATGTTTTCTAATACTTCACTGAAAGAGTGAGCAATAGGGCTAATATGTAGTGGAATATGTAATGTTTTAGCTATTTGGCGAGCTGAAATTAGACCACAAATTTCGCTACTTGCTGTTGTAACTAATAAAAACATTGTGCCCTGATGCTCCATCGTTTGCAGCGCATCACCAATGCATGCATAGCTTAAGCTTTGCATGCTTACACCTGTAAGTCGGCTAATTGGCGTCATAATATCGCGCAAGCTTACTTCGCTTCGTTGCATATTTAAACGCTCTGCAATAATAGTAATTTTAGAGCTTTGTAAATCGGCGCTAGAAACAAGGCCAATTAATTTTTGGTTCTCGTCGGTTACTAAAACAAAATCAGATTGTTGTGCACTAACTTGTTTAAGTGCATCTGTAATCGTTGTTGTATGCTCTGCACGAATAGGCGTTTTTTGAGTAAAGTTATTTACCATTTTTAGCGCTGGAGATGATAAATCAATCAATGGTTGGTCATCTGCAAATGTGCTTGCAATAACGCCGTGAGAAACATTTAGAGTACGTAATTCTTTAAAGTTAGACATAGTAGTCACCTTAGTAGTTATAAAATTTAATTAAGTTGTAAAATAATGAATTAAATTAAATAGCTAGGTGGTCCGCGTTGGTACGCAGTGCTAAAAGGTCTGTTTAGATTGGTGCTCTTATAAAAAGAATCTACGACATTAGGAAGTGGTTGAGGCGACCTAAAGGTAATAGTATTAACGTGAGAGTCTACGTCAAAATCGAGGTTTGCTTGGTCAGGAATGTCACAAGCAATAAAGTGATTAGATAGTTTAGCGTTATCAAGGTTTACTTCAGTGTTACTGGCATGCAGCGTCAAACTTACACTCATTAAAAGTGCAAACAATACGGCATTATTTAATATGCGCTGTACTATGTTTGACATAACCACGACCTTAATTAACTGCTTTATTAACTGCTTTCAAATTAAACAAATCAACTTGAATAATTCAGTTATAGCTTATTGGTTTAATTTACACAATCAAAAGTTAACATGATCTGAATCAAAACTTTTTATTTCTTTTTTTGGTAATCGATACTGTTTACATACCACTGTTTTTTACCCTGAGGAGTAGGTACCTCAAAATCGTCATCTACTTGTTTTTTAATCAGCGCCCGCGCCATAGGTGAGTCTATCGATATGTAATCTTTTCGGTCGTAAATTTCATCAGGTCCGACAATTCTGAATTTTTTAGTTTCACCTTCTTCGTTTTCAATTTCGACCCATGCACCAAAAAACACTTTTCCATCTTGAACGGGAGAGTAGTCGATGATTTTTAAATCAGGTATGCGTTTGCGTAAATAGCGTACACGACGGTCAATTTGGCGTAACAAACGCTTGTTGTACTGATAGTCTGCGTTCTCAGAGCGATCTCCGAGGCTGGCTGCCCAGCTTACTATTTTTGTTACTTCTGGGCGTTTAACGTTCCATAGTTGGTCGTGTTCTTGTTGTAATTGTAAGTAACCTTCGCGGGTAACTAAATTTGTTTTCATGGTGAATTCTTTATTAGCTCTAATGGTGTGCACGTTATTAAATTTGTCAAAACTTGTCGAGCGTAAAATATAATAAAGTGCGAGTAAGTAAGCTTTGAAATGTTCAGTAACAATCTAAGCAAGTAATTAGTTTTTGATTATTAAGTTTTTCATTTATATTAACTAGTAATTGGATATAAAAATAAGAAAGAGATTATGGGACACGAAACCACAAAAGTATTAGTTGTTGATGACGATATGCGCTTACGCAGTTTGCTTGAACGTTATTTAGTAGAGCAAGGCTTTATTGTTAGAACCGCAGGAAACTCGGAGCAAATGGATAGACTCCTAGAGCGAGAAAACTTTCACTTAATGGTTCTCGATTTAATGCTTCCAGGCGAGGATGGCTTATCTATTTGCCGCCGTCTACGCCAAAAAGAAAATGAAATTCCTATTGTTATGCTTACTGCAAAGGGCGACGAAGTAGATCGCATTATTGGCCTTGAACTTGGCGCTGACGATTACATTCCAAAACCATTTAATCCACGAGAGCTACTTGCTCGCATAAAAGCCATTTTACGTCGCCGCGCAAAAGAAGTGCCAGGCGCACCTGCTGCTGAAGAAAACTTAATCGCTTTTGGTAAATTTACGCTTAATTTAGCAACGCGCGAAATGAGTGAAGGGGATAAAACAATATCGCTTACCAGTGGTGAGTTTGCAGTGCTTAAAGCGCTTGTTTCGCATCCACGTGAGCCACTTAGCCGCGATAAGCTAATGAACTTAGCGCGTGGCCGCGATTACAGTGCGCTTGAGCGAAGCATTGATGTGCAAGTGTCGAGACTTCGCCGCATGATTGAAGTAGATGCTGCCAATCCGCGATATATTCAAACCGTTTGGGGTTTGGGGTATGTGTTTGTTCCTGACGGTGAAAAGTAATATTTATGGGCATGTTTCCGCGCAGTGCTTTTGGACAAACTGTTTTTTTAGTGGCGGCTCTGCTGCTCATAAATCAAATAGTGTCTTATGTTACGGTTAGTTTTTATGTTGTAAAACCAACCATTGAGCAAGTTAACTTGATGCTTGCTAAGCAAATTAAAACAGTATTTATTGACTGGGAAGATGGCGTTGAAATAAACGACGAAGTATCTGCAAAGTTTTTTGAAATTACCGGCATTGAAGTCATGACGCAGCGCGAAGCAATGCGCCAAGGGCTTGGGCAAAGCCGCGAATATTCTATGCTATCGCGCAGCATGACTGAGCAACTTGGTGGTTATTCTCGTGTACGTATTAGCCAAACTGATCCGTTGATTTATTGGGTCGAAGCACCGCAAGCGCCAGGTTATTGGGTAAAAGTACCGCTTAAAGGCTTTAAAGAGAACAACTTAGAGTTTTTAACTTTTTACTTATCAAGTATTGGCTTTTTAAGTGTGCTGGGTGGGTGGTTGTTTGCAAGGCACCTTAATAGACCATTAAAAGCACTGCAACAAGCTGCAGTGAAAGTGGGTAAAGGCGACTTTTCTACCAAGTTAGAAGAACAAGGCTCAACAGAAGTAATAGAAGTAACGCGCGCGTTTAACCAAATGTCGCGCGGAATTGCCGCACTTGAAAACGACCGCCGTTTACTAATGGCCGGTGTATCTCATGATTTACGTACGCCGCTTACGCGTATCCGTTTAGCCACCGAAATGATGGTTGATGAAGATGATTATCTTCGTGAAGGTATTATTTACGATATAGAAGACATGAACGGGATTATTGATCAGTTTATTGAGTATCTACGCCACCATAAACGTGAAGAACTAAGTTGCGAAGATATCAATGCTTTAGTTGCCGAGGTTGTCAATTCTGAGCTTCAGCATCAACGTACTATTACGTTTAAAAGTAATCCAAATATAGGCAATATACCGTTAAGCTCTGTGGCTATTAAACGTGTAATTACCAACATGATTGGTAATGCGCTGCGTTATTCTGAGGGCGATATTGAAGTACTTAGCTACTTTAATTCAAACAAAAAGTATGTAGTTATCGCTGTAAACGATAATGGCCCCGGCATTCCTGAAAACGAACTAGAGTCTGTGTTTGAGCCCTTTAAACAAGGCGATGCTGCACGTGGCAGTGAAGGCAGTGGTTTAGGCCTTGCTATTATTAAACGCATTGTTGATATGCACGACGGTAAAGTAAAGCTAGAAAACCGCCCAGAAGGCGGTTTAAGTGCACAAGTATATTTGCCAATAAAGGTATCAATCCCTGCATAGTAAATGCAGGGGGCCCATTATATTAAAGTGCTTTAAAACGAATAGCTGTACCGCCACTAGTGGCTAATTTAAGCGTTAGTTTATCGCTTGCAGTTACAACACGTTTTTCGATAGCAATATCGTACGGATTGTTTTTCCACTCTGCGTTTTTACCATCTTTATAAATTTGTGCTTCAAATTTTTTGCCTTGCTCTAAAAAGTCGAGTTTTACCTCAATAGTTCTGGCTTTTTCGTCAGTAACAGCACCTAAGTACCAATCATTTCCTGAGTATTTAGTGCTTTTACGTTCTTTACGAGCGAATACAATAAAGTCGCCTACTTCACCATCAATAGCAATACTTTGCTGCCAATCTGTTGGTACGTCTTGAATGAATTGAAACGCATCGGGCTTAGCCAAATAGTTTTTAGGTAAGTCGGCAGCCATTTGAATTGGGCTATACAAAACAACATAAAGTGCAAGTTGTTTGGCAAGTGTAGTTTGTGGACGGTTTGTATCGCCTCCTAAACCATTAAAGCTCATATCAAAAATACCTGGCGTAAAGTCCATTGGTCCTGCAAGCATGCGGGTAAAAGCAAGCATTGGTACATGCTCTGGTGGGTTAGGTGGTGAACCCCATGCATTATACTCTTGTCCGCGTGCACCTTCGCGCGCAATCCAGTTTGGATAAGTACGGCGCAGGCCTGTATCTTTAATTGGCTCGTGAGTATTAATGCTAATTTTATGCTTAGCCGCAAGTTTTACGTTATAAAGGTATTCGTTAACCATAAACTGGCCGTCATGCCATTCGTGGCGAGCAATACCGTTTTTGTCTATACGTTTTATATTTCCGCCATCGGCTACATAACCTGTTTTTACTTGGTTTACGTTTGATTTTTCGTAAAGGGCAAAAGCATCTTCCATTTGGTCACGGTAGTTGCTTACATTGCCTGATGTTTCATGGTGGCCAATGAGCTGTACGCCTTTTTCTTTGCCGTATTGAGCAAGCGCTGCTATATCAAAGTCGTCGTACGGTTTGGTAAAGTTAAATACATCGCCATTAAAATACCAATCGCCATCCCAACCAATATTCCAGCCTTCAACGAGTACGCCATCAAAACCATACTGCGCTGCAAAATCCATATAGTATTTTGTGGTTTGCGTAGTGGCGCCGTGTTTTTTACCGCTACCCCAAGTTTGCGTGTTTATATGCATACCCCACCAAATACCCACGTATTTGCCAGGCTTAACCCACGACACGTCACCGAGTTTATTAGGCTCGTTTAGGTTTAGTATTATATCTGAATTAACTAAGCCAACAGCGCTGTCGGCTATTTGAATGGTGCGCCATGGTGTTTTAAAAGCACCTTGTTTTTTAACTGCAACACCATCTGACCACGGTGTTAAATCGGCAGTGAACGTACCAGAGCGGCGTTGATTAAGCACCATGCCTGCGTAATCAACAAGTGCGGCTTCATGAATACTAATATGAGTACCGTCACTTGTTTTAAACGTAAATGGTGTGTGAGCTAGTGGAGCTTCGTTAAGTGGAGTAGTGTTGTAAACATATTCGTAGCGGTTCCAGCCACGAGCAGGTATCCACCATGCTGTTGCATCATGGCTATTGTTTATTGCAAATTCAGTCAGCTCTTTGGTTATTTCTGTATGCTCGAAGCCGGCTTGTTGTGGTACTTCGTATCTAAAACCTACACCACTATCAAATGCTTTAAATCGAATGGTGTAGGTACCTTTATTTGGCTCATTTTTTGTAAAGGTAACGGCTACTTCGTTATATTCGTCAACAACGTTTTGGCGTTCGCCCCAAGGTTGTTGCCACTGCGAGTTAACGCTTTGTTGTTCAATGCTTTTAATTTTAAAGCCGTCGCTAAAAGCTGCTTGTGTTTTAAATTCAAACCCCAGTAAAGATTTGTTTATAACCGCTTTGTTTTTAAATTTTATTGCGTAGCTTGGCGTGTTGTTTTCGTCAGAGATGCTTACTGTTATTTGTGTGTCTGGCGATTTTAGCTCTACGGTTTGTCCGTAGCTATTACTAGCAAAGGCTAAAAGCACAAGTGCTGGTATTCTCATGGTGTGTCCTTAGATGAGTCGGTGGTGACATTTAAGGATAATGACTGTTGATGATTAATACGACTGCTTACATACGTATTCAATGTTTTAAAAAATAGAAAGAATTTGGTGGCTTAATCGGTCTATAATGTAAACAAATTGATAATAGCGACAAGAAAATGATAAAAAGCTTACTTTGTGTATTTTTACTAAGTGTTAATACTGGAGTTTTTGCAGCAAATATTACAATTAAAAATGCTAATAATGACCCATTACCTAATGCTGTTGTATGGCTAACTGCAGGAGACCTCTCTAGCGTTATTCCTCCAGAAGCACCTTATGCGATGACCCAGCAAAATCGAGAATTTAAGCCGCGTATTTTAGTTGTCCCACAAAATGCAAAGGTAGAGTTTCCGAATGCGGACTCAATCATGCATCATGTTTATTCATTTTCTAAAGCCAAAACGTTCGAATTAAAGCTATATAAGGAGCACCCAAAAGCGCCCATTACTTTTGATCAAACGGGTGTTGTTGAGCTTGGCTGTAATATTCATGATTGGATGTTAGGTTATATTGTGGTGGTAGATAGTACTATTTTTGCAATCACCGATGAAAACGGGAATGTTGATTTAAATGCCAATGCAGGCGAATACACGTTAAGTGTTTGGCATTCTGGGTTTAGTGATATTAGTAAGGTTGAATCTCAAACTATCAATGTGGCTACTAACCCTATCACTTATAAAGTAAAGCAGGAAATTGCGGAGCAAATTGACTTTGCTACGGATGAATTTGATGACTATTAATCGCTTAACGAGGCTGGCATTTTTAGCCGGTGCTTTATGTTTTAGTAATGCATTGTATGCACAAGTAAAAGGCTTGATACAAATTAGAGCCGTGCAGGGGGACGATATACGTAGCTTCCAAGAGGGCGGCCTTGGGCTATATCGGCACGATACTAAAAGCGACGAACTTATTTTATCCCAAGGTATTTTAGATTTTAATGTTGATTTAGCATCTAGTTGGTCGGCTCATGGGGTGTTAAATGCGAATCAAGATCCTGACGTTGACCTTGGTTTTACGCAGGCTTATATAAAGTATCAGCCACTATCTAACAGCAACTATAAATGGCACATGCGCGTGGGGGGCTTTTACCCACTTATGTCGCTTGAAAACCCTGATATAGGGTGGACTTCTCCTTATAACTATACAAACTCAGCTATTAATAGCTGGATAGGCGAGGAAGTACGCACTGTTGGCGCAGAGGTAACTATTAAGCGCCCAGCAAAACGTTTCAACAGCGCTCATAGCTTTAGTTTTGTAGGTGCTACATTTAAAGGCAATGATCCTGCCGGTACTTTACTTGCGTGGCGTGGTTTTGCATTACACGATAGACAAACTACATTTAACGAAAGTATTAAATTTGCGCCTATAGCGGCATTAAATGCATACGAATTACGTTGGCAGGCTAATCAGGTTTTACCGTTTGAAGAAGTAGATGGGCGTTTTGGCTATTACGCTGGCGTACATTGGGATTACTTAAAAAAATCACAATTTCGAATTTATTATTACAACAATAATGGCGACCCAACCACACTTAATATTAGTACAGGGCAGTATGCTTGGGATACTCGCTTTACAAGCGCCGCTTGGCTTTATAAGTTTAATAGTAAAACACGTTTAATAGCACAGGTACTTAATGGTAAAACTGAAATGGGCAGTAACGCATTAATTGATAATGCTTTTTATAGCCATTATTTAATGCTGAGCCATAAAGAAGGCAAACATCGAGTTTCAGTACGTTATGATTATTTTAAAGTTACTGACAACGACACAACCGCGTTTGACCCTAATGCAAGTAATGGGGAAGGCTTAACCGCAACATGGCGCTACCAGCTCACTAATAAACTACAAATAGGGGTTGAAGGTTCTGCACTTAAAAGTGTTGCAAAAAATAGAGAGCCAATTGGATTTAATGAACGAATCTCGCAGCAGCAAATAATGCTAAATGCGCAATGGCGTTTTTAAAAGTATAAAAAAGGGAGCATTTAAATGCTCCCTTTTTAGTTTAATAAAATTGGTATAGATTATACCAACCTGCATAAATCTTTGATCAATTTAACGAATTAAATTGCACTATAACGTCGTTAAAAATTTTTTATTTAGAACAACTAGATACAAAAATTTTTGCCTAGTTCTAGCGTAATTTTCTTAACGTTAAATAGACCCTATATATAAGCAGATTGGTATTATTTTTTATCGAATGCGCGTTTCATGTAGTTAGGTGTAGCGAGTGCACCATGGTGAATACCGTTGTTATAGTACTCGCTGTGCTGTGCAATATTTGCAGCAGCGTCTTCTCTAAAACCGTCAAATGCTTGTGATTTACGCGCAAGTGTTACTGACCATAAACCGCTTGGGTAAATTGGTTGTGGGAATGGCAGTGTTTGTAAATCGTTAAAGCCTACGCTTAGCATTGCTTCGCGCATTTCAACTAATAATGGCATGTGCATAAGTGGTGATTCACTTTGTTGTACTAAAATACCACCTGGGCGCAGTGCATCTAAACAGCTTGTGTAAAACGCATGGTTAAATAAACCCTCACCTGGACCTACCGGATCTGTGCCATCAACAATGACTACGTCGATAGATTCGCCAGCGGCTTCGCGCATGTATTTAATACCGTCGTCAAACATAACAGTTGCACGGGCGTCGTTATTAGATTCACAAAGCTCTGGGAAGTATTTTAACGACATTTGCGTTACTACTTCGTCGATATCTATTTGCGTTACAGTTTCTACGCCTGGGTGTTTTAATACTTCGCGTAAAGTACCGCAGTCGCCGCCGCCAATAATAACGACGTTTTTAGGGTTTGGATGCGCTAAAAGTGCAGGGTGGCTGATCATCTCATGATAAAAGAAGTTTTCGCGGGTTGTTACCATAGTACACCCGTCGATGATCATTAAATTACCAAAGTCTGTGGTTTCAAACATTTCTACCTTTTGAAAAGGAGACTGTTTTTCATCTAACTTTTTATTAATACGTAATGAAAATGCGCTGCCATCGCGGTCGCTAATTTCAGTAAACCACTTACTTTGATCTAAATTTGCCATAGTTACTATTACACTTTTTAGGTTGAGTATGAAAAAGGGGCAATTCTGCCAGTGCTTGGCGTTTTGCTCAATGACATTTTAACTGATTTGACGAATAAAGTTAGTTAGGAGTGAGTGAAAGTTCAATTTTTGTTAGCCTAGTGGATAGTGACGTATTAAAATGCGCCTTTATACCTAATTGACTAAAGAAGAGTTGCCATGACCTGGGGTTTAGAAACAGCACGCGCCACTTATAACGTTGCTCATTGGAGTGATGGTTATTTTGATATTAACGCACAAGGCGAACTGGTGGCCTACCCAGATGGCGACCAAACAAAACCGGCCATTTCTTTAACGCAATTAACAGAGCAGTTTAAACAACAAGGTTTAACGTTGCCGGTTTTAGTGCGCTTTACCGATATTTTAAAAAATCGTGTAGACACCCTTACTAACGCGTTTACGCAAGCGCGAGCAAATCGTGAATATAACGGAAAATACACCTGTGTTTACCCAATTAAAGTAAATCAGCAACGTTCTGTAGTAAGTAAACTATTAGCGCATCCAAGCGGGCTTGTTGGCCTAGAAGCAGGCTCAAAGCCAGAACTTATGGCTATTTTGGGTGTAGCAAAAGAGCCAATCACAATAGTGTGTAACGGCTATAAAGACAGTGAGTTTTTACGCCTAGCGTGTATTGGTCAAGCAATGGGCCACAGCGTAAAAATTGTGGTAGAAAAGCTTTCAGAACTGACCACACTACTTGAAGAAATAGACAACCTAGGCATTGAACCGGCTATTGGTATTCGCATTCGCCTAAACTCAGTAGGCAAAGGCAAGTGGCAAAACACGGGCGGCGAAAAAGGCAAGTTTGGTTTAACAGCAGGCCAAGTACTAAGTGCTGTTGAAGTGCTTAAAAAGCATAATAAGCTGCACTTAATGCAAATGGTGCATTTTCATATTGGTTCTCAAATTGCCAATATTCGTGATATTCACCGTGCTTTACGTGAATGTGCACGCCACTTTGCTGAGCTTACACAATTAAACGTACCGTTAAATACCGTTGATGTGGGCGGCGGCTTAGGTGTTGATTACGAGGGCTCTGGCTCGCGTAGTGCATGTTCAATGAACTACACCGTAGAAGAGTATGCGCGTAACGTAGTGAATGCATTTGCAGAAGTGTGCGATCAGCATAATCTTACGCATCCGGCCATTATCACCGAGTCGGGGCGTGCTTTAACTGCTCACCATGCGGTATTAATTACCGATGTAATTGACGTAGAAAAAGCGCCTAATCATTTAAATCCAGAGCCACCGCTTGAAAATAGCGCATTAGTGCTTGATGAAATGTGGCAGTGTTTACAGCGTTTAAACCCGCGTATGGCATTAGAGATTTATCACGACGCTATGCACTTATTTAGCGAAGCGCACGATCAGTACGTGCATGGCTTAGTAAGCATGCTAGAGTGGGCGAAAATAGAGCAGCTTTACTTTACTATTTTACATCGTGTGCGGGCATCACTTAGTAATAACGCGCGCGCGCACCGTGAAGTACTCGACGATTTAAACGAAAAACTTGCAGATAAACTGTTCGTTAACTTTTCATTATTTCAGTCATTGCCTGATGTTTGGGGTATTCAGCAGTTGTTTCCGGTTATGCCAATCGAAAACTTAACTCAGCCATTGACTCAGCGCGCGATTATTCAAGATATTACCTGCGATTCTGACGGGCAGATTCGTGAATACGTTGAAGGCGCTGGTATCGAAACCAGCCTACCAATACCAGAATATAAGCATGGCGAGCAATACCACATTGCTATGTTTATGGTAGGCGCGTATCAAGAAATTTTAGGCGATTTACATAACCTATTTGGTGACACTGATTCAGTGCATGTAGAGCTTAACGATGAAGGTTATGTGTTAACCAATGCCATAAAAGGTGATAGCGTTAAGGATGTATTAAAGTTTGTTGACTATGATAGCGCCATTTTAGCTGACAACTTTGCGTACCAAGTTAATAAACTTGATGTATCGACGCAGTGTAAAGAAGGTTATTTAGCTGAGCTTAATGCAGGCCTTGAAGGCTATACCTATTTTGAAGATTAATTTGTAAGCAACTGAAAGCGCAGTATTAGTGGCTGCGCAATGTTTAAAGGAATGGAAGTAATGTCAGTTATTCGCAGTGTATTTAGTATTATTTTTTACACAATAAACACACTTTTTTGGTTTGTGCCTATTTTTGTTTGTGGGCTTATAAAGCTTATCCCTATTAAGCCTTTACAAAAGCTTATGAGCTGGGCAGCTAAGCAATTTGCAACTATTTGGGTTACCTTTAATAGCTTAAATCAAAAGTTATTTACGCCAACTAAACTTAATGTAACTGGCCTTGAAGACCTTAAACTAAAGGATTGGTACCTAGTAATAGCGAATCACCAAAGCTGGGTCGATATTTTAGTATTACAACGTGTGTTTAATCGAAAAATTCCATTTTTAAACTTCTTTTTGAAAAAAGAGCTTATTTACGTGCCTATTTTAGGTTTGTGTTGGTGGGCGCTTGATTTTCCGTTTATGACTCGCACGAGCAAAAGCCAATTAAAAAAGAATCCAAAGTTGCGTGGCAAAGATTTAGAAACCACGCGTAAAGCGTGTGAAAAATTTAAAGAAATGCCAGTAACCGTAGTTAACTTTGTAGAAGGCACTCGTTTTACTACGCAAAAGCATGAGCGTCAAAATAGCCCGTTCCCACATTTATTAAAACCAAAAGCGGGCGGGATTGCTTTTGTAATGCAAGCAATGGGCGAGCAAATTACTAAAGTGGTTAACGTAACAATTCACTACCCTGATGGCATACCTACTTTTATGGATTTTGCTGGTGGTAAGGTAAAAAATATCAACGTACACGTGGAAGTAAGGCCGGTAAGCGAAGAGCTTATTGGTGACTACACAGGTGATTCTGAATTTAGAGTTCGCTTTCAAAGCGAGTTAAACCGCTTATGGGAAAACAAAGAGCAAACACTGCAATCGCTCGAAAAACCCCCTAAGTAAAAGGTAAAAATATGAGCTTACAGTTATGCTAAAAAAGTGGTTACCCAATTGGCTTAACGGCTTAATTGTAGGCTGCGTATTGTTTTCTAACATGATACTTTTTGGCTCGCTAGTATTTGTACTGGGCCTTATTAAGTTATTACTGCCTTTGCCTGTGGTTAACTCTATATTACACAGCGCTTACCGAGGTTGGTGTAACGGCAACCGTTTAGGGCTTTGGTTAGGTTGCCCTAACATTGTGGTTGATATAAGTGGCGACTTAAACTCAAAAAGTTGGTATTTACTTATTTGTAACCACGCGAGTTGGTTAGATATAACCGTACTTAGCTCATTACATGCATTGCCTGCCCCTAAGTTCTTTTTAAAAGACGGGTTAAAATACATGCCTTTTATTGGGACTGGTGCGTGGGCTATGGGTATGCCGTTTATGAAACGGGTAAGCAAAGCGCAACTAGCTAAAAACCCAAAGTTGAAAGGATTGGATGTAGAGCGCACCAAGCGTAGCTGTCGTAATTTTCGTCATCATCCTACTACCATCATTAATTTTGTTGAAGGTACACGCTATACGCCAACCAAACATAATCTCCAGCAAAGTCCTTTTAAGTATTTATTAAAGCCTAAAGCGGGCGGCATTGCTTTTGCGCTTGAAGTATTAGCGGATCAATTTGATGCCATGCTTAATACAAGTTTAGTGTATAGCGGTAAAACAGATCATGTTTGTCGTAACTTGTTAAAAGGTGAGCTAGATTCTATTTATGTTTCAATAAATGTAACGCCCATTAATGAAAGTATGCAGGGCAGCTATCAAAGCGATGACGTATTTAAAGTTAATTTTCAACATTATGTGAATGAGCTATGGGTTGCTAAAGATCAGCAGCTTGCCGATATTTATGCTCAACAAGATTTACCTGAACCACAAATCAGTAAGGAAATTGAAACACTATGACCAACACCCACCTACAGGAATTAATTGCTCCTTGGTTTGAAAAAGTACCCGACGCGGATTTTCTTAGCTCAATCACCGCAGTCTCGATAGGGATCTTTTCTTTATTAATTGTTTACTTATTTACTCGTAGGTTAATGTTACCTGGCATTCAAAAAATAGTGACGAGGCTTTCCCCTGAGCGAATTGGTGCGCTTTCGCCTATGCTCAATAAGCTAAATAAACGTATTGCAGGAATGCTTTGCTGCGTATTGTTTTTAGCTACATTTGATAGTGTATACCCAGTTAACGAAATAGCAGCAGAAATACTAAAAACGATAGGACAAGCTTTACTTATTATTTATGCTGGTTTTATTTTTAGTAGTATTGTGAGCATTGCGGGTACTATTTATAACCAGTTAGAGTTTGCCCGCGAGGTCCCTATTCAGGGCTTAATTCAGGTTGTTAAGCTAATAACCTTTATTGTGTGTGCAATTTTAATTGTGAGCATTTTTCTTGAGAAGTCACCTACTTATATTCTCTCTGGCTTTGGTGCTATTGCTGCCGTTACGTTATTAGTATTTAAAGACACTATTTTAGGCTTTGTAGCCAGTATTCAAATAGCAGCAAACCGTTTAGTAACCTATGGTGATTGGATTCAAGTAGAAAACTACGGCGCCGATGGCGAAGTAATTGATTTGGGTTTAAACACTGTAAAGGTACGTAACTGGGATAACACCATAACAACTATTCCAACTTATATGTTGGTAGCGGGTTCATTTAAAAACTGGCGCGGCATGCAAGAGTCGGGCGGTAGACGTATTAAACGTTCACTTAACATAGATATGCACAGTATTTGTTTAGTGGGTGATGAGTTTAGAAAACAAATTGATGCGGCTATTCCGCTGCACGACTATATTCGAGTGACGACATTACCTGCTCAGGTTTCTAATTTAGGGTTATTTCGTCGATATGCTGAAGGCTATTTAAAACAGCACAGTAAAATTAATACGTCGCTTACGTTAATGGTACGAGAGCTACAACCACTAAACCATGGTTTACCTATTGAGTTTTATTGCTTTAGTGAAGACAAACGCTGGATTTCGTACGAGCATTTACAAGCCGAAATAATGGACCATTTACTTGCGGTATTACCCGTGTTTGGGCTTAGAGCATATCAAAGTGTAAGCGGGCAATTAAGCCCACCGAGTGAGCAACAAACAGATAAGCCAACATTTAGAGTGATGGCAAATAGTGTTGTAAAAGACCCACAGCAATAAATAAAGCTAAGAGCCACCAAATAGGTGGCTTTTTAAATCGCAGCCATGCAAATGTAATTATTACTAACGCAACTTGCCAAAGATTATGCACCGCTGATGTCCAAATTGGCGAATACAGTGCAGCCGCTAAAAAACCTACTACCGCGGCATTAAGCGCCGCTATTGAGCTTGCAAAACGTGGCTTACTTGCCAAGTTAATCCAGCTCTTTTGGAATGCGAGTATAAGTAAAAAACCAGGCATAAATATAAGCAGTGTAGCTATAAGAGCACCCACTAAAGGTTGTTCGGTAGTAAGTTGTGCGCCTAAGTAAGTAGCAATAGTAAACATAGGCCCAGGTACTGCTTGTGCACTCGCGTAAGCACTTAAAAACTGATCATCACTCAATGCTGGTACGCCAGCTTGAAGTACCGGCAGTACTACGTGTCCGCCGCCGAACACCATTGCACCTGCCTGGTAAAAAGGGGCAAACAAAGCAAACTCATGTCCTAGTGGAATAAAGCTAACACCAAGTAAGAGCGCAAATAACCCCAGTGCAATCCAATTAATATTACTTTTTGTACTGCTAACATTTTCTGTGGCTGTACCCAGTTTTAATAAAGGCCATATAGCACCTATTGTTGCAGCGGTTATTAAAATAGCGATTTGAGTACCCATCATTGGAAATAACACCAAAGCAAGTGTACTCATTACAGCAAGTAACTTAAGCGCAGCACTTGTACAAAAGCTTTTAGCCATACTTAATGTAGCATCAGCAACTATAACAACGGCAAATAACTTTAAGCCTGCAATAATAGCAAAGTAAACAGCGTCAAACTGATGAGCACTCACCGCAAGCAGCACCATTATTAAAAACGAAGGCAGAGTAAAACCTACAAAGGCAGCTATACCGCCCAGTACTCCAGCACGCTCAACACCAATAGCAAAACTAACTTGGCTAGAGCCCGGCCCAGGCAGCGCTTGGCTTAAACTAATAAGTTGTGCGTAACGCGTGTTAGTTAACCAATTTAACGAGTCTACAAAGTGGCGTTTAAAATAACCTAAATGCGCAGCAGGGCCGCCAAAGCTCATACACCCTAGTAAAAAAAACTGTCTAAAAATAGCAATTAACATTGCGCCAATATCCTTTGTAAAATTCATTAAATTGTCACAGCGTAGTATGACATTTTTATTAAAATGGCACATTAGTTTGAGGTCTGTTTAACAATCAAGCAAGATGCGTTGCTTTTAACACTCTCTTCATAGTTTGTTCATACATGTATTTGCATACTCTTGCTAAATTCTTAATGAATAGGGTATCACCATGACTTTAACTAAATCACTTTTAAGCGTAACCGTAGTAGCTGTATTACTTTCTGGTTGTGAAATGAATAACACAGGTAAAGGAGCCGCTATAGGCGCCGCAGCCGGAGGTGTATTAGGTAAGGCTACGGGTAATCATAAAGATAAACGTATTTTTATTGGTGCAGCTATTGGTGCACTGGCGGGCGCTGCTGTTGGCGACTACATGGATAAGCAAGAAGAAGCATTTCGTGATGAGTTAGCGGGTTCAGGTGTTGAAGTAGTGCGTGAAGGCGATAACTTACGTTTAGTAATGCCATCAAACATTACGTTTGCGACTGCTCAGTCTTATATTTCATCAGGCTTTAACGATACGTTAGATGCGATTGCTAAAGTAATGAACAAGTACGAAAAAACCTACCTTAGTGTGCAAGGGCATACTGACAGTACGGGTAAAGATAGCTTCAACATGAACCTATCGCGTGAACGCGCACAAAGTGTGAAAGACTACTTAGTGAACCAACAAATTATGGCTACACGTGTTAGCACTATGGGCTATGGCGAAACACGCCCAATTGCAACTAATGATAGTGCAAATGGCCGTGCTCAAAACCGTCGCGTAGAAATTCAGATAGTGCCAAATACCGAAGAATAATTAGTCTTTATTGAACTGTAATTCACACAGTTTTTGATACAACGGGTTACTTGCTAACAACTCTTGGTGAGTACCCGTTGCTATGATTTCCCCATTTTCCATTACTACAATTACATCTGCATGTTTTACCGTTGCCAGCCTATGGGCAATAATTAACGTTGTTCTGTTTTTCATTAAATGCTCAAGTGCAGCTTGTACATGGTGTTCGCTTTGCGCATCCAGCGCGCTGGTGGCTTCATCAAGAAGAAGTATTTCAGGGTCTTTTAATATGGCACGTGCAAGCACAATACGCTGCTTTTGCCCACCCGATAACCTCACACCCTGCTCACCTAAAAAGCTGTTATAACCTTGCGGTAACTGTTTGATAAATTCATCGGCATGCGCATACTTTGCTGCGGCATATACTTGCTCATCGGTTGCACTTGGGTTGCCGTAGCGGATGTTATGCATTACGTCGGAGCTAAATAAAATAGGGTTTTGCGCTACCATGCCCATTTTATTACGCAGAGTATTAAGCGATAAATCTTTAATGTTTACATCTTTAAACTTAATAGCTCCGCTAGCCGGATCGTAAAAGCGTTGTAGTAATTCAAATAACGTTGTTTTACCTGCGCCAGAAGGGCCAACAATTGCCACGGTTTGGCCTTGATTTATATTTAGGCTTATTTTATTAAGCGCACTCACGTCTGGGCGAGAGGGATAGTTAAAGCTTATATTTTCAAGTGTAATAGCAGGGCTGTTAATGTTTTGCAGTAAGCTATCGTCTTGTGGATCTAGCGGGTTTTCTATCTCACTTTTAACAGCAAGTAACTCAAGTAACCTTGCCGCAGCACCAGCTGCACGTTGTAGTTCGCCATATACTTCAGCAACGGTTGCCACCGACATTGCCACCATAATAGCGTAAAACACAAACGCACCTAGCTCACCACCTGTCATAGTACCTGCAAGTACATCGTTGCCACCTACCCATAGCATAGCGCTAATGGCACTAAAGGTTAAAAAAATCACCACGGCTATTAAAAATGAACGTTGCTTAATACGTTTTTTAGCCACGTTAAAGGCTTTTTCGGTCTCAAGCGCAAAGGCATGCTGCTCTTGTGCTTCGTGGCTATAGCTTTGCACTACTTTAATATTTTGTATGATTTCTCCGGCATAGGTACTTATGTCGGCAATGGCATCTTGGCTAGAGCTTGCTAGTTTACGTACCTTGCGACCAAATATCATCATAGGAACAAGTACCAGCGGTACACAGGCTACAACCACTAAGGTAAGTTTTAAATTAGTAAACAACAGCATAGCTAAGCCACCAATCAACATAAGTACACTGCGCAGTGCCATAGAAAATGATGAGCCGATAATTGATTGCAGTAATGTGGTGTCGGTGGTTAAACGCGACATAAGTTCGCCACTGCGGTTTTCTTCAAAGTAGCTAGGGTGTAGCGTTACAATGCGATTAAACACTGCTTTTCTAATATCGTTACTTACCCGTTCGCCAATCCATGACATTAAATAAAAACGGCTAAAGGTACCGATCGCTAATAAGCTGATTAAGCCAATGAGTACCAGTACAGCTTGTTGTAATTGATCTTTGGAGCCTGCAATAAACCCATGATCAATAACAAACTTAACCCCCTGACCTAGTGATAAGTTAACACCCGCAGTGACCAATAGCGCGGCTAGCGCAGCTACTACCATCCATTTGTAAGGTTTTATAAAAGCAAAAACAGGTAATAAACTGCTAAAAGCGGCTTTTTCGGATGCAGAGGTGTTTTTTGACATAGTGGATTCTTTTTAAAGGTTAAGGTATAGATATGGCATCATCGGATTAAAAATCAATAGTATTAAATATCATCAATAAGGAATTGTTATGACAACAAAAATAATAAGCGGTGAATTTACAGTGGCTTTAGCGCCTATTGAAGGTTATGCCAAAGGGCAGCAAGGTATTAACTTAGGACGTATGTCGATCGATAAAACATTTAAAGGTGACTTAAATGCTACAAGCCAAGGCGAGATGCTTAGCGCAATGACGCCAACCCAAGGCAGTGCGGGTTACGTGGCAATAGAGCAAGTGATAGGTGAGCTTGAAGGTAAGCAGGGCAGTTTTGTACTGCAACACTTTGGCACTATGGATAAAGGACAAGACAGTCTTATTTTAAATGTTGTTCCTGATTCAGGCACAAATGAGCTAAAAGGATTAACTGGCAGTATGAAAATATGCATTGAGCAAGGAATTCACTACTACGATTTTGAATACACTTTATAAAGTACACAAGGACTAAAATGCAAAAAGTAATCGAATTTAGAAAGACCCGTTTTTTGGGTGGCGTAGATATAGTCGCACTGAATGATCGCATACAGGAATTAAACCAAGATGGTTGGAAAGTAATAAACGCAGTGCCATTAACTGGCTTTTATGGGCAAGTGCACGGTTATACATTATTTATTGAAACTGACGAGCTTTAGATGACACTTTCAGTATGGTTAAGCCTAGCGGCTATCTGCATGATGGGTGCAATGTCACCAGGGCCAAGTTTAGCGGTGGTTTTAAAGCACTCGCTTAATGGCAGTATGAAAAACGGTATGCTTGCCGCGCTCAGTCATGGTATTGGCGTTGGCTTGTATGCCGGTGCATCGTTATTGGGATTAGGCGCTTTAATGACGCAGTTTCCAACTGTTTATCAAATACTAGTTTACTTAGGTGCGGCCTATTTGGCGTATTTAGGTATAAAAATATTGCTAGCAAAACCAAGTAATAACGAACTTGAAGTACAAAAAAGTGAGGTAAGTGAAGCTAAAGCATTACAAGATGGTTTTGCCATTGCGTTTTTAAACCCCAAGCTCGCTATTTTCTTTTTAGCCTTGTTCTCACAGTTTATAGACCCTCAGGCACTTACTTTAAGTGTGGGCATAATTATGTGTTTAACGGTGTTTGTCATTGATACCGGCTGGTATTTGCTGGTGGCATTATTGACCGAGGTTTCTAAAACCCGCTTTGGCTTTACTAAGCAAAACCCATGGCTTGATAAAATACTGGGTGTTGTGTTTATTGCTCTTGCTATAAAAGTTGTTATTAGCTTGTAAGATTGAGTAGAGATTATTGAAGCTTGCAGAGTGTATTTTTAGTTATATAGATAAAGGATTAAAACAATGACAAAACATATTTTAAAAAGTGCATCTTTCGACCCGAAGGTTCAGCAATACTGGATGCTAATGGCCGCTTTTTTTAGTGTACTAGCGCTGGTGACTATTCCGTTGTTACCCATTGTCTTGGCGATTGTATGGCTAGTGGGCGGGCGAATACTCGCAGCTATGTCTGCTGACTTATTACCACAAAAATTGGTAGTTAAACGTGGCATATTATTTAAAGAAGAAAAATCTATTCCGCTTGAAAAAATAACCGATGTAGGTTTAAGCCAAGGCCCACTAATGCGACTATTTGGGTTGTACCGTTTAAGTTTTGAAACAGCTGGGCAGTCAGGAAATGGCGCTTTAGTATCTTTACTTGGTGTAGTTAATGCGAGTGAGTTTAGAGAGGCGATACTTGAGCAAAAAGATGTATTGGCTAATCAAGGTAAAACGTCGCAGCAGGCAACAGAGCAAAGTGAGAAAGAGCTACTGAGAGCACTTACTTATAGTGTTAAAAATATTGAGCAGATGCTACTAGTTTTACTTGATGAAAGGCAGCAAAAATAGTTTAGCCTTAAATGTAACGAATGCTCTGCTAAGAAGGATGCTTTTATGAATAAGGGTGTCGAAAATATATTTAATAATTATCCTGAGTTAATTAAAAGTAAGCTCATAAAATTACGAGAGTTAATTTATATCGTAGCACAAGAGCAAAACTTAGGAGCCGTT
This sequence comes from Pseudoalteromonas sp. NZS37, assembly GCF_015864265.1. Taxonomy (NCBI): domain Bacteria; kingdom Pseudomonadati; phylum Pseudomonadota; class Gammaproteobacteria; order Alteromonadales; family Pseudoalteromonadaceae; genus Pseudoalteromonas; species Pseudoalteromonas sp. NZS37. The sequence goes on along the minus strand of NZ_JADYXL010000012.1, from coordinate 26,330 downwards.
GAAGAGTCACTAAAGTGGGGAGAGCCAAGTTATAGCGTAATAAATGGCAGCCCCATTCGCATAGGCTTTAAGGGCTCATCGTGTTATTTGTTTTTTCATTGCCAATCAAAGCTAGTAAGCACATTTAGAGAATTGTACTCTCATAATCTTACCTTTGAAGGAAATAGAGCAATAGTGTTAAATAGTGAAAAGCCATTACCAGAACACCCACTTAAAGCGTGTATTAAATTAGCACTGACTTATCATAAAGTTAAGCACTACCCTTTGCTAGGGGTATAACTACCAAGTACTTACGTATGTGCTTAAAACACGCTACATATTTGGTTTGCATCACAGGTAATAACGGTCACGTTTTCATAACCCACACGCGTTAATGCTTCTGCTCCCAACGTTGCGCGAGCACCACTTGCGCAGTGCACGTAAATAGGGCGAGCTGCGTCTTTTTCTATTTCCATTAGTTTCATTTCAAGTAATCCACGCGGAATATTTATAGCGCCGGCAGCCGATTTTGTCGCGTGCTCTGCAGGTTCTCGCACATCAATAAGTAAACCTCTATTTTGTTCAAGCTCGAGTTTTGCTTGCGCTGCGTCAATACGGCGTTGGTTAGGTGTGATAATTTTTAGTAAATCAGGGATTGATGTAAGCATTAGTTTGTAAATCCTCTTTTTCTTAAAAAAGACATTAATGAGTGCTACTTGGTATAAGTAGGTTGAATTGAGTTAATACTTATAAATAACGTTAAAAACTGAAAGTTACTTTATATAAAGTAACTTAATAGTGCGGATACTGCTACAGCACTTCCGCCGATTAATAAAATGGCATCGCTAGTTTCATGGTCATCTTAATATTAGTAAAACCTAATGTTAATTATATTAGAACTTACTAATGTAAAAGTCTATACTTAAAAAGGTATCAAAAAGAGAAATAATAAAATGAATATTGAACAACTAGCTGTCAACGCAGAGCAAGCCGAACAGTTTTTAAAATTAATGGCTAACAAAAATCGCTTAATGATTTTATGTAGTTTATTACAAGGTGAGCAAAGTGTAGGTGAGCTAAATAAAAAGGTACCTTTAGCGCAGTCGGCGCTATCTCAGCATTTAGCAAGTTTACGCAAGGCAAATATGGTTGTTACTCGCCGAGAAGGGCATACTATTTATTACTCATTGACAGACCCAAAAGTTGAGTCGATCATTGCTTTGCTATATGAGTGGTTTTGCCGACAAGAAAATACTAAATAAACGTAGCTATTTCATCGATAGATTTTTTATCCAGTGCATGAGCAGGTATTGTTGCATCATCACTTGGGTAGCCTGCAATAAGTAGCATATACGGGCGTTCGTTATCTCTATCGCGTCCACATATGTCGGTTAAAAAACTCATTGGTTTTGGAGTATGAGTAAGGGTTGCCAAACCACTGCGGTGCAAAGCTTGAATTAAAAAGCCGGTAGCTAAACCAACAGACTCATGCACATAATAATTCGTATTTTTATCATCAGTGCTTACGCCGCCCTTTTTTTGACTAAATACAGCTATAAGCCAAGGTGCATGCTCTAAATAAGGTTTATTGGCGTCGGTACCTAACGGTTTTAGCGCATCTAACCATTCTTCACCTGCTCGTCCTTCGTAAAAAGAACGCTCTAGCTTTTCGGCAGCTTCTCTTATTTGTTTTTTTACATCGCTACTGTTTATAGCCACAAAATGCCAAGGCTGATGATTCGCTCCACTTGGTGCTGTGCCAGCTGCTTTTATACATGCTTCAATAATATTTTTTGGTACTGGGCGATCGCTAAAGCTACGAATGCTATGACGGCGTTGGCTGGTTTGTAAAAACTCGTTAGCACGATTTAGCATTTCGTCGTGTGGATATTCTATAAAGTCGTTTAATGGTTGGCTTTGGTGATCTTGCATGGCTTTTCGCTTCTTATAAAAAGTATATGTGGTTTTTATACCGAGTGAATACAGTGCAGGCAAGTGTTATGAGTTTAAATTATGTTTATTTGTTGTTACAAATTTAACTAACAAGTAACTTATGTTCCTGTTTTGCTTGTGATATAAAACATTATAAAAATAATTACTCATATTCAAGGAAGTAAAAATGCTATCAATAACTGGGTTATCTAAAACCTACGATAACGGCGTACATGCACTACAAGGTGTTGATTTATCTATCGGTAAAGGGATGTTTGGATTGCTTGGGCCAAATGGCGCAGGTAAGTCATCGCTAATGCGTACCATTGCAACACTGCAGTCGGCTGATTCAGGTTCAATTACTTTTGATGGCATTGATGTATTTAAAGACCCACAGGCACTGCGCCAACGTTTAGGCTACCTCCCGCAAGATTTTGGTGTTTACCCACGCGTTAGTGCTTACGACTTGCTAGATCATATGGCTGTTTTAAAGGGTATTCATAATAAAGCAGAGCGTAAAGAGTCGGTTGAAGGATTACTTGCGCACACTAATTTATATCAACATCGCTCTAAAGCCGTAAGTGGCTTTTCGGGCGGTATGCGCCAGCGTTTTGGTATTGCTCAAGCGTTATTAGGCGACCCTGATTTACTAATCGTTGATGAACCAACAGCAGGGTTAGACCCAGAGGAACGTAATCGATTTCATAACTTGTTAGTAAGCTTAGGTGAGCAAAAAGTCGTTATATTATCGACTCACATTGTTGAAGATGTAGCAGAGCTTTGCCCAAATATGGCGGTGTTGGCTGGCGGTAAGATTTTACTGGAAGGTAACCCAATAGCGCTTACCGATAAGCTTCAAGGACAAATTTGGCGCAAAGCCATGAGCCAAGAAGAAGCGCAAGAACTTGAGCCGCAATTACCGGTTATTTCTAAGCGCCTATTTGCAGGGAAAACAATTTTACATGTAATAGCAGAGCAAGCCCCACAAGGGTTTGAAGCAAGTAATGCAAATTTAGAAGATGTGTATTTTTCTACGCTGCTTAGTCATCGTAACAGCCAAGTAGCATAAGGGGGCGTTATGTTTTTTAATATGCTCGCGTTTGAGCTGCGTTATTTTGTGCGTCAGCCTTCGTTTTATGTCACCTCGTTAATCTTCTTTTTTATGGCGTTTTTTATAAGCTCTAGCAGTAAATTTCCACTTGGTGGGGCGAATGTTCATATGAACTCGCCTTTCTCGATTATGCTTTTAACCGTTACATTTTGTACGTTTGCGATGTTTTTAGTGGTTAACTTTGTTGCCAGCTCTGCTATTCGCAACAGTGAAAGCAAAATGGATGAGCTGGTTTTTAGTAAGCCTGTTAATCCGGTGCCTTATCAAGCAGGGCGTTTTTTTGGTTCTTACTTAGTTGTACTTATTGTGTTTTTAAGCGTGCCATTGGGTGTGTTTTTAGGGTCGCAATTTGGTTTATTAGTTGGCTGGCTCGATGGCGAATTGATTGGTCCTAATAAGCTAATGTACTACGCTGCGCCTTATCTTTATTTAGCAGTGCCAAGTTTACTGGTGCTTTCGGCTATTTTTAATAGTGTAGCGGTCTATTTTAAAACCATGATGTCGGTGTATGTAGCAGCTGTTGTGATTTTTATAGCCTATCAAATTGCCGGCGTTTACTTTGATGATTTAGCATTTAGAAATATTGTTGTTTACGCCGACCCATTTGGCTCTGGTTCGTTAATTGATTTAACACGTTATTGGACTGTAAATGATAAAAACACAGAAGTTCTAACGCTCACAGGTGACCTTTTAGTTAACCGTATATTGTGGGTGGCAATCAGTGTTGCAATGTTTTTTGGCCTTGGAAAGCTAAGCAATCGCATAGTAACTAAAAAACAGAAGAAGCAATTTAAAGTCTCTGCTTTTGTACAAAATAAACAAGCTGCACTTATCAATAGTGCTAAAAATTATAAATCAGCGGGGGTTAGTACTAAATCTCAGCTAATAATGCGCAGTATATTCGAACTTAAACAAGTTATATTTAGTGCTCCTTTTATGATTTTAGCGGGTGTAAGCATTGTAACGCTTATGATCCCTCTGTTTGCGCCTATTGGTGCTTATGGCACTACTAACTGGCCTTTAACTCAGAATATGGTAAATGTTATTAGTGGTATTTCCGGTTTATTTTTGTTTGTTATTATCGCTTTTTATAGTGCTGAGCTTGTATGGCGAGAGCGACAAAGTGGTATGGGCGATATTGTAGACAGCTTTCCAGTACATAATAGTGTTTTTTGGGTGTCAAAAATACTGGCTTTAATCGCCGCTATTTCTGGGTTGTTCCTCGTGGGAATGATACTCACAATTACAGTTCAGTTATTTAAAGGTCAATTTAATTTAGAGCTAGGACAGTATTTATTTAGGATTGTTTATTTATCGATTTTACCGTTAATTATGCTGACGGTACTCGCCTTCTTTTTACAAATTATTAGCCCGAATAAATATGTAGGAATGGGCTTGTTTATTTTGTATTACATAGTGCAAACAGTAATGGATTCTTATGGGTTTGAGCATCATATGTATCATTTTAGCCAAAGCAGTAGCGTACCGTATTCTGATATAAATGGTTATGGGCACTTTTTATTAGCTGCGCATTGGTACACATTATATTGGGGCGCGTTAAGTCTTGTTTTAGCGATTGTTGGGTTTGCGTTATGGCATCGTGGTCCTTCACAAACGCTGCGCACACGCCTGTCTATGCTTCGTTATAATATGTCGTTAAAAGGGCAAGCGGTTGCGGTTATTAGTGCATTAGTGTTTGTTGGTGCAGGCTACAATATTTATAACAACACAAGAGTTTTGAACGAGTTTACTACGAGCGATGAGTTTCAAGACAAGCAAATAAGTTATGAGCAGCAGTTTGCACAATACAAAGACTTAGCACTACCTATGGTGACCGATGTTGACTTAACTGTTGATATTTTTCCAAAAAAGCGTGCTTTAAGTGCTGTGGCAAAAATTAAATTTACCAATACATCTAACGAGCCAATTACGCGAGTGTTAATAAGCTCACCTCAACACGCTAAAAGTTGGGATGTAGCCATGGCAGGCGGTAAGATAGTTGAAAAATTACCAGCGCTTTATTCAGCATGGTTTGAGTTTGAGCAGCCGCTTATGCCAAACGAAATAAGAGAAGGGCAACTGTCGGTTACTCGCGATCACAAAGGCTTTACTGATCAAGGTTCTGATACACAATTAGTTGCCAATGGCACTTTTATTAATAACTTTGAACTCCTCCCTAGCTTTGGTTATAGCCGTGGTTTACAGGTAGCTGATAAATTTGAACGCCGTAAGCATGATTTACCAGAACTTGAACGTGCCCATAAGCTAGAAGCCAGTCAGTACTATACACAAAGTAATTTTGGTGCAGCTAATGGGTTTATTAACTTTAAGGCAACGGTAACAACCGACGAGTCGCAATTTGCTATTACCCCAGGGTATTTACAAAGTGAAAGTGTAAAAGACGGGCGCCGCACTTTTGTTTATGAAATGGATGCGCCTATTTTAAACTTTTATGCGGTGCTTTCGGCAGAGCTTGAAAGTAAAAAGGTTGAACATAATGGGGTAAATATTGAGGTGTATTACCACAAAAATCATGCATGGAATATTGACCGTATGATTGAGTCAGTACAAGACTCGATAGATTACTTTACACAAGCATTTGGGCCGTATCAGCATAAACAGCTACGTATTATTGAGTTTCCTAAGTATCGCTCGTTTGCACAAAGTTTTGCCAATACAGTCCCTTACTCAGAAAGCATGGGGTTTATTACAGACTTAAGAGATGAGAGTAAAGTTGACTACCCTTACTATGTTACCGCACATGAAGTAGCGCACCAGTGGTGGGGGCATCAAGTGTCGGGAGCAAATGTTGAGGGCAGTGCTGTTATTTCTGAAACGCTTTCACAGTATAGTGCGCTTATGGTGCTAAAAAAACGCTTTGGCGGCGAGAAGCTACGTAAGTTTTTAAAATATGAGCTTGATAGGTACTTAATAGGGCGTACAGGGGAAGCCTTTGAAGAAATGCCACTATATAAAACACAGTCGCAACAATATCTTCATTACAATAAAGGATCAGTTGTGATGATGGCGATTTATGATCGTTTAGGTGAAAAACGTTTAAATGATGCACTTAAAGCATTTTTGAATGAGTTTAAATACCAATCAACACCATACCCAACTACGCTTGATTTACTTAGCTATTTAAAACAAGACGCAACGCAAGCAGAACAAAGTTTTATTGACGATCAGTTTAAATATATCACCTTGTATGAGCTTGAGATGAAAGACGTTTCAGTTACAGATAGCGCTGATAGTGATGGCTTTTATAGCGTTACGCTAAACATTGAAGCCATTAAACAGCGTGCGGATGGCCAAGGTGAAGAAACCGAACAGCCGCTCGATGAGCTAATTGATATTGCATTATTTAGCGACGACCCTGAAAACTTACTAGCTGATGACTTTGTTATTTACTCGCACAAGCATCAAATAGTATCTGGAACCAATACTATTGAGCTAAAAGTAAAAGAAAAGCCACTATTTGCGGGGGTTGATCCTTACATTAAGCTGGTCGATAAAGACAGTAAAAACAACTTAGCTAAATTCTAACGTCTATTTATTTACTAACCACTTAAACTGACTACTTTAAAGGCCGCATTTATGCGGCCTTTATGTGTAATAAACTGTATAAAACTTCATAGCGTTTCTACATATTCCCCACAGCTTTTTACGCTAATATTTTATGTTCTCTTATAAAGTTACCTTACTGGTATTTAGTTTATAAGGAAGAGTATGAAGTCATTAATTATAGGGGCGATAGTATTAAGCCTCAGCGCTTGTTCTGCGGTAACCATTCAGCCACAAGCTATCGCAAAAATTACAAGTAAAGCGATCTATGAGGATAGCCGCCCATTTTATTTATGGGGATTAGTGGGTGAGCAGCGGGTAGATGTAAAACAAATATGTTCAAATACACCGGTTATTCAAATGCAGTCACAACAAACGTTTAGTGATGGAGCGCTGAGTTTAATTACGCTTGGAATATACTCGCCTCATACCATTAAAGTGTGGTGCCAAGAGCAAATACTAGGGGAGACATTATGAGCATCAAGCTATTTGCAGCCGGTTGCACACTGATTATTTTAACGGGGTGTACAAATATTTACTTTGATAACGGTATACAGAGCAAAGTAAGCAATAAAACGCTAAAAAGCTCACAGTGGCATCATAATTTTGCACTTGCGTTGTACGAGGGATCAGAGCCGTTAGATTTAACAACACATTGCCCACAAGGGGAGTGGAAAAGCGTTCATACGTATAAATCGTTTACTAATGGTTTAGCTGAGGTGGTTGTGAATCAAATCGGCCCAGCTTGGTACCCTAAAACAGTAGAAGTACAATGTAATAAGGTACCATTTAAAGCTAAATAATTATTTAAACTAGTTATTCGTAACGCAGTGCATCTATAGGGTTTAGTCTTGCTGCTTTAATAGCAGGGGCTAAACCAAATATAATCCCAATCATTGATGTAAATCCGAACGATAGTATTACAGCCCATGCTGGTATATATGCATCAGGCATACTAGGGACTAAAAACGAAATAAGCCCTGCGGCGCCATATCCTATAATGAGTCCTATTAAACCACCAAAGAGTGAAAGCACAACGGCTTCAACTAAAAACTGCAGCATAATAAAACCAGGTGTTGCGCCTAGTGCTTTTAATGTACCAATAACGCGTGTGCGTTCAGTTACCGACACTAGCATTATATTCATAACACCAATACCGCCAACAAGTAAGCTTATTCCAACAATACCAGCAGTAATAGCAGTAGCACTGCTGGTAAATTTATCTATTTGGGCACGAGATTTTTCAGCGGTTTCAAATTCAAAGTCGTTTTCATCTTTCTCTTTTAGTTTATGTAGTTGGCGCAATACACGGGTTATTTTTGCAAGCACTTGTTCTTCGTTAGTACCTTCATTTAACCTAAACATAATTTGCACATTAGTTTGTGTACTTCCGCCTTCTAAAGCACTCATGGTACTAATTGGAATATTAATGTAATCGTCTTGGTCAAAACCAAATAAGCTACCTTGTTTTTCAGCAACGCCAATAATTCTAAACCATTCACCACCTAGCTTTATATATTCACCTACTGGGTTTTCAGGAAGGTTTAGCTTTTCTATGATTGAAGGGCCGATAAATGCGACCCTTCTTCGCTTATCATCGTCCTCAGCACGAATAAAGCGACCAAGTTCAGGATAAGTACGATACGCTTTTTGATAGTCTTGCTCAGTACCGATAACACGCGATGAGTGGCTTTTATTTCCATACTCAGCTCCCCCCGAAAAGCGCCAGGTAAACATTAGGGCAGTTAGCGTTTCAGCTTCTTTTATACGCGACTTTAAAGCTAAAAAATCGTCGTAGGTAAGCTTGGCATTTTTACCAACCATTTCGAGTTCAATACTGGTGTAAGGCTTTATTGTTGTTACATCTGGCGACATATCAGCAAGTTGATCGTTTATTTGCTTTGTAAAACCCTGCATTACTGCAACGACAGTAACTACGGCGGCAACACCAATAATAATGCCCAAGCAAGTCAGTGCGCTGCGCATTGCATTAGCTTTAATAGCTGAAAAAGCGGCTTTAGTGCCTTCCATTATGGCAAGAGCTGATTTAAACATGTTGCTTGATTCCTTCATCTTTAGTTACATCACTTACCACTTTACCGTCCACTAAACGAATTACGCGTTGGCAATGATCGGCAATTTCTTGCTCATGTGTTACTAAAATAATAGTGTGACCTTCGTTATGCAGCTCATCAAACAAATCCATAATTTCGCGGGTCGTTTTACTATCAAGATTACCTGTGGGTTCATCTCCTAATAATATATGTGGTTTTGTGACTAAAGCGCGGGCAATAGCAACACGTTGACGTTGCCCGCCCGATAGCTGGCTAGATAAATGATTAACTTTATCACCGAGACCTACCCGCTTTAGTGCTTCTAGAGCTTGTTGCTTGCGTTGTTTACTAGGAATAAAGCGATATACTAAAGGCTGCATTACATTTTCTAGTGCGGTTGCACGTGGTATTAAGTTAAAGCTTTGAAATATAAACCCGACACTTTCATTACGCTGATGAGCAAGCTCTGTCTCGGTCATACTTTTTACTAGTTTATCTTTTAAGTAGTATTCGCCACTGCTGGGTGTATCTAAACAACCTAGTAAGTTCATCAAGGTCGACTTGCCTGAACCAGAAGGTCCTATAATCGCCACGTATTCGTTTTGCATTATATGTACGTTTACATCATCAAGTGCTTTAAATACCTCTGAGCCCATTTTGTATTGTTTATTAATATGCTCTAGCTTGATTACCGCAGACATTAGGCTTCTTCCTTGTCTGCATCTGATTTAAGTTTTACCACATCACCTTCAGTCAGAAGACTTACTGGGCGCGCAGGGCCAATAACTATTTTGTCGCCCTCATTTAAGCCGTCAGTAATTGCTTGCTCTATATCAGATGATATTCCAACAGTTACGGCAATTTTGCTAACTGTATTATCGCTATTTAGTCGCCATACAAATGTTTTATCGTCTTCTTTTTGGATTGCTTCTATTGGAAGTTTTAAACCGTTTTCGGCAATGCTTGTTGCGATCTCTGCTCTACAACTCATTCCTGCATATAGCTGGCGCTCAGTAGTATCGAGTAATACTTTTACTTTAAACGATAAACCTTGAGAGCCGGCTTGGTTTTTAGCTGATGTACCAATATTGATTACTGTGCCGCTAAATGGTTTATTTGGGTATGCGGCAGCATAAATATTCGCTTTTTGGTTAAGCTTAATACTCGCAATGTCGGTTTCATCAACACGTAGCTCGGCTAAAATAGCGCTTGGGTCGGCTACTAACATCAAATCAGAACCAATAATATTAGTAGTACCGGCTATAACGGTTTCACCTTCTTTAATATTTACAGATGCAAGCAAGCCGCTCATTGGAGCTCTAAATACACTTTTACTTAAGCGATCTTGCGCAATTTGTAATGACGCTTGTGCTTGGTTGTACGACTCTATTCGTGATTCAATATCGATTTTAGCCAGATCGCGTGCGCTTTCAATATTCTCGTAGCTCTCTTGATTACCTAAACCGACGTCATATAAGTCTTTTTGTCTTTTAAGTTGGCGCTCTAGGTTAGCAAGGCGTGTTTTACTATGTTTAATTTCAATCTCTGTGGCGCGAAGGATTGCTTTACTACGGGTAACTTCTGATTCAAAAGCAGTTGTATCAAGGCGCATTAACATATCGCCTTGTTTCACTCCTTGACCTTCTTGAACAAATATTTTATCTACTCGGCCTGTCACTTCAGAGCGTAATTGCACTTGTGTATTAAAAACTAAATTACCTGAAGCCATTATTGAGTCAGCAATGTCGCCAAGCTCTACTTGAGCAATATTTACTTCGGCTTGTTTTTCATCGCCAGAGATTTGCTTTGACACAATTAGGGCTATAAATGCGCCTACAGCGAGTGTGATGATTATTGCTTTTTTCATTTTTATCTATCCGTGAATTAAGTAATGCGGAGGCAATACATACCCCCATCTAGTGGTTACATTGCTGCAATGACTGCCCAAATACCAAAAATAATGATTGAAGGAAGTGCAGAGAATAGGAGTGCTTTGTTAGTTGAAAAATTAGTCCAGCATTTTAAGCCGATCATTCCCAGTGCAATGCTCCAAAAGCTAAATAAGTTTATTGATTCTAATAAGCTATAAAAAGGATGGCCTATTTCAAGTCCTATTATTAACTGGTTAATAGATGCGTAGCTAAATACGGCTTGTTGAGATATTTGATCTGTACTTGCACTTAGTACAAGAGCAATTGTGCCTAGGCTTGAAATAACAACTGGCATCATTGTCCAGGTAGAGAATCCATACCAAGCTCCGTAGCTATGTTCTGATTCAGGATCTTGTTTAGCCACAAGCATATAATAAAGTGCCATGAGTGCATTCATGATAGCCAGCGCAATTACGCCGCCAAACAGAGCAAACCAAATTTGGTTTTCTGCATTTAGCTCTATACTTTGACGAATTGCTTTTTGCTCGCCAATTGTTGCATCTATACTTGATGCTGCTACTTGCTCATTAATCAAAAACTGCATATCAACACTAGAGTAAAAAATATAAACACTAGCGATACTAGCAAGGGTAATACATATAAATGCTAACCATGACCAACCTTTGGCGTGTTCAACACCATTGAAAGCTTTACTAGGATTTATATAAATATCGAGTAGGGCGCTAAAAGCGTTAGGTGATTTCATTATTATTCCTTTATACCTATTTTATGGCTAGGCAGTTATAAATGCCCAGTGACTAAGTAATAGAATAAAGGAAAATGTATGTATTGTTTTTATTCAATTGTAACGGTTTGTTAACAGATGTGAGGGGTTTTGTTCAAAAACGAGAAAAGGGCCAAAAGGCCCTTCGTGTCGCAGCAAGTAACACATTCTTTCTTATAAATTAAAGTCTACAGAATAAGCAACGTAAGCTTTAATATCTGAATCATCCATATCTGTATCAGATAAACCAAAAGTGAAACCATCTTTCGAAATTGATACACCGTAATCTAGGATATTATCATCGCCAATAAAGTCACCAGAGTAGTGGCCTAAGTGAAGTGCCATTTCAGTGCCGTTACTGCCAACAGCAAAACCGTAATCAGCTGTCAGGTAAAGTGAATCACCAAAGTCTGTACCATCACCACTTGCAGCTGATGTTGCAAGTACTGAAGCACCAAATGTAAAGCCTTCAACACTGATGCTACCGTAAATTTCAGAGAAATCTGCGTCAGCCTCAGAAGCGGCATCTGGGTAAGCGTAATAAATATAACCAACATCGTAGCTAACGCTTTCGTTAATGTCGCCACCAAAGCCTGCGTATAAATCAAGCTCATAGGTCATTTCATCTGCCCACGATGCATTTGAAGCCCAAGTACCTGCATAAAAGCCCGATTCATTGGCGTAATCAATACCGCCTGAAATAGCTGCATCGCCCCCAGTTTGCTCTTGACCACGCCATAAGTAGTTTGATGTTGCCGCTGCGTTTGCTGTTACTTCAGCATGTACGGCTGTTGACGTTAAAGATGTTGCGCCCATTAATGCTATAGCACTTATAGCGATGGTTTTTTTTAGTTTTAGCATGTCCATTTCCCGTTATATGATTTTTGCTCGCCAAGGTTTTTATTATGTAATCGGAACCTTTAGGCTGACGGCTTTTTATTGTTTAACTAACGGGATAATTGCACTGTATGTGCCAGCTTCATTATTTTTTATTAAAAATTATTTTTTATTTATTAAAAACATGAGCTTGAATTTTATGAATAGGATGGGGATATAACATGAAGGAAGATGTTGCGCACATTGCTGGTGCATAAATTAACCTAGCCGCACCATAAAAGTACGGCTAAATTAGAAGATTTTAACCGAATATAGTGCGCATAAGGCTAATTGTTTCGTTTACGCTGCGACCTTTTTGTACTTCACTCACAATTGAATCACGTTTACTGCGAATGTGTTCAGGAATATCGTCAGCAGCAAGAGCACGGTCTACTAATATTTCTGCAGACTCTTTACCTCTACGCTGAGTTTTACCTGTTGTAGTTGTAGTACGTTTAGGCTTGGTTAGCAGTTTAATGTAGTTAGAGTTATCTGGTGTTTTAGCATCAGCGTAGTGAAAGAAACATGGAATTAATGCTTTAATAGCAACCAATTGTTCTTCTAACTCGTTACTAGGTTTAGCCATTTTGTACCATGACATAGCTTGAATACCTTTTACGATATCTTGCCAGTAACGCTCAAAATCACTATTTTTAAGTTTAGAAACACCAAGGGCACCACATAATGCATCTAATCGATTATTTGTAATCGGAGTAAATAAATCAGGGCGACGCATTGCAAGCAGTCGTGTTGCAGGCGCAAGTGTTGGTTTTTCGTTGTTGTCGGTGAATATTTTTGAATAAGCAGCAACAAATTGTTGATATTCGTATTGAGTAATATCACCTTCAAGTGGAATATTCACTAGTGCATCGTCAAAAGCACCTGGTAAATCTCCAAGCATTTGATGGAAGCTCTTTGCACTTTTTGTTGATGCAAACCATTCAACGTCAAAGTTGTATGTGCTTGGATCAAGTGATGCCATGTGCTTACCGCTAAACGCAAGTAAGTCTTCAGGAATCATATCTTTAAGAGATTGTTCACGAATGCTTTTAATGTAGTCTACCAAACGAAGCTGTTCATCAAGTGCAATAACATCTTTGTGTTGTTCTACAAATACACTTACAACAGGCCACGGAGCAATACGTAAAGTTTTAACCTGTAAAAAGCTGATAGCTGAAATAAGCTGATCGTGTAGCTTCTTAAGTACTGGTAACTGCTGTGGCTCTAGTAAATCGTAGTTCATACGATCTCTGCTTGCACTTAGCAATTCGTAACACCAAGGTAAAAAATCATCAGGGTGGTTTTCTACTTTCACGGCCATAAGGTTAAGGCTTAACTCTGAAGATTGCTTCAGAATGTTCTGATAGATTTGATTTTCTTGTTCGCCTAGCGTCATTTTTGACGGTGAAATTAGCAGTTTTTTCATGCCTTGTAGAATCTCCGGTTTAGATATATATTTTTTTGCTGGTCTATTTTAGCGCAATTACGCTAATAACAACAGCGCTGTCCTCCATACGTTGTAATTGAAGTGACTAAATCGGTATTTTTGCTAATAAAATGAGACTAATGCTTTAACATGTATCAATCATTTTCATCCAGTACAAAGAGACTTTCGACTGAGGTATTAAAATGCTTTGCTATTTTTAGAGCGATTATTACCGACGGCGTAAACCGGTTTGTTTCTACGGTACTTATTGTTTTGCGCGACACGTTAATAGCATCAGCAAGTTCTTGCTGTGAAAGCCTGGCTTCTTTTCGATACTTTGCTATGTTATTTTGCATTTCCTCTCCTAATCACGATTTTGCCAAAGCAATGAAGCGCCATATACCAAGAGCATGATACCTAGGTAGAATATTGCCATAGTTGCATGCGAGACCTCGCTAGCTATTTCATTACCTTTATAAAAAACTCCAAGAAGGCAAAATACAAATGCAAAACTTAAATGTTTATAGGCATTAGTATCAATGGTGTTTAGAAACTCATCTTTATAAGCGTATTGAAAATACATTTTTAACGGAAAGCCCCCTTTAATGAGGTAAATAATCACTATAACTACATAAAAAAAAACGCCCATTCCAACAGTTAAAAGCCCTCCAATATGTTGATCTTGTTTTATTAGTGAGTAAACACAGAGAAGTAAACAAACTATCCCTGCGCTTAAACTAATCCATATGTTTTGACCCATAAATTGTTCTTCAGTTTTAATATCCTGTTGTTTCATAGTATTCATCCTGTGATAGTATTTTATTTTTTGTAACCTCTGGGTATCAATGTAACCTTGGGGTATCACCGGGTCAATATTTATTTGTAACCTAAAGGTATCAAAATGTTTCAGGAAAGATTCACATATAACAGGTAAAATGGTTTTAGTGGCTTTTTTACATCAACTACAATGATTTTAAGGCTAACACTCGCTATGATAAGAACATTATTTGCACGTTTGAAAGGACGATCATGAAAACTTTACTTAAAATTGTAGGTGTAATACTTTTACTATGTATAGCACTAATTGTTGCCGCACCGTTTTTAATCCCTACTGATACTATTTTTAATAAAGTGTCTGAGCAGGTAGAACAAACAACTGGGCGCACTCTTACTATTAAAGGTGATAAAACACTTAGCGTATTCCCTGCATTAAAGTTAGAACTTAACGACGTGCATTTTGCAAATATGGAATCAGGTTCGCGCGCCGATATGGCGAGTATGAAACAGCTTGCTGTACATATACCTTGGTTTTCATTATTTGGTGGTGAGTTTAAATTAGATAAGTTTGTTATAAACGAACCAAATATCCTATTAGAAACTGACAAAAATGGTAAAGCTAATTGGCAGTTGTTTGATGCAGTTGCAGAGCAACCTAAAGAGCAAAGCCAATCAGGTGAAGCGATAAAGCTTCCAGATAACTTTGATATTGAGTTAGGTGAGGTTGCTATTTATGGCGGCACATTTACTTATCTAGATGGTCTAACAGGTGCTAAGCAACAAATTAGTGATTTAGAACTCGCTATTTTACTTCCATCACTTCGTAAAGCATTAGAAGTAAAAGGGGGGATTACTTATATGCAGGAGCGTTTTGAGCTTGATATAAAATTAGATACTCCTGCTAAAGCAATTGAAGGTGCTACTTTTAATGTTAAACAAACCTTAGATTCTCGTTTAGTTGATCTAACGTTCGAAGGGAGCATCGCTGGGCAAGGACAAGATATTAAAGGTCAGTTATCACTAAGCGGTGAGTCTGTTAAAAGTATTGCAAAATGGCAAGGTGTAGAGTTAGACGCTAAAGACAATGCTTTTAACGCATTCAGTGTAAACGGTAAAATGCACCTAGCAGGTGAGGAATTTAATTTAGACGATTTAGTTGCGACGTTAGACGCATTGGAAATAAAAGGTAAGAGCGAGCTTAACCTAGGTAAGCGTTTAGCTGTAAATGCTGATATCGATTTAGGTATGCTTGATTTAAACCCGTACCTACCTGAAGCAGTAGCAAAACAAGAAGAGCCAGTAGAGCAAAATGATAAACCTGCAGAGCCAATAGTATGGGATGACACTAAAATTGATCTAAGTGCGTTAAATTCACTAGATGCGAATGTAGTTATTCGTTCAAGTGGATTAAAAGCTAACGATATTAAGTTGGGCGCAAATCAATTTACTGTTGCTTTAAAAAATAGCATTGCAAAACTAAGCCTAGATAGCTTTTCTGCTTATGAAGGGTCAGGTAAAGGCGTTATCAATGTAAACGCACAACAAGTACCTTATAAAATATCAACTAACTTTGACTTAGCTGGTATAGATGCACAGCCTCTATTAACTGATGCGGCAGGTTTTGACAAGCTAATGGGTAAGGGGTCTTTAAATTGGAACCTAAACACAACTGGCCAAAGTCAAAAGTCGTTTATTGGTGCGCTTAACGGAAAACTTGGATTTGAGTTTGCTGATGGAGCCGTAAAAGGTGCGAATATAGCTGAGATGGTTCGTAAAGGTAAGGAACTCATTTCAGGAAACTTCGGTGCTGCGTCTGAAGGGCTGGATACCGGGTTTGAAGAATCAGAGCAAACAGATTTCTCTGCACTAACAGGAAGTTTTAACTTTACTAATGGTGTTGGTAAAAATACTGATTTATCACTTATTAGCCCACTCGTTAGAATATCAGGTGAAGGCGATGTTGATTTACCACAAACAACAGTTAATTACCGTTTGGTTACAGGCATAGTTGGATCAATCGAAGGACAGGGGACCACTGATGACAGCACTGGTTTTAAAATACCACTACGTATAAAAGGGCCTTTCCACGATGTTGGTATAAAGCTTGATGTAGGCAATGCGCTTAAAGATGAAGCTAAGCAGAAGGTTGATGAGGCAAAAGAAAAAGCCAAAGACAAAGCAAAGGATAAGATTAAAGATAAATTAAAAGGTTTATTCGGTTAATCATCTATAGTTAAAACAAACAAGGCACTTATATAGTGCCTTGTTTGTTTTGTAACCATCTGTAAAATAGCTACATAGCCGTAATTACTCAACTTTAATAACCATACGCTCTAAATTAATTAAAAAATAACCTATCACTACCCCCTCAATGCTGGTACAATTGCCCGCCCTTAAGAGACAACTCGTTTGTTTTTTGATTGGGATTTAATCGAAATGTCTGATTTTTAAACGAATTTTAGACACGTTGTAATTACTACACCGGAGGTCATTAACATGATCCAAATGCAAACTCAGCTGGAAGTTGCTGATAACAGCGGCGCTCGCAAAGTGCAGTGTATAAAAGTCCTTGGTGGTTCACACCGTCGCTACGCAGCGATTGGCGACATCATTAAAGTTTCTGTAAAAGAAGCTATTCCTCGCGGTAAAGTGAAGAAAGGTGATGTTAAAAACGCGGTAGTTGTGCGTACCAGAAAAGGTGTTCGCCGTCCAGATGGTTCTTTGATCCGTTTTGACAGCAACGCGGCTGTTATCTTAAATGATAACTTGCAGCCAATTGGTACACGTATTTTCGGCCCTGTGACTCGCGAACTTCGTAATGATAAGTTCATGAAAATCGTTTCACTAGCCCCAGAAGTACTGTAAGGAGCCAATCATGGCAGCAAAAATACGTCGTGATGACGAAGTAATCGTACTAGCAGGTAAAGACAAAGGTAAGCGCGGAAAAGTGCTTTCAGTTGTTACTGAATCTGGTCGAATCTTTGTCGAAGGCATAAACTTGATCAAGAAACACCAAAAGCCGGTTCCACAATTGAACCAAGCTGGCGGCATTGTTGAGAAAGAAGCATCTATGGATGCATCAAACGTTGCGATCTTCAACTCGGAAACGAGTAAAGCTGATCGTGTAGGTTTCAAGATTGAAGATGGTAAGAAATTACGTATCTTTAAATCTACTGGTAAAACTATCTAATAGTTGGAGTAGAATGATGGCGAAACTGCATGAAGTATATAAAGACAAAGTAGTTGCGGAACTTCAAGAGAAGTTTGGTTTCAGCTCTGTCATGCAAGTCCCTCAGATCGAAAAGATCACATTGAATATGGGCGTGGGCGAAGCCCTAGCTGACAAGAAGATTTTAGATAACGCAGTAGCGGATCTAGCAGCAATCTCTGGTCAGAAACCTCTAATCACTAAAGCACGCAAATCTGTTGCTGGCTTCAAAGTGCGTGAAGGTTACCCGATTGGTTGTAAAGTAACCCTACGCGGCGAGCGTATGTGGGACTTTTTTGAGCGTTTGGTATCAATCGCTATCCCACGTATTCGTGACTTCCGTGGCGTAAGTGCTAAGTCTTTTGATGGACGTGGCAACTACAGCATGGGCGTACGTGAACAAATCATCTTCCCAGAAATCGATTACGATAAAGTAGACCGTGTACGCGGTATGGATATTACTATCACTACTTCTGCGAAATCTGATGAGGAAGGCCGTGCGTTGTTAGAAGCGTTTAACTTCCCATTTAAGAAATAAGGGTAGGGTTATGGCAAAGAATTCTATGAAAGCGCGCGAAGCAAAGCGCACAAAACTAGTTGCTCAGTTCGCTGAAAAGCGCGCGGCACTAAAAGCTATCATCAGTGATGTTAATACATCTGAAGATGATCGTTGGGACGCGGTACTTAAGCTACAAGCTTTACCTCGTGATTCTAGCCCTGCACGTCAACGTAATCGTTGTAACATTACGGGCCGCCCACATGGTTTCCTTCGCAAATTCGGCATGAGCCGTATTAAAGTTCGCGAAGCAGCTATGCGCGGTGAAATTCCTGGCCTTAAAAAGGCTAGCTGGTAATAGAATCATGGGAGTAAGACTATGAGCTTGCAAGATCCTATCGCGGATTTGTTTACACGAATTCGTAACGGTCAATCAGCGAAGAAAGTATCTGTAACGATGCCAACTTCAAAGCTGAAAGTAGCATTAGCTAAAGTACTAAAAGACGAAGGTTATATCGTAGATTTCGCCGTTAACGGTGAAACTAAACCTGAGCTTTCTATCGAGTTGAAGTACTTCGAAGGCAAAGCTGTAATTGAAAATATCCAGCGTGTAAGTCGCCCTGGTCTACGTATCTATAAGAAACGTGACCAATTACCTAAGGTAATGGGTGGTCTTGGTATCGCTATCGTATCAACTTCTAAAGGCCTAATGACAGACCGCACAGCACGTAGTGCTGGTGTTGGTGGTGAAATCATTGGTTTTGTAGCTTAATCGGAGGGGAACTATGTCTCGCATAGCAAAGGCACCAATTACTGTTCCTGCCGGTGTAGAAGTTACATTAAAAGGCCAGGAAATCACAGTTAAAGGCAAAAACGGTGAACTTACTCGTACTATCAACAACGCTGTTGAAGTACAAGTTAATGACAACGTTATTACTACTTTACCTCGTGATGGCGTAGCTAATGCATGGGCTCAAGCAGGTACTGCTCGCGCTCTAATCAACAACATGGTTGTTGGTACGCATGAAGGTTACGAGAAGAAACTTCAGTTAGTAGGCGTGGGTTACCGTGCTGCAGCTAAGGGTAAAACATTAGATTTAACTCTTGGCTTCTCACACCCAGTTAATTTCGCAGTTCCTGAAGGAATTACGATTGAAACTCCAAGCCAAACAGAAGTTCTAGTTAAGGGCGTAGATAAGCAGTTAGTTGGTCAAACAGCTGCTAACATTCGTGCATACCGTAAACCTGAGCCTTATAAAGGTAAGGGTGTTCGTTATTCAGATGAGAATGTACGCCGTAAAGAGGCTAAGAAGAAGTAAGGTAAGACGATGGATAAAAAAACAGCTCGTCTACGTCGTGCTAAACGCACTCGTAGAAATTATATTGAACAAGGCACAACGCGTCTTGTTATCCACCGCACGCCACGTCACATATACGCTCAAGTAGTAAATGCTGAGGGTAATGTACTGGCTGCTGCTTCTACTGTTGAAAAGGCTATTAGCGAAACAGTTAAAGGCACCGGTAACGTTGAAGCTGCGCAAGCAGTTGGCAAAGCGGTTGCTGAACGTGCGGCTGACAAAGGCATCGAAAAGATTGCTTTTGATCGCAGTGGCTTTAAATATCACGGCCGTGTGAAGGCGCTAGCTGATGCTGCGCGTGAAGCCGGTTTGCAATTCTAGGAGTAGACTATGGCTAACGTAGAAGCAAAGCAACAACAGCCTGATCTAGCTGAAAAGCTAATCGCGGTGAACCGTGTGTCTAAAGTAGTTAAAGGTGGTCGTATCTTTAGCTTTACTGCACTAACTGTAGTTGGTGATGGCGCAGGTAAAGTAGGTTTCGGTTATGGTAAAGCACGTGAAGTTCCAGCTGCTATTCAAAAAGCAATGGAAAAAGCACGTCGTAACATGATCAACGTAGACCTAAATGGCAACACATTACAGCATCCTGTTAAGGGACGTCATGCTGGCTCACTAGTGTTCATGAAACCAGCATCTGAAGGTACTGGTATCATTGCAGGTGGTGCTATGCGTGCAGTACTAGAAGTTACTGGTGTGCAGAACGTACTTTCTAAATGTTACGGTTCTACTAACCCGATCAACGTGGTACGTGCAACGATTTCGGCTCTTGAGAATATGAATTCTCCACAGTCAATCGCTGCTAAACGTGGCCTTCGCGTAGACGAAATACTGGGGTAACCATGGCAAATCAAACTGTAAAAGTAACACAAGTAAAAAGCTCTATCGGTCGTTTACCGAAACATAAAGCTACATTACGCGGTCTTGGTTTACGTCGTATCAACCACACTGTTGAGTTAGAAGACACAGCATGTGTACGTGGTATGATAAACAAGGTTTCTTACATGGTTAAGGTAGAGGGTTAATTCGATGCATTTGAATACACTTTCACCTGCTGCAGGTTCAAAAACTGCTCCAAAACGTGTTGGTCGTGGTATCGGTTCTGGTCTAGGTAAGACTGGCGGCCGTGGTCACAAAGGTCAAAAATCACGTTCTGGCGGCAAAGTACGCGTTGGTTTTGAAGGCGGTCAAATGCCTATGCAACGTCGTCTACCTAAATTTGGTTTTACTTCTCGCAAATCTTTAGTATCTGCAGAAATAAACCTTTTTGAAATCGCTAAAGTAGAAGGCGATGTGGTAGACCTAAGCGCGTTACAAGCAGCTGGTCTAGTTAAAAAGAACGTTCTTTTCGTTAAAGTTGTTAAATCTGGCGAAGTTTCACGCGCTGTTACCGTTAAAGGCCTTAAAGCCTCTAAAGGTGCTCGCGAAGCTATTGAAGCTGCCGGAGGCAAGGTAGAAGACTAAGGAAGTACTAATGGCTAAACCAGGTCAAGATACAAAAAGTGCACAAGGTGGACTTTCGGAATTGAAGCGCCGATTACTCTTCGTATTGGGTGCTATCATAATTTACCGTCTAGGTTCATTTGTGCCGATCCCTGGGATTGACGCCGCTGTACTTGCCGATTTCTTCGAGCAACAAAAGGGCACCATTGTTGAGATGTTCAACATGTTCAGTGGTGGTGCACTTGAGCGAGCTTCAGTGTTAGCACTGGGTATTATGCCGTATATCTCGGCTTCGATTATTACGCAACTATTAACGCATATGTATCCTCCGTTTATAGAGCTTAAGAAAGAAGGTGAGCAAGGGCGTAAAAAAATTAGCCAGTACACACGCTATGGCACGCTTGTGCTAGCTACTATTCAATCAATCGGTATTGCTTCTAGCTTACCGGGCATGATGGAGGGGTTAGTTGTTAACCCTGGTATGGGTTTCTATTTCACCGCAGTGGTGAGTTTAGTAACTGGTACTATGTTCCTTATGTGGTTGGGTGAACAAATAACAGAGCGCGGTATCGGTAACGGTATCTCTGTTCTAATATTTGTTGGTATTGTAGCTAACTTGCCGTCTGCTATTGGTTCGACAGTCGAAATGGCGCGCCAAGGTGATTTGAATGTTTTTGTACTGTTGATGGTTGCGGTAATCGTATTCGCTGTTACTTATCTTGTAGTGTTTTTCGAACGTGGACAACGTCGTATTGTTGTTAACTACGCTAAACGCCAACAAGGTCGTCAAGTATTTGCTGCTCAAAGCACGCATTTACCACTAAAAGTAAATATGGCGGGTGTTATTCCACCAATCTTCGCTAGCAGTATAATTCTGTTCCCTGGTACAATTGCTAGCTGGTTCGGCCAAGGTGAAGGTCCAGTCGCTGATGTATTACAAGCTGTTGCTACTACGTTGACCCCAGGTCAACCGTTGTACTCACTTGTTTTAGCTGCGGCTATTATCTTCTTCTGCTTTTTCTACACAGCGTTGGTTTTTAACCCACGTGAAACAGCAGATAACCTTAAGAAATCTGGCGCATTTATCCCAGGTATTCGTCCAGGTGAGCAGACATCTAAATACATTGATAAAGTGATGACACGCCTGACATTGGCAGGTGCTTTGTATATAACCTTTATCTGTCTGGTGCCTGAATTCATGACGATGGCGTGGCAAACGCCATTCTACTTCGGCGGTACATCAGTTTTGATTATCGTTGTAGTGATCATGGACTTTATGGCACAAGTACAGACTCACCTGATGTCTCATCAGTATGATTCTGTGCTGAAAAAAGCGAACCTTAAAGGCTACGGTCGATAAGGTCAGTTTACGGAGTTGAGCAATGAAAGTACGTGCTTCCGTTAAGAAAATATGCCGTAACTGTAAAGTTATTAAACGTGCTGGTGTAGTACGCGTAATTTGCAGTGAGCCTAAGCATAAGCAAAGGCAAGGTTAAGTAAACAGCGTGCAGGCTGAGTTTTCTCGGCCTGTGTTTTTAGTAGTAATTTGGTCTTCGTTTGAGTATCCTTACGGGCTTTTCAAACAGATGATTACCAAATTCGAATATAGGAGATGTGTTAGTGGCCCGTATTGCTGGCATTAACGTCCCTGATCATAAACATGCAGTTATTGGTTTAACAGCTATTTATGGCATAGGTAAGACTCGCTCTAAGGCTATCTTAGTAGCGACTGGTATCGCCGAAACCACAAAAATCGGTGAACTTTCAGACGAAATTCTTGACGTACTGCGTGATGCAGTTGGCAAGTACACTGTTGAAGGTGATCTTCGTCGTGAAGTTACTTTAAATATCAAGCGCCTTATGGACCTTGGTTGTTATCGTGGCCTACGTCACCGTCGCTCTTTACCACTACGTGGTCAAAGAACTAAGACTAACGCGCGCACCCGCAAGGGTCCTCGTAAGCCTATTAAGCGATAAGGGGATAGTATTATGGCTAAGACACCAATTCGTCGTAAAAAGGTTAAAAAACAAGTTGCTGATGGTATGGCTCATGTTCATGCGTCTTTCAACAACACTATTGTAACGATTACCGACCGTCAAGGTAATGCACTATCATGGGCTACTGCCGGTGGTTCAGGTTTCCGTGGTTCACGTAAATCTACACCATTTGCTGCTCAGGTTGCTGCAGAGCGTGCAGGTACTGCTGCTCAAGAATACGGTTTAAAAAATCTAGAAGTTTTCATCAAAGGTCCAGGTCCAGGTCGTGAATCTGCTGTACGTGCTTTGAATGCTGCTGGTTACCGTATTACCAACATTACTGACGTGACGCCTATACCACATAATGGTTGTCGTCCACCGAAGAAACGTCGCGTTTAACAATAGGTTAGGAGAAATAACATGGCAAGATATTTGGGCCCTAAGCTCAAGCTGAGTCGTCGTGAAGGTACTGACCTGTTCCTTAAGAGCGGCGTAAGAGCTATCGACTCTAAGTGTAAACTTGAGACTGCACCTGGTCAGCACGGCGCCCGTAAAGGTCGTTTATCTGATTACGGTTTACAATTACGTGAAAAGCAAAAAGTACGTCGTATATACGGTGTATTAGAAAAGCAATTCCGTAACTACTACAAAGAAGCTGCTCGCCTTAAAGGTAATACAGGTGAAAACTTGTTACAGCTTTTAGAGCAACGTTTAGACAATGTTGTATATCGCATGGGTTTTGCTAGCACACGTGCAGAAGCACGTCAGTTAGTAAGCCATAAAGCGATTTTAGTTAATGGTCGTGTTGTGAACATTCCTTCATACGTAATTACTCCAGAAGATACTGTTGTAATCCGTGAGAAGTCTAAGACACAAGCACGTATCATCGCTGCTCTAGAGTTGGCTGAGCAACGTGAAAAGCCGACTTGGGTTGAAGTTGACGGTAAGAAATTGGAAGGCAGCTTTAAGCGTCTACCTGAGCGTTCAGACCTGTCTGCGGACATTAATGAACAACTAATCGTCGAACTTTACTCTAAGTAAAGTTAAGAGTTAAGAGAGGATAAAATGCAGGGTTCTGTTACAGAATTTCTAAAACCAAGGTTAGTCGACATCGACGCTATCAACCCAACGCGTTCTAAAATAGTTTTAGAACCATTAGAGCGTGGCTTTGGCCATACTCTGGGTAATGCTTTACGCCGTATATTACTTTCATCTATGCCTGGATGTGCAGTAACTGAAGTTGAAATCGACGGTGTATTACATGAGTACAGCGCGAAAGAAGGCGTTCAAGAAGACATCATTGAAATACTATTAAACCTTAAAGGTTTAGCAGTAACGTTAGAAGGCAAAGATGAAGTTTTTCTGACCCTGACTAAATCTGGTGTAGGCCCTGTTACTGCGGCTGATATTCAGCACGATGGCGATGTAACAATTGCTAATCCAGATCACGTTATTTGTAATTTAACTACAAATAACAGCGAGATCAGCATGCGTATTCGTGTTGAACGTGGTCGTGGTTATGTGCCGGCATCTAGTCGTTTATCCTCTGATGACGATGAGCGTCCAATTGGTAGATTGTTGCTTGATGCATCATTTAGCCCAGTTGAACGTATTGCGTACTCGGTTGAATCAGCTCGAGTTGAGCAACGTACAGATTTAGACAAGTTAATCATTGATATGGAAACAAACGGCACTTTAGATCCAGAAGAAGCGATCCGCCGTGCGTCTACTATCTTAGCTGAGCAATTAGATGCATTCGTAGATTTACGTGATGTAACTGAGCCAGAAGAGAAAGAAGAGAAGCCAGAATTCGATCCTATTCTACTTCGTCCAGTTGATGACCTTGAATTAACAGTACGCTCAGCAAATTGTTTGAAAGCCGAGCAAATTCAATATATCGGTGATTTAGTTCAGCGCACTGAAGTTGAGCTTCTTAAAACACCTAATTTAGGTAAGAAGTCTCTAACTGAAATTAAAGACGTGCTAGCTTCACGTGGACTTTCTCTGGGCATGCGCCTAGAAAATTGGCCACCTGCAAGTTTAGCTGAATAATCTAAATCACTATATTAGTTTAGTTAGAAGGATAGGGTCATGCGCCATCGTAAGAGTGGTCGTCAATTAAACCGTAACAGTAGCCATCGTAAAGCGATGTTTAGCAATATGGCAGGTTCTTTGGTGAAACATGAAATCATCAAAACTACTTTGCCTAAAGCGAAAGAGTTACGTCGTGTAATTGAACCTTTAATCACACTGGCTAAGACTGACAGTGTAGCAAATCGCCGTTTAGCGTTTGCTCGCACGCGTGATAATGAAGTTGTTGGTAAATTATTCAGTGAAATCGGTCCACGTAACGCGGATCGTCCAGGTGGTTACACTCGTATTCTTAAGTGTGGCTTCCGTACTGGTGATAATGCACCAATGGCTTATATTGAACTAGTTGGTCGCCCAGCGACTAGCGAAGCAGTTCAAGAAGACGCACAGTCTGCAGAGTAAGTCTTAAAGAAACCTAAAAGCCGAGCCTATGCTCGGCTTTTTCTTGCCTAAAATTTGTCAAACTATATGAACCAGTAATTACCTTCTATTATGGGCAATGACTCATAGATTCTGAATTGATAAGTTGTTTTGACAGCTGCTTTAATAGCTCTATCTAATTACTCTTTATTTACCATTCATTCAAAATAGCCTATCAGATTCTAGTTAAAGATCATTTCCACTATATATTGTGATTTACAGCTATTAATAATACCGCCGCGAATTGAGCTACAATTAGAGCAATCCCTAACGAAGTTTCTACTTATAGAGCTGATTAAAAGATATAACGTGCGTACTCTTATAAATATACCGGTACTAAGAACCTCAGAGTAAAGTTAACCATTACGGCCTAAGTAAACTTCCTCCTAAAATATGTAAAACTATTATTAAACATAGGCTGATCAATTCAATTATCAGCTTTTGATTAATTTAAATGATAATAGGAATACGACTCTTGCTCTATTGGTTGTTTTTTCTGCATCGATGATCGAAATGTGTCTCTACCCGTTAGTAGTTGCCCAACTTTCATCTCAAATAGCTCTATGAACCTATTAATAATGGTAGTTTAGTTGTGTTTTTGAGCGTTTAGCTCAAATACTCAGCGAACAGCACATTATTTCAAGTTTTCTTCAAAAAAGGGTTGATCTGTTTTCGGATCTCCCTATAATGCGACCCCACTGAGACGGGAAACGCCAACGCATAGCGAGGCACGAACAACTCAGGGTGTTAAGTAAAACTTAGATTGAATATTTTTAGAAAGTTTAAATTTAAGTGTTGACAAAAAAATAGGAAAGCGTAATATGCGCAGCCCTAGCGAGATAAAGTTTAACTTTATAATCGCAACGTTCTTTAACAATATAAAGCAATCATCTGTGTGGGCACTCGTACAGATTGAGTTCTAACAGCCAACCTACTTAGGTAGCGAGGCAAACAAATTAGAGTCTC
>NZ_JADYXL010000011.1:0-127841 GCF_015864265.1 Pseudoalteromonas sp. NZS37 | reverse complement strand
GCGCGGATTACATCAAGGTCAGAAGTAATAATCTTCACTAAAAGACCGTATATATGACAGCAAACCTGTCCCTGCTATCGTTGAATGACACCTTGCAATACTGGAGGAGACCATATATGAACTCTAGTTAAGAGATTTATTATTCAGAGTTCAGGTTAACTAGTTTTCTCATGTTACAGACACAAAAAAACCTTGTCACTTTCGTGGCAAGGTTTTTTTATTAAAGAGTCGTTGCTTATTTAGCTGTGAAGCTTACTGGGCGACGTTCTTTACGAGGGCCAGTACGCTTATCACCGCGTTGGCTATCGTCTTTATCTTTACTAAAAGTGCGCTTTTTGTCACCAGCTGGACGCTCAGAGCGTTCTGCACGTGGCTCAGCAGGGCCTTGATCTTGTGTAATTGTTAAGCCCATAGGACGTTTACAAATAAACACTTTTTGGAAATGATCAAGTACATCTTTAGGCATGTTTTGCGGTAATTGAACCGTACTGTGATTGTCGTGTAAACGAATATCACCAATAAACTTGCTTGAGATGTCAGCTTCGTTAGCGATAGCGCCAACAATGTTCTTAACCTGAACACCGTGTTCACGACCTACTTCGATACGGTAAGTATCCATAGGGCCTGCATCACGGCTGTTACGTTCGCGAGGTTTACGCTCAGCGCGTTCACCACCACGTTCGCCGCCACGTTCGTTACGACGTCCACGGTCACCACCGCGATCATTGCGGTCGTTACTACGTGGGTTGCGATCGTTACGCTCGTTACGTTCACGAGGTTGAATCTTAACTTCTTCAACTTTAATTGGAGACTGTTGCTGTGCTAAACACAGTAACGCACCCGCTAAGCTTTCAAGAGGAAGTTCAAGTTTTTCAGCCATGTTAGTAGCTATCTCGTTAAAGAATGTAATATCTTTGTTTTCAAGCGCAATAGTTAATTTTGCTTGTAACGCTTCAATACGTTTTTCTTCAACGATTTTTGCAGTTGGTAATTCAACTTGTGCAATTTCAGACTTCGTATGACGAATGATATTTTTAAGTAAATAACGTTCGTTATGTTTTACGAATAAAATTGCTTTACCAGTACGACCAGCACGACCTGTACGGCCGATACGGTGAACGTAGGCTTCAGAATCTTGTGGGATATCGTAGTTGATAACTAAGCTTAAGCGGTCAACATCTAGACCACGAGCAGCAACGTCTGTTGCAATAACAACATTTAGCATGCCGCTTTTTAAGCGTTCTACAGTGCGTTCACGTGCTTGCTGGTTCATATCACCATTAAGTGGAGCAGCAGAGAAACCTTCGCGCTCTAATAACTCAGCAAGTTGTACTGTATCGTTACGCGTACGTACGAAAACAATAGCACCTTCATACTGTTCAGCTTCTAAGAAGCGAACAATAGCTTTATTTTTATGTACGCTTGCATTCCAAAACACTTGCTCAACAGATGATACTGTAGAGTTACGCGCAGAAATATGAACCTGTTCAGGATTGTTCATATACTTGCTGCTGATGTTTTGAATTTGCTTAGGCATAGTCGCAGAGAAAAGACATGTTTGCTTTTCGCGCGGTGTTTTTTCCATGATGCTTTCTACATCATCGATAAAGCCCATACGTAACATTTCATCGGCTTCATCAAGTACAAGTGCTTGTAGAGCATCAAACTTGATAGTGCCACGGTTAATGTGATCGATTAAACGACCTGGAGTTGCAACAATAACCTGAGCGCCACGACGAAGTGCGCTTAATTGGATACTGTAGCTTTGGCCACCATATAGTGCCAATACTTCAATACCACGAACATGTTTAGCATATTGTTCGAATGCCTCAGCAACTTGGATCGCAAGCTCACGTGTTGGTGTGAGTACAAGGATCTGTGGCTGTTTCACAGACGGGTCAATATTATTTAGTAATGGCAGTGCAAATGCTGCGGTTTTACCTGTACCCGTTTGAGCTAGTCCCAGTACGTCCTTTCTTTCTAGCAATAACGGTATACATTGAGCTTGGATTTCAGATGGTGTCTTGTAACCCAACTCTTCAACTGCCTTCAAAATTGCAGGAGAAAGATTTAGAGATTCAAACGTGACTGGTTCTGACATTAATACGCCTCAACGAATTTAAAGAGGCGCGCATTATATAGGATTCGCGAGGCAAATGCTTGTATAAATTGAAACTAATTTGTATGTGTTTGATGTTGGTCGAAATTTAACCAGCTCAATGTAGGGTTTATTAAACTGGTTAACATATTTAATACAAAGCTTATTTATACAAGCCTAGGTTTTCTTTTGCATAAGCTTCAAATTCTGTAAATCCACCAATGTGATTTTGGTCTACAAAAATTTGTGGAACAGTAGGGCAAGGCTTACCCGCTGACTTTTCAAGGTCGGCTTTACTAATGCCTTCTTTAATTATGTCGATGTAACGAAATTTAAAGTCATCACGTTCATTTGATAATTGCTCAGCAACATCTTTCGCACGAACACAAAATGGACAGCCTTCACGGCCAAAAATTACGGTTAACATAGCTTTCTCCTCAATTTGATTAATATCAGTTTAAATGAATGGAAAATTATTTAAAGAGAAAAAAATCGATTGCACCATTCTAATAAAAGCATAAATCATATTATGCATAGCAATATGATTTGCAAAATGCGAATGAAAAACCAGAGCCCTGTTTGTCTAATACTTAAGTCTATGAATGCAAGTGTGTTTACAAGAATTAATTTATGGCACATAACTTGATGATGTAGAGCTATACATTGGGTTAACGAGAATGCTTTATGAATATTAATAGTCACGTTTTAGAAATTATCCAAGGGGTAATAGGTAAATATTGTGAAACCCAAAGTCAAAAATTCTCTATTACCTTAATCAACAAGTTGCAATGTAACTACGTTTGTTTGCAAATGCCGCCAGAGCAAATGATTGCACAATGCGAGGCGTTTCTTACTCCGGCGCTAGCAGCAGTAAAACAGTGCTTTTTATTGACGCTCGAAGCAAATATTCAGGGAGTTAGTATTCACTATCAGATTGATGATTCTGAACAAGTAAACACGTTGGATTTTCACGGGCTCTTAGCAACTAAAGAGTCTGTTAGTTTAGCGCTTGATGTTAGACAAAATGTAGACGTTTTAACTGATTGCGAAGCGTTACTCAAAAGCTGTTTAAAAATGTCAGCTAATACTCACGATCGTTTTGGTTTAAATTTTAAATTATTTAATAGCACGCTTAGAGAGTCTGCACAGCTAGAGGATTTACGCCATCTTAGTGGTAACGCATTAATTGATAAATTAAATAGTGACAGCTTAAATACACACATAAAGCTGTGCTCTATTAACGACATTTACGAGCTGAGCCAAGCTCATAAACTATCTAAAAAAATATTAGGCTGGCCATTTTTTGATACCGACTTAATTACTATTTTAACAACATTTCACACACAAACACGTTTATCGGTATTAGTAGCAGACGACAGCTTACCGAGCCAAATTGCTACAAAAGTAATGCTTGAAATGCTGGGCTGCTTAGTAACGTGTGCAGAAAATGGTGCCAGTGCATTAACACTTGCTCAAAATGAACCATTTGACTTGCTACTTTTAGATGAGCGTATGCCAGGAATGTTTGGTAGCGATGTGGCGCAGCAATTAGTTAGGCAAAATACACCTAATAACAATACTCCTAAAGTTATTTTAACGGGGTTAACAGGCGATGAGCAAATAGCTGAGTTGTTTGATAAAGGAATTACTCACTATTTACAGAAGCCAGTGACAAAAGCGGTACTTGAGAAATTTATTAAACCTTGGCAGTTAGCCTCTTAAATTGATTAATAAGGAGAGAGTTATGGATGATTTCTCTAAGACAGCACCTATTTTAATTGGTTTTCAAAACAATTACTTTTTGCCAAAAGGCATTTTGTATGACGAGGTTGAAGAGTCATCAAGAATTACTGGCGTGGGGGAAAATACACTCTATTTATTGACCTTCTGCGCAGAGCAATTTGCTTTAGTTATTAATACACCCATTCACTTTACGCAAAACTATAGCGAGCTTAAAAATCCGATTGGTATATTAAAAGTCATTGCGGTGGGGGCATTTAAAGCAGGTTCGTACGGTGCTCAAACCATTAAGCAGCTAGACCTTTTTAGTAATATTATAGAGGTGGTATTTGGGAAAAGAAATTTAAATGCTTTTACACATATAGGTTTAGCCGAAAACATCAAAAAACATGGGACCACTAATATAATTTTAGCGGGTACTGTGTCTTCTATCTGTATTGATTCAACTGTGCGCACTGCTGTTGCACTTGGTTCTAATGCCACTATTTTAAGTGACTGCACACCGAGACGCACTCCTTTTGAACAAACATTCTACCGTGAAAAGGTTTCCCTTCTTTATGCACGAGTTTGTCAGAGTAATACTTTTATAAAGTATTGGAGAGATCATGAATAATAATGATGAGCTACAAGTTCAAATCCAATATGCACTAGTTGAAAAACTTTCCAATAGTAATCGACGTCAAGCAAAGCTATTAGCTATTTTAGATGAGTGTATTTTTGAGTGTGATAAACATTTGAATTTTACTTATATTAATGAAGCTTGGGAGAAGAAGTTAGGTTACTCAACCGATTCATTAATTGGCTCCAATATTACTAAGTTAATGAATTGCGATGATATTATGCATTTTGTCGCATACAGCTGTTGTTTACTAGAAGGGAAGCAGGCTCCCAGTGTAGAAATACAAATTAAAAGCAGCATCGGGCTCATGAACTGGTTTGAGTTAAGGTTAGTTTATGATGAAAAAAGCGGCTTTATAGGCTCGTTCTATGACATTCAACGTCATAAAGATTCTCAATTTTTGCTCACACAACAACAAAAATATGTAAAACGCTTATCGCTTGTTGCGAGCCATACAAATAACTTAGTGATTATTACAGATAAGTTTGGTGTGATTGAGTGGGTTAACAATAGTTTTGAAGTACTTACAGGTTACACCTGTGATGAGGTTATAGGCACTAGCCCAGGTCAATTGCTACAAGGGCCAAAAACATGTGAAAAAAGTCGTAAGGTTATGTCTCACGCTGTAAAAAATGGGCTTCCTTTTCAAGTTGAAACCACAAATTATGATAAGAATGGTAACGTTTATTGGGTTGCTATTGATGCAAACCCAGTGCGAGATGATGAAGGTAAAGTAAAGCATTTTATCGCTATAGAAACTAATATTACGCAGCGAGTTAAAGCTGAACAAGCAATGGCAGAGATAGAATATAACTACCACTCTGTCGTCGATAATATTCCTGATATTGTTTTACGCCTTGATACATTTGGCAATTTATTATTTATAAATCAAGCATGGCAACGCGTCTTACACAGCAATGTAGATGAGAGCCTTGGCTTACCTATAATTAAGTTTATAGCAAAAGAAGATGTAGAAAAAATTTGTAGCACTTTGCTTGATTATAAACAAGGTAAGCGTGATATACGTCGCTTTGATATACGTTTGATTAATGCACAAGGCATAAATAATTGGGTTGAAATGACACTTACTCCCAT
This sequence comes from Pseudoalteromonas sp. NZS37, assembly GCF_015864265.1. Taxonomy (NCBI): domain Bacteria; kingdom Pseudomonadati; phylum Pseudomonadota; class Gammaproteobacteria; order Alteromonadales; family Pseudoalteromonadaceae; genus Pseudoalteromonas; species Pseudoalteromonas sp. NZS37. Next base: position 122,289 of record NZ_JADYXL010000011.1, on the reverse strand, counting down.
TGTGGGTGGCTACGAAAGCGATTTGTTATCTATTGCCGCAACACTTGTTGATATACAAGAACGTATTGAAAGCGAGCAAATATTGCTTGAAGCTAAACATCAGGCAGAAACATTAGCTGAGTCTAAAAGCCGATTTATGGCAAATATTAGCCATGAAATTCGCACGCCATTAAATGCCGTTATTGGCTCTGCAGATATTTTGCATCATACCGGTTTAACTTCTGAGCAAATGCGTTACACGCAAATGATTAAAACAAGCTCTGATGCATTACTGAGTGTATTGGACGATGTATTAACGTATTCGCGTTTTGAAGCACAAGCTATAACACTCGATAATCAGCCATTTAGTATTGATACGTGTATTGAGGAAGCTGTAGATATTATTACCCAAAGTGCTTTGCAAAAAGGGCTTGAGGTTGTTTTTGATTTTTATCCTGATGTACCAGCTCAAGTAATTGGTGATCATGTACGTATAAGGCAAATAGTCATAAATTTATTAGCCAATGCGATTAAGTTTACTCAGCATGGTGTAATAACGGTTACTGTTAAGTGCACTCATATTGAAGGTAATAATTTAAACCTTTATATATCTGTAAAAGACACTGGAATGGGAATCGCAAAAAATAAAATAGAAAGTATGTTTATGCCTTTTATTCAATCAGATAATTCAATTACCCGAAAACATGGTGGTAGTGGCTTAGGCCTTGCGATATGTAAGCAAATTTGTGATGTAGTAGGGGGAGATATTTCGGTTAACTCTGAGCTCAATAAAGGGAGTGAGTTTATCGTTAATTACCCGTTAAAAATAGACACAACCGACTCAATATTGCGAGAGGGGTTTGCAGCACGAAGTAAAAAGCCAAGAGTATGGATTGTAGGACATAACCAAATTTTAAAAACCGCGTTGGAGCACACACTCACTCGGTTTTCTATCGCTTTTGAGCACTATGAAATATGCCCAGATATCCCTGAGTATGATAGTTTTCCTGATGCAATTGTATTAACTGATCCTCCAATGCTAGCCCAAACACGCGAGTGTATAAATACATATAACTCCCTTAATTCACCGTGTTTACTTATCTTAGACTTACTAGGTGAAAGCTTATTACCGCAAAATCTTAACGACAGAGAGCTTAGGTTAAATGGCCCTTTTAAAGTATCGCATGTACCGCGAGCAATTAGTTTATTGGAAGAGCAGTTATTTCATTTAGATATTATATTTACTAATCGTGAACAAAAAGAAGCCTTAAAAAGCTCTTCAGGGTTAACTCAGTTGAATGGGACCAATGTATTGGTTGCTGAAGATAATACTAATAATCAAATAGTAATAAGACAGTTTTTAGAGCAAAAAGGTTGTCGGGTATATATTGCTAGCGATGGGCAAGAGGCAATAACGAAGGCTAAAAACAATAAAATTGATATTATTTTTATGGATATCCAAATGCCAATACTAGATGGGATCTCTGCAACCAAAGCAATCAGAAAGTTAGGTATAGCCACCCCTATAATAGCGCTCACAGCAAATGCAATTCATGGTGATAAAGAGCGATTTATAGAAGCGGGGATGAATGATTACTTAGCTAAACCAATTGTAAGTGAAACACTTTATTTATTGCTTGATAAATATGCACCAAAGCAGGCTATTGAATCTAAACATTTAAAGCTTACTCGTTTAGCGCAAGTGTGGGAAAAGCTAAGCTGAGCAATGAAGGTCAGGGTCTGTTGAACTTTCAGGGTTAAATTTGCAGCAGTCTGTTTGGTATTTAGGCCAGGCAGAGCCTATGCAGTGTGGTTATTCCCCATAAATGGGCGATAACGTAGCATTAATGCCAAACAGGCGCTGCCCAAAGGGTTCTTCCTAGGGGCTATTTACTCTTTGTTGCTCGGTTTTACTTAGCCCGCTAGGTTACAAACCTCGCGCCGCGATTAAACCGCCTCTAGTTTGAACAAATTTTAATCCGCAAAGATCAACAGACCCTAATATAAAAAGTGGGTTTGTGTTGCATAAAACTTGATAAACGAAGAAATTAACCTAGTATTTTAGGAGTAAGTTAAATTTATTTTTTAGTATTTAATGAGTGTTTTTATTATAGTTTTTCAATTTGATTCGCAAATTGCAATTCAAAATAAAAATACAACGTTACGAATTATTTTTGGATTCTAAATTACATTTTTAATTTTTTTAATACTTTGATTTTGTTGTTTATTTTATCTTTCGTTTGTTTTTGTTTAGTTGGCATGGCTTTCGCAACATATTAAATATCAAATCAAGACAATTTAGTTAAATTTTTAAGAGGTGCAATATGCAAACAAATACAAAAGCCAAACAACAACCTAAAAGTAATAATTGGGTACTTACACCTGAAATCATGGTTTTGTCTATTTTGCTTGTAGCTACCTTAGTAATAGGTATTACAGTTCTGCGCGGTAGCGATTCTGTAGAGCCGTTAACGGACATACAGCCGATTACTTTTACACAAGCTGATGTTGAAAATGCACAGTCGATGAGTAATACGTTTGACTCGCAAAATACTAACTATGCACAACATGTAACAGCCCCTAAAAACGAAAATAACGACACTCTTTCAAACTAGAGACTTTTGCGCAGGTAACTATTTATTGTTGCCTGCGTTTTTTTTATGTTTCCTATCACCGTTTTAACTTTTTCTCCCTAGCTTTAAAATTACGTGTACGCTTTTTAATTCAAGCTGTGCGTAACTAAATTAGTTTTATCCAGCCTTTCTTTATACTCATCTTCAATTACTAATCCTTACTTTTAGCCAACAATTACTAACTGGTTTCTCTGTGCTGTTTGGGCTTGAGTAAGCTCTTATTTATTAATTTAGGTGCATTGCAAATTGAATTGCAAAATGCAAATAAAATAGAAAAATTTAAATACTCAAATAACTAAACTTAACCTTTTGAATTTGCTGTTTTTATTTTTGTTTTATTCACTTTCTAAATGGTCTGTAACTTGCTCTTGATTACATAAGTCACTAAGAGTGAAAATCGGAGCAAAACATGAATGCATTTAAGTACCTAGAAGCAGAAAGCCCAGTCAATCTCGCAAGATGGCATGAGTTAGAGAGAATCATGTCGGATGCAATGCAAAATAATTATTTTAAAATGGTTTATCAACCGCTTGTATCATTAGGAACGGGAAAGTTGGTCGGCTTTGAATCGCTAGTAAGGTGCCAATCACCCCGCTTTGGTATTGTAGGCCCTGATGAGTTTATCCCTCATGTAGAGCAATCGGGAATGATTTTAGAATTAGGTGACTGGATTTTTGAGCAATGTTTGTCTGATTTAAAACAGATGCGACATTTTGGTATGACAGATATTGCTGTTTCTTTAAATATTTCACCGGTACAAATTTTAGATGGTGATGTGTTTTCAAAAGTAATGGCTTTGCTAGAAAAGCACCAAATACCACCACAAGCCATTAAAGTTGAATTAACGGAAACAGCGCTCATTCATAGTCCTGATAAAATAGCTAAGGCGTTTGAAAACTTCCATAAAGAAGACGTAAAGGTGTGGATTGATGATTTTGGCACTGGGTACGCGTCTTTAGGTCTACTTCGTCAATTTGATATCGATGGTTTAAAAATTGATCGCAGTTTTGTAAGTGGTATTGCAACTAATAACGAAGACTTTACGTTATGTAGCGCAATTATTGCGATGGCTCAACGATTGGGCTTACAAACTGTAGCAGAAGGCATTGAAGAGAATGAGCAATTACAAATATTAGAACAACTTGGTTGTGATATTGCTCAGGGGTACTTGCTCGATAAGCCGCAAACATTAACAAAAAGTATTGATACCTGGGCTCTGTAATTGTTTATATTCATTTTGATTTGCAAAATGCAAAAAACAAATTACTCTTAAACTACAATTCTTACATTTTATTAGTGTACGAAGCTTTAACTTACACAAAGGTTATCTATGCCTATATCAGAGCAGTTTATCGATAAAAGTATTACGGAGCTAAATGTTTTAATTCAACTTGAAAAGGATGTTGGAATAAGCGTTTTAGCTCGATTAGTAAACTTATTTATCGATGAATTAGTTACTATGGCTAACCAATTAGATACGGCAATTAATAATGCAGATATTATAAAAATTAGAGAAATAATGCATGTTTTGAAAAACTCGGCTGCCTTATATGGAGCCGCTCCTTTAGCTGCATTGGCAACACAGTTACACGATTCACCACCACCAACCACAGAAGAAAATTTGCACGCAGCGCTTGTTATTAAGCATAACTTGGATAAAACCCGAGATGCATATCAAATAATGAGTAAGAGTATAGCTATCTAGGAGAAAGCCGTGTCAGATATAATGGGTAAAGGCCTTGTTTATATTGTTGAAGATAGCATCGCAAGTGGTGCTTTGTACGCCAGTCAGCTAGAGCAAGTAGGTTTTGAATGTAAGCATTTCGCAGATGGATATTCTGCTTTGGTCGGTATTAAAGAAAAAATGCCTGCGGTGATAGTACAAGATGTATGCTTGCCTGATATAAGTGGGCTTGAAGTTTTACAATTTGTAAATAAACAAAAAAATCCTGCTAATGTAGTCATGATCACCTCAAATAGTTCTATTGATATTGCAGTGGAAGCTATGCGTTTAGGTGGCTTCGATTTTTTAGAAAAACCCTTCACAAGTCAGCGACTTATTAGCTCAGTAGAAAGTGCGTTAACACCCAAAGAGCAAGCTAAAGTACAACCTTTGGTTCAAAGCAGTGATAAAAGCCAAGATTTTGTTGGTGAATCTCTCGCAATGAAAACCGTTTTTAGATTGCTAGATAGCGCAGCTAGAAGCAAAGCATGCGTATTTATTACAGGTGAAAGTGGAACCGGTAAAGAAGTATGCGCACAAACCCTTCATGATTCGAGCCCTCGCAGCCAAGGCCCTTTTATTGCTATAAACTGTGCTGCGATCCCTGCTGAGTTATTTGAATCAGAATTTTTTGGGCATGTTAAAGGGGCATTTAGTGGCGCTTTAAGCGATCGTAAAGGCGCAGTTGAAGTGGCCAACGGCGGTACGTTATTTCTAGATGAACTATGTGAAATGGAGCTTAACTTACAAGCTAAGTTATTGCGCTTTTTACAAACTGGCATATTTAGCAAGGTTGGTAGCAGCGAAGTATTACACAGCGATGTCCGCTTGGTATGTGCAACCAACAGAAATCCAATAATAGAGGTAGCAGAGGGGCGCTTTAGAGAAGATTTATATTATCGTTTAAATGTTATCCCCGTAAAGCTCCCGCCTTTAAGGGAGCGCGGAAACGATATTTTGCTGCTCGCTGAGTATATTTTAAAACAAAAAAGCGATAGCAACGCTAAACATTTTATTGGCTTTTCTGATGAAGTTAAGGCGCTTTTTTGTAATTACGATTGGCCAGGAAATATACGCGAACTGCAAAATGTAATTGAAAATACAGTCGTTATTAATGATGGCGATGTAATAGAAAGAGATATGCTACCAAATTCATTTGGTCTAGGCGCTGTAAAACACTCAAGCTCAACTAAGTCAATTCACAATACAAACGATCAGAGTGTTCAATTATCTCCTATGTCGGTTCACGATATAGAACCATTATGGCAAGTTGAAAAAAGGGCTATTGAAAACGCAATCAAAAGCTGCGAAGACAACATTCCTCTTGCTGCTGCTTATTTAGGGGTAAGTGCATCTACCATTTATAGAAAAATAAAGGGATGGTCTTAAAGCTTTAATAGATTTTAATTGCAATTTTAGGTTGAATTAATAAAAGTTACCCTAAACTCTATGTGTAAGAGCAAAATTAATTTTTAATCTGAAATAGTAAAAGGAGATCGCAATGAGTAACACTAGTTTAAAACCTGCGGATATTATGCCATCACTAGTAGTGAGTGATGTTGATGAGAAAAAGGTAGATTTAGTTGACAGAATAAGTGACTCTCCGTGGAAAATGATTGTTGTTTATCGAGGCCAGCACTGCCCTAAATGTACTGCGCAACTCAACGAGCTTGCTAAAGTTCATAAAGACTTTAAAGAGGCTGGAGTTGAAGTGGTTGCAGTAAGTGGTGATAGCCATGAGCAGCTTAATAAACATCTTGAAAAAATAGATATTAACTTCCCAATTTACTATGGTTTAACAATCGAACAAATGACTGATTTAGGGCTACATATTAGCGAGCCTCGCAGTGGTGCAGAAACTGATCATCCATTTGCTGAACCAGGAATTTATGTGCTTAATGAAAAAAATCAGCTTCAAATGGTCGATATATCAAACAGCCCGTTTGTTCGTCCTGATTTAGAGCAACTGCTAGGTGGGATTAAGTTTTCAAGAGAAAACGACTATCCAATCCGGGGCACATTTATTAAATAGTATTCATTTTACATGGTTTCAAAAAAGGCACTCTTCAGTGCCTTTTTTATTTATTTTTAATAAATTTACTTGAAAACAATTTTACCGTCCATATATAGTTAAGTAGGACGCCTGATGGGTCCTAAATTAAACTTAAACAATTGAAATTTATATTATTAATTAAACTTTGCTTGAGCTTGTTCAATAGAAAAGCACATGCAAAATATCGCTTAAATATGAGGATATTATTATGCGTACAGTAGACTTATCACCACTTTATCGTTCATTTATCGGCTTCGAACATTTAGCATCACTTATGGATGCGGCAGCTAATACAGACAAGCAGCCTAGTTTTCCTCCTTACAATATAGAAGCACTCGATAAAGACAAATACAGAATCACTATGGCCGTTGCTGGTTTTAGTGATAGTGAATTAACCATTGAGTCAGAAAACAACACATTAAAAGTTGCAGGTATTAAAGCTAATAAAGATGAAAATAATGAACGTAAGTTTATTCATCAAGGTATAGCAGAGCGTAACTTTGAACGTAAGTTTCAGCTTGGAGACCATGTAAAAGTACTTGGTGCCGATTTAGCTAACGGCTTATTAAGCATAGAGTTACAGCGTGAAATTCCTGAAGCACTTAAACCACGTAAAATAGAAATTGGTAATAGCAATCTAATAGAAGGTAAATAGTCTTCTAAAGTACATATTCCCCTGATTATTTAGCCGCCTCATTTGAGGCGGTTTTTTTACTTAAAGCGCTTCTAAATTATTAAGGTAGTAGGTTGCTTGTTGCAGCGTTTGTTCTTGAAGTGTTTCATCTTGTTTATCCCAGTTTTTATATACCATACCAATACGTGGGTTCTTCTCTAGCCTGTCTCTGTGTCTATTCATGAAATGCCAATACAAGCTATTTAGCGGGCAGGCCTTATCTCCTACTTTTTGTTTAACATCGTACTGACAGCTTTTGCAATAATCGCTCATTTTATTAATGTAGTTACCGCTTGCAGCATAAGGCTTTGTTGCAATTATTCCATCATCGGCAAACTGACTCATGCCTCGGGTGTTGGGCATTTCTACCCATTCTATGGCATCTATATAAACGCCTAAGTACCAGTTGTCTACGTCATCAGGGTTAATACCTGTAAGCATGCAAAAGTTCCCAATAACCATTAGGCGCTGAATATGATGGGCATAAGCGGTTTCAAGGCTTTGTTTGAGTGAGTGGCTTAGACAATTCATTTTTGTAGAGCTGTTCCAAAAATAAGATGGCAGTTTATTTTTGGCTTGTAGCTGATTTTTAACTGCGTAGTCGGGCATGTTAATCCAATAAATGGCACGTACATACTCTCTCCAGCCTAATATTTGCCTAGTAAAGCCCTCTACTTGCGAGAGGGATATTTCATTGGGTCTTTGTTCGTATTCGCTTATTACACGTTTGATTACATGTAACGGGTGGAGTATTTTTGCGTTTAGGGCAAACGATAAACGGCTATGGTACAGGCTGGTATTGTTTTTACTTTGATCTGTCATCGCATCTTGAAAGTGACCAAAGCGACTAAGTAAGTGCTCACAAAAGTATTCAAGAGATTCAATCGCTTGTTTACGAGTTGTTGGCCACTCCAGTGAATGTTGATTTATTTCACCCAAATAAGCGACGTTGTGTTTATTTAAACGAGAGATAATGCTGCTAACATCAGTATTGAATAACTTAGGCTCTGGGATGTCGGCTAAGTCTTTTTTGGAAAATTTATTACGATTATTACTATCAAAATTCCATTTGCCACCAGTTGGCTTTGCATCATCAATTAATATATTAAATTGCTTACGCATAGCACGATAAAAATGCTCCATTGTTACATGCTTGTTTTTTGTAAAGCGTGTTTTTATATCGGTGAACGGTAATAAAAAGTGTTCAGTATCTGTAGCAATTACATTTAATGAGCTATCACTTTTAAACTTAGCTAATTGAGATTTTAGCCTAAACTCGTCAGGGTATTGATATTCAATAGAGTCGCATTGGTATTTATCGGCAACTCGCTTGAGTAATTCAATCAAGTCCTTGTCGTCATCGGTATCATCAAGTGTTAAATGCAAAACATTAAAACCTGCCGTGTTTAATGCAGTTGCAAAGTTTTCCATAGCATTAAAAAAGGCACACAGTTTTTGAATGTGATGTTTAACGTAGTCAGTTTCTTGTTTTAGTTCTGCGATGAGGTAAAGCGTGTCGTCGTCTTTTTGCTTGTACCATGAATGAGATGGGTTTAGCTGATCGCCTAGTATTAGTCTGAGTGTTTTGTGATGGGTCATAGTAAAGCCAAATTTTTTTATACGGACGTATTTAATTAAAGGATCGTTTTACTATTTAACTACGAGTGAATAGAGCAAAAAGGCTTAACCGATTATCAAGGCAATAAAGGCGTGCTGGATCATGGTGTGCAAATGAGTTTAATTAATGGGGAGGTTAAGTAAGTTAAATTGCCACCCCTAAAATTTTATGTTTAAATTTTATTACTTTGCTTTTGCTGCATTTTTTGTTGTAACGAAACCACATTAGATACATTAAATAGAATATTGCTGGCAAAGTTTTCAAAATATTTAAGGGCTTTTTTCCAAGCGAGCTGGCTCTCAGGAGTAAAGTGTTTACCAAGGTGCTCTTTAAGGGTTTCGTAAAACGCATCAGATAATAGTGCAATGTCATTTTGTGAAACACTGCTTTTTTTTAGGTATATTAAATGATGTGCTAAAAAAGGAGCTACCGATGCTGGCTTATCTAAATGTTTAACAATTCGTTCTAACACACAAAAAAGGGTAAAACTCTTTTCGTTAAATTGTAAGGCTGTTGGGTAATTCATTTCAATGCTAGATTCAGCCAATTTACTGTGAAATCGAGCCGTGAAAGCATGAAAATTTGGCTTAATAATTGTTAAGTTATTTAACAATGCTGATTGTTGTTGATTCATTTTTATCTCGCTGCAGTGAGTAATAACTATTATTATTAAGTGGCATAAAATTGATTATAGCGGGCAGATAAAATTCTGCACGTTTTTTTAGTGTTAAAGTATGGGTTTTAGTTATATCAATTTATTTTCTGGTAAATTGTAAGCATCTAGAAGGTACTAAGGTAGCTCAAATTTAGTTTGTTTGATTTTCACTCAAAAATAATAAGCTGTAATATTTAATAATTTAGAGACAGCATTTTATAAAATTGATTGATTACTTATGTTACTTATATATACATTAAATTAGCATCTTGACGAATTGGAAATTTTATAAACTAATTGCGTATTATAGTTGCTAATCATCCCGTACATCCTTATAATAGCGGCCATTGTTTAGCATGTTGTAAAACAGCTAACAGCGATATTAAATTTAAAGTTTGATATCTATTGGCGCGGGATGGAGCAGTCTGGTAGCTCGTCGGGCTCATAACCCGAAGGTCGTCGGTTCAAATCCGGCTCCCGCAACCAATTCTACTAGTAGGTATTACCTTACTAATTTATATCGCGCATTCTAAGTAATGCGCGTTTTGCGTTTTAGACTATGTAGTTTAATTAGGTCAGTTTACTGACTCGCAACCAAGCTTGGCCCTAGGCCACACAGTTTTATGCTTTATTGGTGTGACGCCCCGCTTGGTTCGGGGCGTTGTTGTATCTGCACCTTGCGATTTGTGGCAATTGTCATCAAATTAAAACTTAAACTCAGTATTTTAGGGCTATAAGCCCTTTTTTTGTTTGTATGGAGGATTTTCGTGACAAAACTTGAACAAGATTTAGTAACCATGTTAACGCCTGCGGTAGAAATGTTAGGCTTTGAATTGCATGGTCTTGAATTTGTGCAAGCGGGTCGCCATTCTACCTTAAGAGTATATATTGCTCATGAGGATGGGATCTCAGTTGATAACTGTGCGGATGCAAGTCGCCAAATTAGTGCGATTTTAGACGTCGAAGACCCAATTACAAATGAATATGATTTGGAAGTATCGTCTCCTGGTGTTGATCGTCTATTATTCAAACAAGATCACTACGAGCAGGCGCAAGGAGAGGAAGTACGCGTGCGTACTAAACTTCCACAGGATGGTCGTCGTAATTTTAAAGGCGACTTAGTAGCAGTTAGCAGCGATATGATCACACTATCTAGCGATGGTGCAGAGCATCTGATCATGCTTAGTAACATCGAACGTGCGAATTTAATCGCGAAGTTTTAAATTCGAGTGCGAAGGAATAGGGCAAGCGAGGCATTACCCATGGCAAAAGAGATATTATTGGTTGCTGAAGCCGTTTCCAATGAGAAAGCGGTTCCAAAAGAAAAGATTTTTGAAGCTCTAGAGTTCGCTTTAGCGACAGCTACAAAGAAAAAACACGATGGCGAAATTGAAGTACGCGTAGCAATTGACCGTAAAACCGGTGATTACGATACGTTCCGTCGTTGGCAGATTGCCGCTGTATTAGAAGATGGTTCTTTAGAGAACCCATACAGCGAAATCACTCTAGAAGCAGCACAGGTTGAAGAACCTGATTTGCAAATGGGTGATTATGTTGAAGAGCAAATCGACTCAATCAAATTTGACCGTATTACAACACAAATGGCTAAGCAAGTTATCGTACAAAAAGTACGTGAAGCTGAGCGCGCTTTAGTTGTTGAAGCATACAAAGATCAAGAAGGCGAGCTGGTAACGGGTGTTGTTAAAAAAGCAACTCGCGATGCAATCGTACTTGATTTAGGTAACAACGCAGAAGCGGTAATTTACCGTGATGACATGTTACCACGTGAAAATTTCCGCCCGGGTGACCGTATCCGTGGTCTTTTATATGAAGTTAAGCCTGAAGCACGCGGTGCACAATTATTTGTAACGCGCTCTAAACCTGAAATGCTAATGGAATTATTCCGCATTGAGGTGCCAGAAATTGGCGAAGAGATGATTGAATTACGTGCAGCAGCACGTGATCCAGGTTCACGCGCTAAAATTGCTGTTAAATCTAACGACAAACGCATTGACCCAATTGGTGCATGTGTTGGTATGCGTGGCGCACGAGTTCAGGCTGTATCGTCAGAACTTGGCGGTGAGCGTGTTGATATCGTACTTTACGATGACAACCCGGCACAATTTGTTATCAATGCAATGGCGCCAGCAGAGGTTGCTTCAATCGTAATGGATGAAGACACTCACTCAATGGATATCGCTGTAGAAGCAGATAACCTAGCGCAAGCAATTGGTCGTAATGGTCAAAACGTTCGTTTAGCAAGTCAGTTAACTGGCTGGGAACTAAACGTAATGACTGTTGAAGACATGCGTACTAAAAATGAAGCTGAATCTGATAAGTTACTTAACTTATTCACTGAAAATTTAGAAATTGATGATGAGTTTGCATCATTACTTATCAACGAAGGTTTCTCGACACTTGAAGAAGTGGCGTATGTACCAGCGTCTGAATTTTTAGAAATTGATGGTCTTGATGAAGAGACTGTAGATTTACTGCGCTCACGCGCAAAAGATGCATTGACAACTAAAGCACTTAAAACGGAAGAAAGCTTAGATGGCGCAGAGCCAGCTGAAGACTTACTTGCGCTTGAAGGCTTAGAGCGTCACTTAGCATTTGTTATGGCAAGCAAGGGTGTTGTTACACTTGAAGACTTGGCAGAACAAGGTATTGACGAATTAGTTGATATCACAGAACTTTCATCTGAAAAAGCGGGTGAACTGATTATGGCTGCACGAAACATTTGTTGGTTTGCAGACGAGTAATTTATTAACGGAGGTATTACACACTATGGCAGAAGTAAATGTTGAAAAACTAGCCGGCGATATAGGTACGACTGTTGATAAATTGCTACAGCAGTTTTCACAAGCAGGTATCACTAAGCAAGCAACTGATAACGTAACTGAAGCTGAAAAAGCAACGTTACTTGATCATTTAAGCAAGCATCATGGCGGTACAGGTTCAGATGGCCCAGCGCGTATGACTTTACAACGTAAGAGCAAAAGCACTTTAAGTGTTACGGGCTCTACTGGTAAAGCAAAAGATGTTCAAGTTGAAGTTCGCAAAACACGTACTTACGTGAAGAAAAGCGCAATGGAACAAGAACAAGAGCAAGCTCGCTTAGCTGCTGAAGAAAAAGTGCGTCTTGAAGAGCAGCAAAAAGCTGACCAAGAAGCCGCAGAATTAAAAGCGAAACAAGAGGCAGAACGCAAAGCGAAAGAAGAAGCCGACCGTAAAGCCAAAGAAGAAGCTAAACGCAAAGCTGATGCAGAGCGTAAAGCGAAACAAAAGCAGATGACCCCAGAGCAAAGTGCTAAGTCTGAGAAAGATCGCATAGAAGCTGAGCGTCTGCAAAAAGAAGCAGAAGAGGCCGCATTGAAGAAAGCTGAAGAAGAAGCGAAACGTCAAGCAGAAGAAGCAAGAAAGCTAGCTGAAGAAAACTCGGCACGCTGGAAGAAAGAAGAAGAAGAACGTAAGAAACGCGAAGAAACAGCGGATCACCATCTTACGACTTCTACTTATGCACGTGAAGCAGAAGATGTTGCCGATGCTCGTGATGAGCAAGGTACACGCCGTGCTAAGAAAAAGAAAAAAGCGCCAGCAAAAGATAAATTTGCAGCGTCAAGAGGCCGTAACAAGTCTAAGTTAAAAGCACCTGCATCATTACAACATGGTTTCCAAAAACCAACTGTTGATGTTAAAAATGAAGTGCGTATTAGCGAAACAATTACAGTAGCTGAGCTTGCATCACGCATGGCCGTTAAAGGCGCTGAAGTTGTTAAAACAATGATGAAAATGGGTGACATGGTTACTATTAACCAAGTGATTGACCAAGAAGCTGCACAATTAGTTGCAGAAGAAATGGGTCACAAGGTTATCATTGTTAAAGAAAACGAATTAGAGCAAACAGTACTTAATGACCGCCACGAAGATGGTAAGTCAGAGCCACGTGCTCCAGTAGTAACTGTAATGGGTCACGTTGACCATGGTAAAACATCAACTCTTGATTACATTCGTTCTGCGAAGGTTGCTTCTGGCGAAGCCGGTGGTATTACACAGCATATTGGTGCATACCATGTTGATGTAAACGGTCACATGATCACCTTCTTAGATACACCAGGACATGCTGCATTTACTTCAATGCGTGCTCGTGGTGCTAAAGCGACTGATATCGTAATCCTAGTAGTTGCAGCAGATGATGGCGTTATGCCACAAACTAAAGAAGCAGTACAGCATGCTCGTGCAGCTGGCGTTCCTTTAATCATCGCAGTAAACAAAATGGATAAAGAAGGCGCAGATCCAGATCGTGTTAAAAACGAACTTGCTGTACTAGACGTTATTCCAGAAGAATGGGGCGGCGATACGCAGTACGTTCATATCTCAGCTAAAACTGGCTTAGGTATTGACGACCTTCTTGAAGCAGTATTGAACCAATCTGAACTTTTAGAGCTTTCTGCACCTACTGAAGGTATGGCGGCTGGTGTTGTTATTGAATCTCGTCTTGATAAAGGCCGTGGTCCAGTAGCATCAGTACTTGTTCAATCTGGTACGCTTAACCAAGGTGACATTGTATTATGTGGTCTTGAGTATGGCCGTGTTCGTGCAATGCGCGATGAAAACGGTAAAGACATTAAGTCAGCTGGTCCATCTATTCCAGTTGAGATTTTAGGTCTTTCTGGTATTCCAGCTGCAGGCGACGAAGCGACTGTAGTTAAAGATGAGCGTAAAGCACGTGAAGTTGCTTTATACCGTCAAGGTAAGTTCCGCGATGTTAAACTAGCACGTCAGCAAAAAGCTAAGCTTGAAAACATGTTTACTAACATGACTGAAGGCGATGTTTCTGAAGTTAACGTGGTACTTAAAGCAGACGTTCAAGGTTCTATCGAAGCAATCTCTGATTCACTAACTAAACTTTCTACTGATGAAGTGAAAGTGAAGATTGTTGGTTCAGGTGTTGGTGGTATTACCGAAACTGATGCAACACTAGCTGCAGCGTCTAACGCAATTGTAGTTGGCTTTAACGTTCGTGCTGATGCTTCAGCTCGTAAAGTTATCGAGACTGAAAACTTAGACCTACGTTACTACAGCGTAATCTACAGCTTGATTGACGAAGTTAAACAAGCAATGTCAGGTATGCTAGCGCCAGAGTTTAAACAAGAAATCATTGGTCTTGCTCAAGTTCGTGACGTATTCAAGTCTCCAAAAATTGGCGCAATCGCTGGTTGTATGGTTACTGAAGGTGTTATTAAACGTAGCGCTCCAATCCGTGTACTACGTGAAAACGTTGTTATCTATGAAGGTGAACTTGAGTCACTTCGTCGCTTTAAAGACGATGTTGCTGATGTTCGTAACGGCATGGAATGTGGTATCGGCGTTAAGAACTACAATGACGTACGTGTTGGTGACCAAATCGAAGTATTCGAAACAGTTGAAGTACAACGTACTCTATAATTGTTACTAGGGAGTATTGAACGCTCAGGTTAACGCCGGACGTTCTACACACCCTACGCTAAGATTTTAAATGGGGGCTTAGCCCCCATTTGCATATCCATTATTTAGTTAACTTATTATTTAATTTCAATAAGTTATTATTTTAGGACAAGTATAATGAGAGAATTTTCTCGCACTGATCGTGTTGCACAGCAAATCCAAAAAGAGATTGCTGTAATTTTACAACGCGAAATTAAAGATCCACGCTTAGGTATGGTGACAGTGTCAGCGGTAGAAGTATCGCGCGATTTATCTTATGCCAAAATTTTCATTACTGTGTTTAACACACAAGATGAAGACGCAGCAAAGCAAAGCGCAAAAGTACTTAATGAAGCAACGGGCTATATTCGCTCGTTACTTGGTAAGCGTATCCGTGCACGTATAATGCCTGAGTTAAAGTTTGTAGTTGATAACTCATTAATGGAAGGTATGCGTATTTCTAATTTAGTGGATTCTATTATCCGCGAAGATAACGCAAAGCATGTAGATGAAGACGTAGAAAGTGTTGATGCTGCTGATGTTTCAGATAGCGAAGAAGGTACTGATCACGTAGACGATACAGATAGCGAAGAAGGCACTGATACAGATGGCAAAGCGCAGTAAAGGCCGTGCAGTTGACGGTATTTTGTTGTTAAACAAACCTGAAGGCATTTCATCAAATAAAGCATTACAGCAAGCAAAAAGTGTTTATTTTGCGCAAAAAGCTGGGCACACAGGTGCTTTAGATCCACTTGCCACAGGTATGCTGCCAATTTGTTTTGGTGAAGCGACTAAGTTTACGCAGTTTTTACTCGATACAGATAAAACCTATATCGTTCGTGCACAACTGGGTGAGCGTACAACAACATCAGATTCTGATGGCGAAATTGTTAGCACTAAAGATGTGAACGTTACACGTGAACAGCTAACAAAAGAAATAGCTGCTTTTGTTGGTGAGTCTGAACAATATCCGTCAATGTACTCAGCTCTTAAGTACCAAGGTAGACCGTTATATAAGTACGCGCGCGAAGGTATTGAAGTTCCTCGTAAATGCAGAAAAATAAACGTGTTTAGCTTATCGTTTGACGAATTTGATGAACAAAGCAACGTATTACAAATGACGGCCCATGTATCTAAAGGGACCTACATTCGTACAATCGTTGATGATTTAGGCGAAAACCTAGGCTGTGGCGCACACGTTATTATGCTCCACAGAACTGCTGTTGGTCAGTATCCGGCAGATAAAATGGTCTCGCTTGATGAGATTGAAGCGTTGCTTGCTAAAGCGAAAGAAGAAGAGCTTGCGCCTTCAACTTATTTAGACTCGCTATTGCTACCAATTGATACTGCTTTAACTGATTTACCCGTTGTTGAAATTACAAAAGAACAAGGGGGAATTTTTAGTCACGGGCAAGCTGTAGAATTATCAATCGCTTTACCTGATGGTGCAATTAAAGTTGTTGCGGATAATATATTTATTGGTACTGGTGAGCGCAACTCAAACGGTCATTTAAAGGTTAAACGTGGTCTTGCTAGTCAGCAAGACGATTACGTGAAGCCTGAATAAGCAACTAATGTGCCTAACGGTGGCTTATTAGTTGTAGTTGGGGATAATTAGCTTGTAGTTATTCCTACAGTTGGTAGAATACGCCCGCTTAATCGTTTTGGCTGAATTAGTGATCGGCTAAGACACCTTTTAAATTTAATTTTTGGAGTTACTATGTCACTAAGCAATCAAGAAAAAATCGATATCATTGCTAAATTTGCACGTGCAGAAGGCGATACAGGTTCATCAGAAGTACAAGTAGCATTACTTACTTTTGACATCAACAAGCTTCAAGGTCACTTTGCTGATCACAAGCATGACTTCCACTCACGTCGTGGTCTGCTTCGTAAAGTAAGCACTCGCCGTAAACTACTTGATTACCTTAAAGGTAAAGACATCACTAGTTATACTGCGTTAATCAAAGAACTTGGCCTACGTCGCTAAGAACTAGATTATAGAAAAAGGAGCTTTTTAGCTCCTTTTTTTGTGCCTGAAATTTGTGTTTCCAAATTAAGAAAATTCTTAAACCTATTGAATTATAATATAAAACCCCCATTTCATACCCTACCAATAGCTGTTGTATTTACCCGCTAATTAGCCCAGTTTAAATCTAGTAGCTAGTGTGTGTTGATCTTTCGTGATTAATTTTGCAGCTGTATGTTTGGTCTTTAGGCAAGGCAGCGCCTATGTAGTGTGGTTATTCCCCATAAATAGGCGATAACGCAGCATAAATGCCAAACATGCGCTGCCCTGCGGGTTCATCCTAGGGGCGATTAACTCTTTGTTGCTCGATTTTTACTTAGCCCACTAGGTTACAAACCTCGCGCCGTGATTAAATCGACCCTAGATTGAACAAATTTCAATCCACAAAGAACAACACACCCTAGACTCGCATTTTGAAGCAGCTTTGGTATATACTATGCGCGTAGGTAAAAAGGTTTATCTACGCTTATTCACATCATTGCCAATTGTAGTACTTAATTGATTTCCAACTGAATACAATTATGTACTGTAATTGGTACTTTGATGACAACTTATTAGAATACATTTAAGGAATATTTTAAGTGCAAGCAATTATTAAAGAATTCAAACTAGGTCAACATACAGTGACTCTAGAAACTGGTGCAATCGCTCGTCAAGCAGACGGCGCTGTACTTGCAAGCATTGGCGACACTTCAGTTTTAGTAACTGTTGTTGGTAAGCGTGAAGCACAACCTGGCCAAGACTTTTTCCCACTAACAGTTAACTACCAAGAGCGTATGTACGCTGCTGGTCGTATCCCAGGTGGTTTCTTAAAGCGTGAAGGTCGTCCTAACGATGGCGAAACACTTATTGCACGTCTTATTGACCGTCCAATTCGTCCACTTTTCCCAAGCGGTTTTGTAAACGAAGTACAAGTTATTGCTACTGTTGTTTCTGTTAACCCTGAAATCCAACCTGATATGGTTGCGATGATTGGTACTTCAGCAGCACTTGCTATCTCTGGTATCCCGTTCAGTGGTCCAATTGGTGCATCTCGCGTTGGTTACATCAACGGCGAATATGTACTTAACCCTACATTAAAAGAGCTTGAAGAAAGCCAACTTGATTTAGTGGTAGCCGGTACTGATAAAGCGGTACTTATGGTTGAATCAGAAGCTAACGTACTTGCAGAAGACGTAATGCTTGGCGCTGTTGTATATGGTCATGAGCAATCTCAAGCGATCATCACTGCAATCGAAGAATTTAAAGCAGAAGCAGGCAAGCCTACTTGGGATTGGACTGCACCAGCTAAAAACGTTGCACTAGAAGATAAAGTTGCAGCAATTGCTGCTGATAAAGTAGGCGCAGCTTACTTAATCACTGATAAAGTAGCGCGTAAAGAAGCACTTGGCGTAGCTAAAGATGAAGTTGTTGCAGTGTTAACAGCTGAACTTGCTGAAGGCGAGTCTTTAGATAAGCAAGAAATTGGTAAAATCTTCGGCTCACTTGAGAAGAAAATCGTTCGTGGCCGTATCGCTTCTGGCGAAAAACGTATCGATGGTCGTGAACCAGATATGATTCGTGCACTAGATGTAATGACTGGCGTATTACCGCGTACTCACGGTTCTGCTATCTTTACTCGTGGCGAAACTCAAGCGTTAGTAACAGCTACACTTGGTACAGAACGTGATTCACAGTTAATCGACGATTTAACTGGTACTCATAAAAACCACTTTATGCTTAACTACAACTTCCCTCCATTCTGTGTAGGTGAAACTGGTTTTGTTGGTTCTCCTAAGCGTCGTGAAATCGGCCATGGTAACCTTGCTAAGCGTGGTATTGCTGCTGTAATGCCAACATTGACTGAATTCCCATATTCAATCCGTGTAGTATCTGAAATCACTGAATCAAACGGTTCATCTTCAATGGCTTCTGTATGTGGTACTTCACTTGCACTTATGAATGCCGGTGTACCAATTAAAGCGTCTGTTGCCGGCATTGCGATGGGTCTAGTTAAAGAAGACGATAAATTCGTTGTTCTTTCTGACATCTTAGGTGATGAAGATCACTTAGGTGACATGGACTTTAAAGTTGCTGGTACAGCTGCAGGTATCACTGCACTTCAAATGGATATCAAAATCGAAGGTATCACTCAAGAAATCATGCAAATTGCGCTTAAACAAGCAAAAGCTGCACGTTTACATATCTTAGAAGTGATGGACGAAGCAATTTCTGCTCCTTCTGAAGAGCTATCAATGTTTGCTCCTCGCATATACACAATGAAAATCCCACAGAAGAAAATCGCTGAAGTTATCGGTAAAGGTGGCGCAACTATTCGTCAGCTTACTGAAGAAACTGGTACAACGATTGAAATCGGTGACGACGGTACAATTAAAATTGCCGCTACTGATGGCGAAAGTGCAGCTAATGCAATTAGCCGTATTGAGCAATTAACAGCTGAACTTGAAGTAGGTACTATCTACGAAGGTAAAGTTGTACGTATTGTTGATTTCGGTGCGTTTGTAAACATTCTTCCTGGTAAAGATGGTCTAGTACATATTTCTCAAATTAGTACTGAGCGCGTTAATAACGTGGCTGATCACCTTTCTGAAGGTCAAGAAGTTAAAGTTAAAGTACTAGAAGTAGATCGCCAAGGCCGTGTACGTCTAAGTATTAAAGAAGCAATGGAATCAGCAGCACCTGCAGCTGACGCGCCAACTGACGCGTAATTGTTAACTTATTAATCTAGTTATATTAGCTAGATGATAAAAAAGGGGCTGTTTAGCCCCTTTTTTTATGCTTTAATGAAACCTTATTGGACAAGGTCTGTCTTATATTAATCGCGATATATCTTGGTATTAAGGATTTTAATGATACTCAAACATTTAGCTTTGGCATCTTTTGCTATTTTGTCTTTAAGCGCTTGCCAAACTACAACAGAATCAGAACCAACCCCGATTGTTAATGTGCCATTTACTGCACCTTTAGCCTCTGACTTTAGAAGTGAAATTGCTATTGCACGCTACTCAGAGTTATTGAATAGGGCTGACTTAAGCGAAGAGCAACAAGCTAAGCTTTATTACGACCGTGGTGTACTTTTCGATAGTCTAGGTATGACCACTCTTTCGCGTATTGATTTTAACCGCGCAGTAAAACTTAAGCCTGATTTAGCTGAAGTGTATAATTTTTTAGGTATTCAACATACGCTTATGCAGCAGTACGAAAAAGCCTATGAGTTTTTTGATTCAGCTCTTGAGCTTGATGAAGAGCATGAATATGCTTATTTAAATAGAGGTATAGCCCTTTATTACGGCGATAGAGCTGGCCTTGCTAAAAATGACTTTAACGAGTTTTTAGCCCGTTCTCCTAAAGATCCGTACCGTGTTTTATGGGTTTATTTAGCCCAGGCACAAGAGGATAAAGTAATCGCACTTGATGCACTTAAACAAAATGCGACTGCGCTTGATGATTCGCAATGGGCGTATCAGTTAATTTCTCTTTATACGGGCGATATGAGTGAACATGCATTTTTATCAGGCATTAGTGATGGTGTTAGAACTGAGCAAGAATATGCGCAGCGTTTATGTGAAGCTTATTTTTACCTAGCTAAAATGCATCAAGCAGCGGGTGAGCTTTATTTAGCATCAGACTATTTTAGGCTTGCGCTAGCAACCAATGTACATGAGTTTATTGAGTACAAATATGCGCGTTTAGAACTTGAGTTGATGGAAGGTGTTGACGCAAGTTAAGCGTTTTAAATTAATAGGTGTATTACTATGTTGTTTGTTAATTACAGGCTCGAGTAATCACCTTGGCGCTATTGGCTTTTGGCATGTTTTAAATACAAAAGCCAATGTTCTACAAAGTTATTGGAATTCACCAGCTTATTTTTCTGATCACCTAGAGCAGTTACCAAAGACCTCTTTAGCTATACTTGCTCGCAGTAAAATTTCCTCAGCACAATATATGTATTCTCTTAAGCTTATTAAAAGCAGTCAGAGTGATACTGCAAAACAATTTTGGCTCTCCGCTATAAATGACTTAACAATCCCAGAGCGTAAAATATTAGCAACAAAGTTACTTGAGCAATCACGTTGGAGCGATTTAGAGTTACTCGCTAGTAAAAACAAATTACCAGCAGGGGATGTACTAAATCATCTAAAACTTCAGTTAAAAATACCACAGAGTAAAATATCTACCGCGTTTATCCACGACCTCGGTTTTTCATCTTTAAGAAATATAAGCAAACCTAATAAGCAATGTATGTTTAACGTGCTGACTATGAGCGATCATCGCAGTGGCTTATATAAACTTACAGAGTTTATTAATGCTTATAATAAACAACCAGAGCCCCGTGAAAATATTTTTTGCTTTTCAAAACCAGTTTACGTTGCGGGAATGCTTGAGTGTAAAAGTAGTACTAGTCAAATAGCAAAGTGTGACTGGCAATCATCTAAACTTAATAGCCAGCTTCCTAACAATTTTGATTTTATAGTGATGATGCCTAAAGATGGAACGGCTAATGTCACGAAGGGAACAATGCTAATAAACTCAAAAGCAAAATACAATGTGTTTTTGCATGAGCTGATGCATTTTAACGGTTTTGAAGATGAATACGCTTTGCCTAAAACTAAGCAAGCATGGTTGTGTGCAAAAACAGGTTTTGTTGCACCTAATTTATTTATTTCTCATGGTGAGTCGCCGCCAACAGGTTGGCATAAAGCAAAGAGTTGCCAGGTAGGGGGTATTGCTTATAAACCTAGTGAAAATTGGTCTATTATGCAATATCAGCAGTTAGGGCTCTCAGCGCAGTATAGACAACTTTGGTTGAAACATTTAGATATGACCAATGGTAACTTTCATCGTCACCCTGGCGCGCTTACATTTGCAAATAAGGCCATATTAAATTAACAATTATCAGTATTAATTAATTGTTTTTTTAGGCTTAATAAATTGTTAGTTCTTGTTTAAAAAACACCCATACAGAACCGCTTTTTATAGACAAAATCAGTGTTTTTCAGTATAACTATAGTCATTAATGTCGTTTAAAAACAGGCAGTAAAAGCATCACTTAGTATTAAAAAGAGATGCCCTGATAAACTTATGATAATAAAAGGCCCTACATTATGACTTTGCTCTGGATACCCTTGTTATCCTTAATTGGCAGTGTTATTTCTGCATGCACAGGTAAGTTATCCCGCAATTTAAGCACTAGTTTAACGGCTCTTGCGCCTTTGACGGCTTTGGGGATTACTCTATACCATGCACCTGCCGTTTTAGCGGGCGAAACCATTCGTTATTCTTTAGCTTGGATCCCGTCAATAGGACTCGATTTGTCTCTGCGGTTAGACGGCCTCAGTTTATTGTTTATGTTTATGATTTTAGGCATAGGCTTGCTCGTTATCCTCTACACCCGTTACTACCTAAGCGCTAATGACTCAATGGCTAAGCTATATAGTTACTTAATGCTATTTATGACTGCAATGCTTGGTATTGTTATGTCTAACAACGTCATTCAACTGTGGTTGTTTTGGGAATTAACGAGCATCAGCTCATTTTTATTAATTAGTTTTTGGTGGCATAAATCAGAAGCGCGAAAAGGCGCACGTATGGCGCTTGCTGTAACAGGCGCGGGCGGCTTAGCGTTACTTGCTGGATTGATGCTATTAGGTGATATTGTTGGTAGTTACGACCTAGATGTTATTCTAGCGAGTAAAGCAATAATTCAATCTCATGATTTATACGAAGTAGCATTGGTATTGGTGCTACTGGGTGCGTTTACTAAATCGGCACAATTTCCATTTCACTTTTGGCTTCCTCATGCAATGGCAGCGCCTACGCCAGTAAGCGCGTATTTACATTCTGCGACGATGGTAAAAGCCGGTATATTTTTGTTAGCACGTTTTCATCCTGCTTTGGCAGGCACCGATACTTGGTTCTTGCTCGTTGGGTTAACGGGTTTAGCTACGCTGTTGTTTGGCGCTTATATAGCACTATTCAAACACGACTTAAAAGGCTTGTTAGCCTATTCAACAATAAGCCATTTGGGTTTAATAACGCTATTACTCGGACTTGATACTGAGCTTGCGACTGTTGCTGCTATTTTTCACATAATTAACCATGCAACGTTTAAAGCGTCGTTATTTATGGCCGTTGGTATTATTGATCACGAAACGGGCACGCGCGATATGCGTAAATTAAATGGTATGTGGCGATACTTACCATACACTGCAACGCTTGCGATGGTCGCGGCGGCTGCAATGGCAGGAGTTCCTTTACTAAATGGCTTCTTGTCTAAAGAAATGTTTTTTGCAGAAACGCTACACCAGCAAGTGCTTGGTTCTATGTCGTGGTTAATTCCAGTACTGGCAACTGTTGCAGGTGCATTAGCTGTTGCGTACTCAGCACGCTTTATTCATGACGTGTTTTTTAATGGTGAACCAATTGATTTACCTCGTACGCCGCATGAGCCACCGCGCTATATGCGTGTACCAATAGAAATACTCGTTGTGATTTGTTTGTTAGTGGGTATGTTCCCGCACTTTACAATTGATGGCATTTTATCTGCGGCGTCTTTAGCTGTACTTGGAAAAGAAATGCCAGTGTACGAATTGGCTATCTGGCATGGGTTTAACTTGCCTCTACTAATGAGTGCGATGGCGATTGCTGGCGGCTTATTTATTTATATTAATCGTAAATATCTATTTCAATTTCAAGCATCGTTACCACCTCTAAACGCTAAAAAAACGTTTGAACGTGTGATATTAAGCGTTATTGCTTGGTGTCAGTCAAAGGTAAGCAGTATCGAAAATGGATCGCTACAGCGCTACCTTGTAATTATGCTAGCGGTAGTATTGCTGTGTGCGGGTTGGCCATTATTTGAAATGCAACAACTTGCCGGAAGCATGCCACTTACCCCTGTTGATGTGCACAATGCAATTGGTGCAGGCTTATTGATTATTGGTGCTCTTGCCACCGTTATTTGGCATCGCTCTCGAATGGTATCGCTATTAATGCTCTCAATTGTAGGATTAATGGTGTCGGTTGTATTTACACGCTTTTCTGCTCCAGATTTAGCGCTTACGCAGCTAACTGTTGAGGTTGTTACTATTATTTTACTTATGCTGGCATTGTTTTTCTTGCCTCAGCATACGCCAAAAGAATCAAGTTCATTACGCGTACTTCGAGACTTAGCAATAGCCTCTACGTTAGGTGTAGTGATAGCGAGTATTTGTTATGCATTACTTACACGTCCATTAGATTCAATCTCAGACTTCTTTATTGCTAACGCTAAAATTGGTGGCGGTGGTACTAACGTAGTTAACGTTATTTTAGTCGACTTTAGGGGCTTTGATACGCTTGGTGAAATTACCGTATTAGGCATTGCCGCATTAGGTATATTTAAAGTACTTTCTCGAATCCCATTATTTATGCCAGCGAGCGACAGCGAAGGGCGCCCATGGGCACGAGAGCGCCATCCAATATTACTGGCGAGTATTTCACAAAGTTTATTACCGCTTGCGTTATTAGTTTCTGCATATATTTTCTTACGTGGGCATAACTTACCTGGTGGTGGCTTTATTGCTGGGTTAGTAACGTCAATCGCGTTTATTTTGCAATACATGGCGCATGGTACAGCATGGATAAACGAACGCTTTGATGTTAATTATCGCAAAATTATAGCCTCAGGCATTGGTATTTCTTTGTTTACAGGTGTGGGTAGTTGGTTCTTCGATAAGCCATTTTTAACAACTTGGTTTGACTACTTTGATATTCCGTTTGTCGGTAAAACAGAGCTTGCCAGCGCGATTGCATTTGACCTAGGTGTTTACTTAACTGTTGTAGGCGCTACGTTAATGATTTTAGCAAGCTTAGGTAATATGACAGCAGATACCCAGAAAAAAGAGGTAAATATTTAATGGAATTATTGTACGCATCTTGCGTTGGAGTATTGGTCAGTTGCGGTGTGTTTTTACTGCTGAGAGCTCGTACATTCCCTGTAGTACTTGGGCTTACTATGATTTCATACGCTGTTAATTTATTTTTGTTTTCAGCAGGTCGCCTTACTATTAATAAAGCGGTAGTACTTGGTACTGGCACAGAATACGCCGATCCTCTACCTCAAGCATTAGTACTAACTGCAATAGTGATTGGTTTTGCGATGACCGCATTTGTGGTTATTTTGGCAATACGTGGGCGCGCCGATTTAGGTAGTGACCATGTTGATGGTTATGTGCCTAACACCTCTGCAGATAATAAGGAGCAAAAATGATCCAACATTTAGCTTCGCTACCTATTTTATTACCTATGTTGACGGCAGTTATTTTATTGCTGCCGCCATGTGGTAAAAGCGTCAAAATTCGCCGCTTAGTTTCAATTGTAATGGCAATAGCTACTTTTGCCATTAGTGTGCTTTTACTTGTACATATTAATAATACAGGTATTAATGTTTACGCTATTGGTAGTTGGTCTGCACCATTTGGGATAGTCTTAGTCGCTGACATGTTATCTACCTTATTGGTTACGTTAACTTCACTTTTAGGTTTGGGCGCTATTTTATATGGTAGTGCTGGCGATGATGAAAAGGGCAGCTTTTATCATCCACTTGTCCACTTTTTAATATTGGGTGTAAATGGCGCGTTTTTAACTGGCGATTTATTTAACCTATTTGTTTTTTTTGAAGTGTTACTGATTGCATCATATGCACTGTTAATGCACGCAGGTGATAAACAAAACACTCGTGCGGCACTGCAATATGTAATATTAAATTTAGTTGGCTCAAGCGTATTTTTAATCGGTTTGGGTATTTTGTACGGTGTACTTGGTACGCTTAATATTGCAGATATGGCGCAAAAAGTATCACAGCTTTCGGGCGATGATGTATACCTAGCAAAAGCAGGTGGTTTATTACTATTAATTGTATTTGCTTTAAAGGCCGCACTATTACCTCTGCATTTATGGCTTCCAAATACGTATTCAAGCGCTAAACCTGTAGTTGCAGCATTGTTTGCGATTATGACCAAAGTAGGCGTTTACGCCATGCTTCGTGTTTACACGGTGATATTTGGCGAACAAGCAGGAGCGCTTGAACATATGGCGCAGCCTTGGCTTTGGGGCTTAGCAATTGCCACCATTATAGTGGGTGCCATTGGCGTTATGGCAGCGCAAGACTTACGTAAACTCACCTCTAACTTAGTATTAGTATCGGTAGGTACGTTGGTTGCGCTAATTGCATTGCAAAATGTAAATGCCACTGCTGCACTTTTATATTATTTAGTGCATTCAACAGTTGTTAGTGCCGCACTGTTTTTACTAGCAGACCTTGTTTCTACGCAGCGCGGTAAAGTTGGTGATAGGCTAGTAGCGGGTCGCTCTGTTAAACAACCATTTTTATTAGGTGTGTGCTTTATTGTTGCGGCTTTAACTGTAGTTGGTATGCCGCCACTATCAGGCTTTGTAGGTAAAATTTGGATACTTAAAGCCACATTAAATAGTGAGCAAGCTTTACTATTTTGGCCTGTATATTTAGTAACAAGCTTCGCGTTGTTGGTAGCGCTTTCGCGTGCTGGCACGACCTTGTTTTGGGAGCATAAAAGTAAAAATAGCGAAAACGCAGATTGTGCAAATGCACACCCGTTGCAGGTAATTGTAATTATAGGTTTACTTGCGTGTTCGCCATTGCTCGTTATTTTTGGCGGACCAATAAGTGAATACATGCTAGGTGCTGCTACTCAGTTACATGATATAAGCGGCGGTATTAATGCTGTACTTAAAGGAGGCATGTGATGAGATTACAAGCCCGTTTTCGTTGGTTACCAACGCCATTTCGTAGCTTATTTTTGTTTATGGTTTGGCTATTGTTAAATAATAGCGTGTCGGTAGGGCACTTAGTATTAGCGACTATTTTTGCAATACTTATCCCGATATTAAGTTTTTCGCTTCGCGAGCCTCAGCCACTAATTTTAAAGCCGGGCTTGGCTCTTAAGCAGTTGCTTATTGTGCTGTACGATATTGTCGTAGCAAATTTACAAGTGGCTTTACTTATACTTGGGCCATCTAAAAATTTGCGTCCGGCATTTATAAAAGTACCGATAGATTTAACTCATGATATGCCAATTACCATATTGGCCAGTAGTGTATCGCTTACACCCGGTACAGTGAGTGCAGAGGTTTACCCAATTGCTGAATCGTTACCTGAGGGTGAAGAGCCAACACAACGCTACTTATTAATACATGTGCTTGACCTTAAAGATGAAGAAGCACTTATCAAACAAATAAAACAACGCTACGAAGCTCCACTAAAGGAGATATTTCAATGTTAGACACCGTATTACTCATTGTTTTTTCGATGATTGGCTTATCATTATTGCTTAATTTATGGCGATTGATCATTGGTCCATCAGTGCCTGATCGTGTTTTAGCGCTCGATACAATGTACATTAACGTCATTGCACTGATTATTTTATATAGCATTAGTATGGATACAGGGCTTTATTTTGAAGCTGCACTGCTTATTGCCATGCTAGGTTTCATAAGTACAGTTGCAGTGTGTAAGTATTTACTACGTGGCGATATAATTGAATAAGGTGAAAACATGATCAGCGAATGGGTTGTATCAATATTATTGTTATTTGGTGGTACGTTTATTTTAATTGGCTCAATAGGCTTAGTTAAACTACCTGACTTTTTTATGCGTTTGCATGGGCCAACTAAAGCAACAACGTTGGGCATGGCAAGTATGCTAATTGCAGCTATGGTTTATTTTGCAAATTCAGGGCATGGCCTAAGTGTTAAAGAAATACTCATTACTATATTTTTACTAATTACGGCACCGATTAGTGGTTACATGCTAATAAAGTCAGCTATTCATCATAAGCTAAAAGCCAAAGAAGGCACTAAAGGCTTAGATAATGTAGAAGATGATTAACATAAAAATATATTTATAAAAGGCCGAATAAATTCATTTTATTCGGCCTTTTTAGTGACTGCTTGTACCCTTTACAAGACTAATTAATAATGTAACTATAAAAAGATTATTTATATGAAAGGATATTATTATGGGTAAGGTACTACTTTTATCATTACTGATTTTTTCTAGTAGTTTGTATGCTGAACAAAATACTAAGCAGCAAAAAATAGATGAACTTATTAGTGTAATGAATTTAGATTCAATGGTTGACTCTATGTACGGCCAGGTTGAAGGTATGATGAAAGGCATGTCAGATCAAATGGGCGTTAAGCCTTCTGAACAGGCAATTTTTGATAAATACTACAGCGACATGACGACGGTATTAAAAACCGAAATGAGCTGGGCCAAAATGCAGCCGATGATGATTAGCGTGTACGACAAACATTTTAGTGAGCAAGAAATTGCCGATATGTTAGCGTTTTATAAAACAGATACAGGGCAAAAAATACTTGAAAAAATGCCTGTTGTGATGCAAGAGTCTATGCAAATGTCACAAAGCTTAATGAAAGATGCTATGCCTAAAATACAAACTTTAGCGCAGCAACTAAGCGACGAATTAGAGCAAAGCCGTAGCGAATCAAACTAGGGCAGCGCATGTTTGGTATTTATGCTGCGTTATCGCCTATTTATGGGGAATAACCACACTACATAGGCTCTGCCTTGCCTATAGACCAAACAGTCTGCTGTAAATTAAACCACCAATGATCAACACGCCCTTAGATTAATACGCGCCTTACTTAGGCGCTTCTCTCCTGAATTACACCCCCTCCAGATAATACACGCCCGATATCAGCTTAAGTTAATTATGTTTGTGTCACTATACCAATGAGCAACAATACTTAATCAATTTGAGGGATTAAATTCGGCGCTAACTGCGTTAAACATTTTTGATATACAACTGCATGGATGCAGAGGCAATTAGTGATAACAACTAAATAACGAAACCTTTGCCTTGTTATCAACACGATTTTCTTGTCTTAAATAGGTTACTTAGTTAAGCGAATTGGTATTATTTTATTAGTTTTAAAATAGTCATTGACCTATGTGTTGCACCTAGGTTTATTATGAAGCTACTGAAACACGACGGAGCTAAATTATGTATGTTAAACAACTCGCCAAGTTAATGGGCGTGACTGCCGATACTGTTCGTCATTACACACGTGTTGGGTTACTTAACCCAATACGCTGTGAAGAAAATGGCTATCAAGAGTATACAAAGCAAGACCAGCATCGTTTAAAGTTTATTATTAGCTCTCGTCAACTAGGTTTTTCACTTAAAGATATTCAACACATTATAGGCGAGTCAGAGCAGGGGAATTGTCCTTGTCCGTTAACGCGTAAACTCATTACTAAACGCCTAGAAGAAACCGAAGCACTATTTCAAGAAACATTAAAATTACGAAACAGAATGCATGCAGCTCTGGAGCAATGGGATACATCAGCCGATGGTGCAAATGCCAGTGACGTGTGTAGTTTAATAGAATCTTTTGTTGATCCAATAAACGATTCTGCAAATAAGGAGCAGCGTAATGACGACTAATACAAAAGACACCGCGCAAAACTTTATTATTGAGGGTGCTAATTGCGGCAGTTGTGTGGCTAAAATTGAAAAAGCCCTTAATAGCGTGCAAGGTGCGCAAAATGTAGAAATGAACTTTGCTGAGCGTACAGTACGTGTAGAAGGTAAAGCTTGCGAAAGCACGCTTATTAAAGCAGTCGAAAACATTGGTTATTCAGCTAAGCCAATGAGTAACGAGTCTGATCAAGATGCACTTGATGAAAAAGCAAAGTCGGACGAGGCACATTACAAAAAGCTAATGCGTAATATGATATTAGCGTTAGGGGTCGGTGCACCGTTAATGATATACGGGCTTATTTTTGACATGAGTGTGACCACCGACACACAACGAATAGCATGGTTTTTAGTGGGTATAGTCACGCTTGTGGTTATGGCTATATCAGGTAAACAATTTTACAACGGTGCATGGCAGGCATTCAAAAACCATGCTGCCAATATGGATACATTAATAGCGCTTGGTACAGGTACTGCGTGGTTGTATTCAATGTTTGTGGTAATAGCACCAAACTTATTACCACAAGTCGCAAGACACGTATATTTTGAAGCATCATCGATGATCATCGGTTTAATTAGTTTAGGGCTCGCTTTTGAAGTAAAAGCACGTGGGCGCACCTCACAAGCAATTAAACGCTTAATTGGCCTGCAACCAAAAACTGCACGCGTAATTCGCGATGGGCAAGAGCAAGACATCGACATTAGTGATGTGGTAAAAAATGATGAAGTACGCGTACGCCCGGGTGAAAAAATCCCTGTGGATGGCGATGTTATTGAAGGCAGCAGTACGGTTGATGAGTCAATGCTTACTGGTGAGCCAATGGCTGTAAGCAAAAAAACGGGCGACAAAGTCGTTGCCGGAAGTATTAATAAAAGTGGCACTTTATTATTTAAAGCCACGCACATTGGTAGCGAAACCACACTGGCTAATATTATCAATATGGTAAAACGTGCACAAAACTCTAAGCCATCAATAGGGCGCTTAGCTGATGTTATATCAGGAATATTTGTACCAACAGTCATGATTATTGCAGTACTTGCTGGCCTTGCATGGTTAAACTTTGGACCTGAGCCATCCATTGCTTATGCCGTTGTTGCAATAACCACTGTACTTATTATTGCGTGTCCTTGTGCGCTAGGACTCGCAACCCCTATGTCGGTTATGGTGGGTATTGGTAAAGCTGCAGAGTCAGGAATATTAATTCGAAATGGTGAGTCGCTGCAAACAACATCTAAAATCACCACCATGATTTTAGATAAAACAGGCACTATTACTCAAGGTACACCGCAAGTTACCGATGTAGTTACGTTTAATAACAGTGATGAAAATACAGTAATGCAACGTGTTGCAAGCCTTGAAAGTAGCTCAGAGCATCCACTGGCAGAAGCAATTACGGCACACGCTAAAAAGCAGGGCTTAGCTTTAAGTAAAGTAGCCGACTTTAACGCAATTACAGGTAAAGGTGTAACTGGCAGTGTTGACGGGCAAACATTGTTGTTTGGTAATAAAGCGCTAATGGATAAATACGATGTAGCCGTTGATGATGCAACCGAGCAAGCTCAAACACTTGCCGGTGATGCTAAAACGCCCATGTATTTTGCAAGTAATAATAAGCTCCACGCTATTATTGCAGTAGCAGATCCTATTAAAGAGGATTCAGTTGAAGCTATTAAACGCCTGCAAGATAAAGGTATCCACCTAGTTATGCTAACAGGTGACAACAAAGCCACTGCACAAGCCGTTGCTAAGCAAGTTGGTATTGATGACTTTATTGCAGAAGTAATGCCCGATGACAAAGTAAACGAAGTAACAAAGCGCCAAGCAAACGGTGAAATAGTGGGTATGACAGGTGACGGTATTAACGATGCCCCCGCACTTGCGCAAGCAGATGTAGGGTTTGCAATTGGCACTGGTACCGATGTTGCAATAGAAAGTGCAGACATTACCTTAATGCGTGGTTCGTTACATGGCCTTGCTGATGCAATTGCAGTGAGTAATGCAACTATTTCAAATATTAAACAGAACCTATTTGGTGCCTTTATTTATAACGTGGCGGGTATTCCGATTGCAGCCGGCGTGTTGTATCCATTTTTTGGAATACTACTTAACCCTGTTGTTGCCGGTGCAGCTATGGCACTTTCATCGCTTACAGTGGTAAGTAACGCTAATCGCTTACGTTTTTTCAAACCAAATAAATCGTAATTTAAGCTAAGGAGTACATTATGTTGATGATTAATATAGGTGGTGCACTGTTAATAGCCGCAATTATTTATTGGTTTTGGCTATACAAACCAGAGCAAACACAAAGTGATGACAACAAAGTAACGATAGTCGTTGATAACGGTGTTTATAAGCCAGGACACATTAAAGTGGCAGCCAACAAAGAGGTTGTACTTACCTTTGATAGAAAAGATGGCGCGCCGTGCGCCGAAACAGTGGTATTTCCACAGCTTGATATAAGTAAAACGCTGGCAATGGGTGATGGCAATACAGTTAAACTACCTGCGCTTGAAGCCGGTGAGTATGACTTTCATTGCCAAATGAAAATGTACAAAGGCAAGCTAGTTGCTCAGTAACCTGAACTAAGTAGGTGTTGGGGTCGTATAGTTGCCTTATATAAGTTATGAGTAGGAGTGGTTACATTAAATGAATAAATTAAACCCTAAAAAATTATTGAATAGTAAATGGACCGCAACACCTTCTATAAATAAAGAAAAACACTTCATTATTGTTGAGGTGGAATTTGATGAAGATGGCAACGTAATTGAATGTATTACCGAGGCTGTTATGTCAAAAAATCAATATCCAATTAGTTGGCGAGATTTAAAAGATAACCAAAAGTGGCTGCAAGGGTGGAAGTAGTTTAAATCTACATAGTTTACCTCACTCCAATAGCGGCACATTTGCAGATAGCTGGCACACGATGTAGGTTTGCTTAACTCAAGCGAACCTATATTTTACGGCGCATTAAGTTATGAACTCAATGCTATAACTTAGCTCATATATCACATTCTTTCTGAGTAATTCGCTATTTGGCAACAAAACAGTTAATTTCAAAATATCCTTTCAAAATTTTTATAATAAATCTCAAAAATAATGTAACTGACTAATTATAAATGAATTAATTATTTAATAGTCACGAACAAATCCTATGTTACTTCCATGTTCATATTCAGTTTATTTTGAAGACTAACCCAAACACCCCCCTTTTTGGCTTTTTAGCAAAAGTGTGTCTTTTTAACTAAACCTAACTAATTGATTTATATCGGTTTATTATTTTTAGGTAAATGGCTGTTGCTAAATAGCAACAATAACACCTCCTCAAATTAAGCTTCTCTCGCTTTATATTGTTTAACTCATTGTTTTTAAATAATAAATAAAAAGTGGCACCAAAGTTGTAATACCTAGAGTGTATTAAGCAAAACGTGATGAAAGCCAAAGGCCTTAATCGCAACAACCCAATGAAGGAATACTATTATGAAAACATTTCAATCAACACTAGTACTAATGGCGCTAGCTTCTTCATCAGCGGCTTTTGCAGCAACAGATTTTGATACGCTAGACGTAGATGGTAATGGCGCAATCAGCCAAGCCGAAGCATCAGTGGATGCTGAGCTTTTAAGCAAATTTGAAGAACTCGATACAAACCAAGATGGTGAGTTATCTGAAGATGAGTTTTCTAAGGCCTAAAATTAAAGCCTTAAGCAGTTAATGTTCTGTAATGTTATCTAAATTCTGAGTTGCCAAAGACAACCTAAGTAGGCAAGGGAGCCTACTAAAAAGAATAACCAGGAAGTGACTAGAGAGCACTATAGAGCAAATTTATTTAGGACACCGCATACTTTTGAAGGATTAAATTATGAAAAAGCTACAATCAACATTTGTACTTATGGCTATTGTTTCTTCGTCAGTAGTATTTGCAAACACAGACTTTGAAACACTCGATGCAGACGACAACGCTTCAATTAGTCAAGCTGAAGAATCGGTGCAAGTGATAGAGCAATTTGACGAGCTAAATGTTCAAAGTAGCGGTGGTCCGACAGTAAATGATTTTTTTGAATATTAATTTATAAACACTTTACTCCTAAAGGATCTTTGAAAAGGACTTCTTACCTCTAATCAGGTCACCCCTAATCAGGCTCAAAGCCTAAGGAAACGATTATGAAAACATTACACAAAACTTTAGCTCTTGTAGCCCTTGCTTCTTCTTCAGCGGCGTTTGCTGCGGTAGATTTTGATTCTTTTGATACTGATGGCGACGGCGTAATTAGTAAAACAGAAGCCCAAGTAAACTCGCAACTAGTACAGCTTTTTGATCAATTAGATGCAGATGGAAATGGCGAATTATCTAAAGAAGAGTTTTCGAAGGTTCAGTAACAGGCTCTATATTTAAGTTAGTCGTAAAGCCTTACCAGTCATACTCACAAAGCAGCTAAGTAATTAATACTTAGCTGCTTTTTTGTGCATTTAACTTAATATATTACTGTTTAGTCACCAAAATAGTGCAAAACTCGAGTTTTAATTTAATTAAGTTACTGATTATTAAGTTGTTTTATTATTGGTTTTAAACTTGCAAATCTATTTATAACTTAGGTTAATGAGTATTTAAAATGGCGCGAATGAGTTATATCAGTAGTGTTGAGCGCTACCATGAATATGAGCATGTGATACACAGTTTACTTGAATCTATTTTGATGAGTATTGAGGATGGGTTAACTAAGGAGCGTGATACCCGCTACCTGATTAAGCAGTACCCATTTTTAGAATTACAATATTGTTTAAATGCAGAAGGTTTGCAGCAGGGTAATAATGTCTGCTTTAAACGGGCATATAGCAAAAAACTAGGTGAAAGTGGTAATCAACAAGATTTAAGCGAGCGCCCCTATTTTTTGAACGCTAAAACAAGTGATAGGGTGTGCTTTACTGATCCCTACATTTCTATAGCGACTAACCATTTATGTATATCGGCGATTAAAGAACTAAAAAAACCAATTAATAATCAACATTACTTGGTCGTTGATGTGAGCTTAACGCAGCTTATTGAGTTTGTAATGGGTGATACTGCGCGCGCTAATATGTCGCCTTACTTTAAAGCGGGTTACGGTATTATTGTTGCGTGCTTATTTTGCTTAGTATTATTTTTACTGAATATCGTTTTTAATGATATATACGCGCTATTAACCCATGTAGATACCTCATCAGACCCACTTGAACCCTTTAGTATCATTATTTACATCACCCTAGCATTAGCAGTATTCGATTTAGGTAAAACAATACTCGAAGAAGAAATCCTTATGCATAAGGATATTTTTAGGCACTCATCTACGCGGCGCACTATTACACGGTTTATATCTACCGTGTTAATTGCTATATCAATTGAGGCGTTGTTAACTATGTTTAAAGCGGCGTTGGGGCAATCGGAGTATTTAATGCCTGCAATAGCGATGATGCTTGCAGTAGTGGGGCTTTTAATTGCACTAGCTATTTATGTTTATTTAGGAGCAAAGGCCGAAACGCTATTAATGCGGGCTCGTTTAAAACAAAAATCCTCCAAGTAGGAGGATTTTTATATTACATAACTATTAATAGTTATTTATTGTTTATCTTGCGCGCGTTTGGCTTTAAAGTCAGACTCGCTCGTCCACTTTGGCCAATCGCCATTGTTTGCAAGTTGAGTGGCTATATCAACAATAAGATCTATATCTTGCTTAACACCACCTAACGACCAATCAGCAGAGTAGTCGTCTGCTTCTTTATGGTACTTATGCGCAATGTACTCAGGATCGGTATCGCCCAGGCTCATAAATAATAAACTAGGCACGCCTTGCTTAGAAAGTGAGAAATGATCAGATCTAAAAAATAAGCCATTTTGCGGACGAGGATCCATTTTAACAACACGGCCTTGTGATTTTGCAGCCTTTGCTAAATAGTTTTCCATTGTCGATAAATCTTTACCGTATTGTAAAATGTAGTCAGTGCCATCAAGCACGTTCATGCCATCAATATTTAATAGACCGACCATTTTTTTTGTAGGTACAACCGCACCCGATGCAAATTCTTCAGAACCAATTAACCCCGTTTCTTCTGCTGTAAAGTTAGCAAAAATAATTGAGCGTTTAAATGGTTTTTGCTTGTTCATTTTGCTCATGATGCGTGCTATTTCAAGCGTGGCTGCAGTGCCTGAAGCGTTATCTACTGCGCCGTTATAAATCTTAGGGCCAGTATCCGTTTGTTTAGTACCAAAGTGGTCCCAGTGAGCGCTAATAACAACGTATTCGTCAGGTGATTCGCTACCTGTAATTTGTGCAACTACGTTATGCGATTTTGCATGAGATACTTCGTTTTTAAAGGCAAGGTTTGCTTTTAAGTTAAGTGGCGTCGCTTTAAAGTCATTATTTAATGCTGCTTGTTTTAAATCTTGATAGTTAAGCTTTGCGGCGTTAAACATTTTCTCAGTCGCATCAAGTGTTAGCCAGCCCATAACTGGTAATTTAGACGCGTTTAAATTGTTATCCATTAACGTGTATTTAGTGCCGGTGTTTGAACTTTCAACTACGCCCCAAGGGTATGCCGCAGGTGCTGTTTCATGAACAATAAATACAGCCTTTGCACCTTGGCGAGCGGCTTCTTCATATTTATAAGTCCAGCGACCGTAGTAGGTCATTGCATTGCCAGTAAAAAGGGCATCGTTTTGAGTAGCAAAGCCTGGATCGTTAACTAGCACAACCACTGTTTTACCAGTTACATCAATATTTTTATAGTCATTCCAGCTATATTCTGGCGCATTAATACCGTAGCCCGCAAATACAACGTCAGAGCTTCTTACATCAATTAATGGCTGAAGTTGCTCGGTACGTGCGGTAAAGTCTTTGCCTGATTCAAAGCTCAAATCACCTACCTTTAACTGCATGTCCTGATTAGCTGTCACCATTGCCATTTTTACAGGCTGTAAGTATTTACCTTTATAAGCACCGGTTAAACCCAGCGCTTTATATTGCTCGCTTAAGTAGCCTACTGTTTTCACTTCGCCATGAGTAAGTGGGCCTCGGCCTTGAAAGTCATCAGAGGCTAGCGTTTTAATATGCTGTTTAATATTGCTAAGGCTTACACCGGCTGTATTTTCTAATGGGGTTTGTTGGCTTGCAGGCTCTGAGCAGCCAAAGAGTGCAACTAGCAGGCTTAGGCTAGCGCTTTTTAAAAGAGTAGATGCCATAGTCTTCATATTGTTATTTAATTAGGCTTTCAATATAAAGGAAGCACCGCAGCGATGTCGAATTTTTATAGAGAACTTTTCATTCAATTGCAGATTGATTTTATAAGGTGTATAAATAACGAACAACCTAAGGGAGCACATAATGAGCCAATGTAAAAAAAGTGGGTATTTATTTATAGCTAGTGGCATTGCATTTTTTGCTGCTGCAATATTAGCTGAGCAGGAGACATTTTTTGCGCTGTCTGCTTCTTTTATAATATTGGGCACTATAAGTATAAAAAAAGCGGCTTAATAACCGCTTAGTTTTTTTAGCTAAATATAAAGCTTAAATACAATACTTGGCACTAAAAGCAAAAAACCAGCATTAGCTGGTTTTTTAGTATAAGTTGCAGTTAGCTTTATGCGTCTGCAAGCTTTACGCGGATCTTACTTTTATCAACAGTAGATTGGTTAAGTGCTTTAATGGCGCTTTTACTTTCTATGTCGTTTGGCATTTCTAAAAAGGCAAAGCCTTTAGATTGGCCAGTTTCTTTATCAAGTACCAAGTTGCAGGTAGTCACTTTACCGTGCTCTGCAAATAAAGTACGAAGCTCATGCTCAGTGGTAGCACGAGACAAGTTACGAACTAATAGTTTCATAATGAACCTAAATAATTATGTCAGTACTAATTATCTCAAGTAACTCAGCTTTAACCTAATTTTATTTTAAAACATATATAAATAAACGTTCTATAGGAATAATTGTTTGTATCACACTGAAAAAACATAGCTTTTATAATTTTAAATGGATTGCCATTAAATTGGTCATGTTAATTGGTAATTGAGTTGTGGTTATTTGCATAGTTAATTGGTAAGTTTATGTTTTATTAACTTACT
This sequence comes from Pseudoalteromonas sp. NZS37, assembly GCF_015864265.1. Lineage (NCBI taxonomy): Bacteria > Pseudomonadati > Pseudomonadota > Gammaproteobacteria > Alteromonadales > Pseudoalteromonadaceae > Pseudoalteromonas > Pseudoalteromonas sp. NZS37. The sequence goes on along the minus strand of NZ_JADYXL010000011.1, from coordinate 84,850 downwards.
ATTAACTATAAAGCTAACAATGCCTAAATATAATCTTAAACTGCGTAATGTAATTACACCCGCACTTCTATCTTGTTTAGTTGTTGGTTGTGGCAGCTCTGGCTCTGATTCTACGGTGCAAAATAATGAAGCGATTACTTTAAAAACTCCAGCAATAATTGGTGGTAATAGCCGAGGCGAAGTTATTAGTGATAGTAATGATGCAATAACAGGCTCATTAACCATTACTGATCAACAATCCGGTGAGGCTGCTTTTATAGCACAAGAAAATAGCGCTACAAGCTATGGTTTTTTTAGCTTAAATGCTGGTGGAAATTGGTCATATACACTTGATGATTTAAACGCTTCAATAACATCTTTAAGTGAAGACGAAACACTGCAAGACACAATAACAGTAAACTCTTTAGATGGTACTGGCGCACAAATTATCATAACAATTGTTGGTGCACCAATAACTCAAGCTGATGGCTTTGAGAGCATCTCGCACGTGTTATTGCAATCAGATGGCGTAGATTCGGGACTTGACGCATACACACTTATTGAAAATGCATTCGGCGAAGGGTCAATTGAATCTCCAGATTTATACGCTGGCAATCATGAAAGTGTTGTCCATATTATCGAAGATACCGATACGATAATTGGTAGCCATTTTGTATTTTTAGCCCACCGAGATGATGACCAAGATAAAGACAAAGGTGCAAGTGACAGGCAACGCAACGAAATAAAAACCTACGATAAATCACCGCAAGAAACACTGGCGTTTGAGGGGGAGACATTTCAATACAGCTGGAAATTTAAAGTAAGTAGCGAGCTTGAGCTTACGAGTAAGTTTAGCCATTTTTTTCAAATAAAAGCCCGTAACGAAAGTAACGACAACACCAATGGTAATGACGATCAGCCTATTATCACTCTCTCAGGAGCGCAAAAAAACAGTACAGGCAATCAACTGCAAGTGCGGTATAGCGCAGGCTTTGACGAAAACGGTAACAGCACGGGTCTTGATAAAAACTTAATTGAAACCGACTGGTCTTTAATTACAGATGAATGGGTCGAGGTATTTGTACAAGCTACATTTAGTGAAAGTGGTAAGCTTGATATGACATTAACGCGCTTAAGCGACAACGCAGAGATATTTAATATAAGCGAGCAAAACATAGATATGTGGCGCGGCTTTAATGATGATGATTTTGCTCGTCCTAAGTGGGGAATATACCGCTCAATTGTTGAAACCGACAGCCTTCGAGTTGATGAAGAACGTGTTAGGTTTGCTGATTTTTCTATCACAAGAGGTAAGTTAGCGCAGTAAGCTATTTTATCAATTAGCATGAAAAAGCCGTTAATAATTATGCATTATTAACGGCTTTTTTTATTCTTTGATAAAAGTGGTTATTTTACTTCTTTGCCCGCTGCCTGTTGATCAGCATGGTAGCTTGAGCGTACAAATGGACCTGAAGCCGCGTGAGTAAAGCCAATTTCGTCTGCATACGCTTTTAAGCCGTCAAACTCTACTGGTGGCACGTAGCGTTTAACCGGTAAGTGATGCTTAGAAGGTTGTAGATATTGGCCTACAGTTAGCATGTCAACGTTGTGTGCACGTAAATCGCGAAGCACTTCTTCAATTTCGCTAATTTCTTCACCTAAACCTACCATTAAGCCTGATTTAGTTTTAACTTCTGGGTGGGCTTCTTTAAAGCGACGAAGTAATTCTAATGACCATTTGTAGTCAGCACCTGGGCGAGCTAGTTTGTATAAACGTGGCGCAGTTTCAAGATTGTGGTTAAACACATCTGGTGGCGTCTCGATTAATATCTCTAATGCGCGGTCCATACGACCACGAAAATCAGGTACTAAAATTTCGATAGTGATAGTTGGATTATGTTTACGAATCTCGCGAATACAATCGGCAAAATGCTGTGCACCACCATCACGTAAATCATCACGATCAACTGAAGTGATTACAACGTAGCTTAGCTTCATATCTTTAATAGTAAGTGCTAGCTTTTCAGGTTCAGTGGCATCAGGTTTTAATGGGCGACCATGGGCAACATCACAAAATGGGCAACGACGAGTACAAATAGCACCTAAAATCATAAAGGTAGCTGTACCGTGGTTAAAACATTCAGATAGGTTAGGGCACGAAGCCTCTTCACATACCGAGTGTAAGCCATGCTTACGTAGCGCTTTTTTAATGCCGTCAATGCGATCGGTTGATTTAGGTAAGCGAATTTTTAACCATTCTGGCTTACGCAACATTTCAGTTTTTTCTGTAGGTAAAACTTTTACTGGGATCAACGCCATTTTTTCTGCGTCGCGTAGTTTTACACCTGGTTCCATTTTGACTGGTTTATTCATTAGTTTTCAAACCCTTCAGTATGCTTAACCTGTGTTGCATTAAGCTTCTTGATCATGTGTTTCACCAATCCTTCACCTGCACTTTCTAGGTTTTGAGGACCATCTAATTCTTTAGTTTGCACCATATTCATGCCCGCATAACCACATGGGTTAATGCGTAAAAATGGACTTAGGTCCATGTTAACATTTAATGCTAAGCCATGAAACGAGCAACCACGACGAACCCTTAACCCAAGGGATGCAATTTTGCTGTCGTTAACGTAAACACCGGGTGCATCAGCTTTAGCATAAGCTTCAATACCATACTCGGCGAGTGATTCAATAATGCACTCTTCAAGCCATGTAACCAGTTCACGTACACCAATCTTTAAACGACGTAGATTAAATAATACATACATCATTTGCTGGCCAGGGCCGTGATAAGTTACTTGTCCGCCACGGTCAACTTTAATCACCTCAATGTCGCCAGGAGCCAGTAAGTGTTCGTCCTTACCAGCCTGACCTTGGGTGAATACACTCTCGTGCTCTACAAGCCAAATTTCATCTGGCGTATTTTCATCACGGGTGTCGGTAAAGTCCTGCATTTTTTGCCAAATTGGCATATAACGCTGACGACCCAGTTGGCGTACGATCAAAGTGTTTTCGTTCACAACAAATCTCAACTATGGCTTAAAGCATGTGGCGTACGTCATCAATATTGCTGATCACGTTGTAAATTTCTTCAATGTGTTTGCCACTAGTAACCGTTGCTACAAGGCTTACTGACTCGTAATTACCTTTGCTGCTTGGTTTTACTTTAGGGGCGTAATCGCCAGGTGCTATTGGTTGTAACTTAGCTAAAATTTGATCAGTTAAGTTTACATTAGCTAAACCCATTATTCTGAATGTAAATGGGCAAGGGTACTCTAGGTACTCATCAAATTTAGTATCTTTAACAGGTTGAACCACGACGGTGACTCCTCATACAAAAGTGTGGACTCTATGCAAGCTTGAAGCTTAATACAGATAGGCAATTAGCAGTCTTGCTTATATGGGGCGCATTCTAACATTTTTCAAGCAAAAAAAAACGCCTCACAGTGGAGACGTTTAAATTAGTTACCCTAGTTAATAGGGGAGCTATAAATTACTGCATGATCTGTAAACGTAAGTAATCATAAATTTTGCTAAAGAAGCTGCCTTCTTCCACTTCTTCAAGTGTTACCAGTGGGTATTGAGCAATATCTTCGCCCTCTAGTTGTAAGAATAACGTACCTACTTTAGTACCTTTAGCAAGTGGTGCTTCAAGTGTGTTATCTAGCTCAAAGTTAGCTTTAAGGTTTTTATGCTGACCACGTGGGATAGTAATCGGTGTATCTTCTAAAATACCTAAAGATACATTTTCTTTGTTACCCATCCAAATACGTTGTTCTGCAAAGCTATCGCCTGCTTTGTACGGAGTAATTGTTTCATAAAAACGAAAACCATAGTTAAGTAGTTTTTTACTTTCTACTTTACGAGCTCGTTCGCTGGTAGTACCCATAACAACAGCAATTAAACGCATATCGTTTTTAGTTGCTGAGGTAACTAGGCTGTAGCCAGCTTCTGATGTATGACCAGTTTTAATACCGTCAACATCTAAGCTTTCGTCCCACAATAATGAGTTACGGTTATATTGCTTAATGCCGTTATAAGTAAACGATTTTTGCTTATAAAGTGCATATTCATCTGGCACATCACGAATAAGTGCAGCACCAAGTGTCGCCATATCGCGAGGCGTTGTGAAGTGCTCGTCAGTATCAAGGCCGTGGCTGTTGATAAAGTGGCTGTTGCTCATACCTAATTTAGCAGCATGGGCATTCATTAAATCAGCAAATGCGCTTTCGCTCCCAGCAATATGCTCAGCCATTGCAACACATGCATCATTACCTGATTGGATAATAATACCGTGGTTAAGCTGATCAACACTAATTTGCTTACCTACTTCAATAAACATCTTTGAAGATTCTGGGAAGTTTTTAGCCCATGCTTTTTCGCTTACCGTTACCATATCGGTAGTGGCAATATTACCTGCTTTAATTTCAGTACCAATTACATAACTGGTCATCATTTTAGTTAAACTTGCAGGTGCTAGCTGTGTATCGGCTTCACCTTCAGCAATAACTTTACCTGTTGTAAAGTCGACCAAAAAATAACCTTTTGCATTAACTTGAGGTGGTGCCGGAATAATTTGGGCGCTGGCTGAAAATACGGCGGCTGTATAAACTAGGCCGCATACACCTTTGAGGATTTTATGTTTAATAGATTTCATCATACTCATTAATGGTTAAAGTTAAAGATTCGCGTTACGCCATTTTATACCCAAACCACCCCAAGATGCGAGCATCCTGGGGTAGTTTGGGTATTAGTCTTACTGAGTGTAAAGCAAGAACGCGTTTTGAAATTGATTTTGTTTTAATTTTTTTAATACTTCGTCTGCATGAGGAGTATCTTTTATTGGCCCTAAATGCAGTCTGTAAATGTCGTCTTTTTGAACGATATTTGTTGGTAATTTGTATTGCTCTCGCAATGTGCTGGCAAGCGCTTCAATATTAGCAAGTGTACTACCTGCAGCTACCTGAATATAGGTTTGACGCGCAGTTGCGCCCGCAAGCGTAACGGCTTCTAGCTTAACCTTTGCTGTACCATGGGTGTAATAGCCAAGCTTGTAAGCGGCTGCGTACGAAAGGTCAATTATTCTATCGTCATGAAACGGGCCCCGATCGTTCACGCGAACGATTACCGATTTACCATTTGCTGTATTGGTTACTTTAACAAAGCTAGGTAGTGGCAGCGTTTTATGCGCTGCGGTCATGGCAAACATATCATACGTTTCACCATTTGAAGTGTGATAACCATGAAACTTACGACCATACCAAGAGGCAATGCCTTCTTCACTAAAGCCTGTTTCATCAAGCATGGGTGAATAACTTTTACCAAGCACTGTATATGGGCGACTAGCGCTGGCGCTTTTAGTTACTTCGGTAACTATAGCGTCTTGCATCTCAAGTGTAGTCGGGGCTCTAAGTGGTGCTGCATCATGGCGCATGCTATAACGGCTACTTGAGCCGCTACTACATGCACTTAAAAGCAAAATTAATAACGTGGTAAATATAAGCTGGTTAGTGTGTCGCATTATTTTAAAAGCATCCTTTTATCTGTTGCGATTGACATAATAATGCCAAATCCTGCCATTAACGTCACCATCGATGTACCACCATAACTAATCAGTGGTAAAGGTACGCCTACAACAGGTAATAAACCCGATACCATGCCTATGTTTACAAATACGTATACAAAAAAGGTGAGGGTGAGTGCGCCTGCGAGCAATTTACCAAATGCATCTTGTGCATTAACAGCAATGTATAAACCACGGCCAATAATAAATAAATAGAGACTAAGTAAAACACATACGCCAAATAAACCAAATTCTTCGCTTAAAACCGAAAATATAAAGTCGGTGTGGCGCTCTGGCAAAAATTCTAATTGCGATTGCGTACCAAGCAGCCAGCCTTTACCTTCTATACCGCCTGAGCCAATAGCAATTTTAGATTGAATAATATGATAACCCGAACCGAGCGGATCGCTCTCAGGGTCTAAAAAGGTGAGTACACGCTGCTTTTGATAATCGTGCATACCGTAGTGCCAAAATGGCCATGCGGCAAGAGCTACAATAGAGCTTAAAAAGCCGATTAAACGCCAACTTAATCCAGACAAAAACAAAACAAATATACCTGAACTTGCAATAAGTATAGCGGTACCTAAATCGGGTTGTTCTTTAATTAATAATGTAGGGAGCATTACGATCATAAAGCCAATAATTAAGTGCATTGGCCGAGGAGGTAAGTGGTTACGCCCTATATACCAAGCTACCATCATCGGGACTGCCAACTTCATTAATTCTGCAGGTTGAAACCGTGTCACCCCTAAATCGAGCCATCGCTGTGCGCCTTTTGAGCTTACGCCAAATAAAAGTACACCCACTAGCATTAATAAACCAACGCAATAAAGTGGGATCACTAAACGCTTTAATGTGGCAGGCGAAAACTGGGCCAAAACAACCATAGCAACAACCGCACCGCCCATACGAGTCATGTGCCTAATCATCATTGAAGAGTCTTGGCCGCTTGCGCTGTAAACAACCATTATGCTACCAGCCATCATTATGAGTAATGCAATAAGCAGTGGTAGGTCTAGATGCATACGCATCCAAATAGAGCGTTTATCGTGCAAAGCGGTCATGGTGTATCGTTCCTTGCAAGATTAACTGGATTGGCTGCAAAGTAGTAATCCATAAGTTGGCGAGCAATTTGAATACCACCGTGGTTGTTTTCTAATACAACAGAAACCACAATTTTAGGATCGTTGTAAGGTGCAAACCCTACGTAAATTGTGTTGTCACGCTGGCGCTCTTTAAGCGATTCTGCATCGTAGCGTTCACCTTGGGCAATACTAACTACCTGTGCAGTACCCGTTTTACCAGCCGAGTCGTAGTTAGTGCCTTTAAATGCTTTGTGCGCTGTGCCTGATATTTTTTGAACTGTATTATGCATTGCATCTAACGATACCTGCCAATGGCGTGGATCTTTTAAAATAACAGGGGGTTTTTCTTCGTTGTTAATTTGCGTTATGTCGCTATCTTTTTTTATTACTTGCACCAAATGAGGTGGATGATTAATACCACGATTAACTAATATGTTAGTCGCATTTGCAATTTGAATTGGTGTAGCAGTCCAGTAACCTTGACCAATACCTACCGAAATAGTATCACCACGCCACCAAGACTCTTTAAAGCGTCCTTCTTTCCATTCTTTTGAAGGTAGAATAGCAGTAGTTTCTTCATGAATATCAATACCTGACAAATCGCCGTAGCCAAAACGGGCCATAAAATCACTGATTTTAGTAATGCCTAATCGATAAGCCGCATCGTAAAAATAGGTATCGCACGACTCTTCAATCGCCTTGTATACATCCACATGACCATGGCCCCAACGTTTCCAATCTCGCCATTTGTGTTCAACATTTGGAATTTGGAAAAAACCAGGATCCCACATTGATGTTGATTCATTTACTATATTTTCTTCAAGCGCTAATACAGCCATTAAGGGCTTTACCGTAGAGGCAGGCGCATAACGACCTTGCGTAGTACGGTTTATTAACGGACGGTCTTGGTTAAGTAACGCTTTATAATTTTTGCTGCTAATGCCGTGTACAAATAAATTTGGGTCGTAACTTGGGTTTGAATAAAGTGCCAGCACGCCACCATCTTTTGCATCCATAACTACAACAGCGCCACGCATATCTTTAAGCCCATGCTGTGCAATTTGTTGCAAGCCAATGTCTAAGGTAAGCACTAAATCGCTACCAGGTTGTGGCTGGGTCATGCTTAGAGTGCGAATTACACGGCCACGGTTATTAACTTCTACCCGTTGTGAGCCCACTTTACCGTGCAATGTTTCTTCATAGTATTTTTCTAATCCGAGCTTGCCAATATCATATGTAGCACGGTAATTGGTTGCACGATCTTCTTGTTCTAATTGGTTTAGCTCTTTTCTATTAAGCTTGGCAACATATCCAAGCGCATGCGTTAGCGTGTCGCCAAATGGGTAGTAGCGAGCCAGACGTGCCTCAATACTAAAACCAGGGAATTTATGCTGATTAACCGAAAATTTCGCCACTTCTGTTTCGTCTAAGCGGGCTTTTAATATTTGTGATTTAAAACGACGGGTGTGTTTTATATCTTTTAAAAAGTCTTGTTTATCTTGCTCTGTAATCGCAATTATTTTACTTATTTGATCAAGCGATTCGTCAAGGTCATCTACCTCTTCGGGGATGACTTCAAGGTTGTAAACAGGTTTGTTTTCAGCAAGTAGCACACCGTTACGGTCGTAAATTAAACCACGGTTGGGTGCAATAGGAATAACTTTAATGCGGTTATCGTTGGAGCGGGTTTGGTAGTCTTGGTGATCTTCTACCTGAATAGTATAAAGATTAGAAAGTAATACAGCGACTAATCCTAATACAAAAACAAAACCCACGAATGCTCGCCTAGCAAATAAGTTTGCTTCTGCGGAGTGGTCACGAATAGTGGGTCTATGTTTTAGCATGGCAAGGGGTTACTCGCGATGATAAGGATGGTTGTTATTTAAGCTCCAGCCTCGGTAAAGGCTCTCTGCAACAATTATACGCACCAAAGGGTGCGGCAATGTTAAATTAGATAACGACCATTTTTGCTCAGAAGCTGCAATGCACTCTGGAGCAAGTCCTTCAGGTCCGCCAATAAGTAAACTTACATCGCGGCCATCGAGTTGCCATTTTTCCATATTTTTAGCAAGTTGGTGAGTATCCAGCGCTTTCCCTGTTACCTCTAACGTTACAATACGATTGCCTTTTGGAATAGCCGCTAATGTTTTTTCACCTTCAATGTGTAAAATACGTTTTATATCTGCATTTTTACCACGTTTTCCGGCTTGAATTTCAATTAACTCTAGGGCCATATCTTTAGGGAAACGTCGCTGATATTCTGCAAATCCCGTTTCTACCCATGCTGGCATTTTAGTACCAACAGCAATCATTTGTATTTTCACGTATTACTTCCAAGCATTGTCTAAAATGAGTGAGCGTTTAGCCCCACAGTTTTTCTAGATCGTAATAGCTACGTGCTTCGTTTTGCATCACGTGTACAACCACATCACCTAAATCAACCAGTGCCCATTCGCCGTCGCCTTCACCTTCATAACCTAATGGCTCTGAATCTGCATGACGCGCTTCTTTTGCTAAGTGATCGGCAATTGACTGTACGTGGCGTTTAGAAGTACCAGAACAAATTACCATGTAATCTGTGATATCTGATGTTCCAGTAACGTCAATATGAACGATGTCACGCGCTTTCATATCGTCAATTTTGTCCATAGCAAAGGCGAGTAGTTGTTTTGAATCCAAGGTTTTGTCTCAATTTAAAAATTTAATGGCGCGCATTTTAACACGCTAGGAGTTTTTAAGCATCAATTTGATAGAGCTGATGCACTTCTATGTAATGACTCACTGCATCGGGCAATAGTTCATTCTTTTTATTACTTTTTTTCAGTTGTTCGCGAATGGTGCTTGAGGCCGCATCGAGCATTTCGCCCGGTAAAAAATAAAGTTTACCTGCAAGTGAGTGTTTAAGTGCCGCTACTTCGCCGGCATTTGCGCGTTGCATATAGCTTTTGAGCTCACCTGTTACAGTGCAATGTTGAGCAGGGCGCTGGTACACCACAATATGGCAAAGCTGCGTTATTGCCTTCCACTCAAACCACTTATCTAGGTTGTTAAATGAGTCCATACCAATTAAAAATAAAATAGGTGTAGTGGGGTGCTCTTTACGAAGTTCTTGTAAGCTTAGCAACGAATACGATGGACCGGTTCGATTAAGTTCTCTTAAATCGAGTTCAAAATGAGGATAAGGTGCAATAGCTGCGTTGAGCATATTAATTCGGTGCTCTGCACTAATACCCGGAGCTGCTTTATGTGCAGGTAATGCACAGGGCATAAAATAAAGCGTATCTAAATTAAACGCATTTACGCATTGCTGCGCCATATTTAGATGGCCTAAATGGACTGGGTCGAAAGTGCCACCAAAAATTGCGATCATTTTACACCCATTAGCTATTTATTAATTAACCGCGTGGCACGGCATAGGAATATTGAGCGGCTGGCAAAATTTAATACAAATATGAGCAAGCGCTTGGTAAGGTGCAATTAAATTACCTTGCTTGTAACTGGCATCAAACAACGCAACATCACTGTTTATTTGTTCTAGTGTGTGCATGTTTAAACGGTTAATAGCATTTTGAACTGGACCTTGTTGGTTTTTCCAAATTGCTTTTTGTTTAAATAAATTAGCGATAGGTTCGCCATTTAATAAACCAAGTTGCACGCTTATAAGTGTATTAAGCTCTTTGGTTATAGCCCACAAAATACTCACCACTTCGGTGTTATCGCTGGCAAGTTTGTTTAATACTTTTATAGCTTGTTTGGCGTGACCATTTAATAGCGCATCGCTTAAATCAAAAATATCAAACTTGGCTTGGTTTAACAGACCTTGCATTACTAATTGCTGAGTAATTAATGCATTGCCGTGCAGTAGCGAGAGCTTCTCAAGTTCCTGAAAACAGGCTAACAAGTTGCCTTCGGTGGCATTTATTAAGCTTACTTTGGCGTCGCTTTGCATATTAAGTGATAAACGTTGGCATTGCTCATCAAGCCATCGTTTTACATGAGAGCCCGTAAGCGGGTAGCAAGGTACAAATACACCTTGCTTATCAAGGGCTTTAAACCATGCTCCACGTTGTACTTCTTGGCTGGCTTTAGCGCCTTTAACAATTAAAATAGTATCGGGATTAACCAGTTCAACTACTTTTTTAAAGGTGTTGCTGCCAATAACGCCTGGCTTTTGTTGGTTTAAATCAAGCTCAATAATAGTGCGGGCGCTAAACAGCGACATACTTTGGTACTGGGCTATAATTTCTTGCCAATCGAATCCTTGCATTAAAGTAAACTTAATTACTTCATCAAAACCTTGTTGCTTAGCACTGTCGCGAATTTGTTGTACGCACTGCGCTTCTTGAAAAGGCTCTTCTCCAAATACTAAATAAAAGGGCTTTAGCCCTTTATTTAATTCACTCGGTAGTTGATTAGCGTAGCAGCGCATTATAGTTGCGACAGCTCTCTAACGATACGACGACTGGCTTGCTCACGAATTTCGCTAATAAGTAGCTCAAGCTCTTTTGCTTTTGCTAATGCATGATCCGGATCATCTTGGTAATTACGGTAAAGCTCAAAACGTTTTTCTATCGCTTTTTCACCTGGGCGTTTAACTACATACGATACGCCATAAGCGAGCTCATATTCAGCAACTTGGCCGTTTTGGAACAGCGAAAGTGTTTGGCGTTCAATGCTTTCTTTGCGTAAATACAATTGGGCTTTATCTTTAGCTGACGATACTAACTCTACGTTACTCGCTTTAAGCTCTTTTTTAAGCTCAGTGAATAAAGTCGATTTTTCGTCATCGCCTACAAGTGTTAGCTGTTTTAAGTTATCAGGCAGGCTAGAGGCTTTTTTTAAATGAAAGCCACAGCTTGATAACAAAAAACAGACTAGCACTAAGGCTAGTCCATTTTTAATGGCGTTAAATGCAGCCATATTAGTTAGCTACCACGTTAAGTAGCTTGCCTGGTACGTAAATGATTTTACGAATGGTTGAGCCATCAGTAAATTTAGTTACGTTAGATTCTGCAAACGCAAGGGCTTCTACTTGCTCTTGAGTTGCACCAGCTGCCACTGTTAACTTAGCGCGAAGCTTGCCGTTTACTTGTACGATGATTAGTTTTTCATCTTCAACAAGTGCAGACTCGTCAACTTTTGGCCATGCAGCATCTAAAATCTCGCCTTTTTTACCAAGCTCTTTCCAAAGCTCATGCGATAAATGCGGAGTAATAGGTGCAAGCATAATAACTAATGCTTCAAGTGCTTCGTTAGCAATCGCTACATCTTGTTTGTCGCTCAGTGGTGCTTTTAATAACTTATTAGAAAGCTCCATAATGGCTGCAATAGCGGTGTTAAAGGTTTGACGACGTTCAACATCATCAGTCACTTTAGCAATTGCTTTGTGTAAGTCGCGACGTAGTACTTTTTGCGGGTTAGTTAGCGCTGATTTATCAAGTGCTTGGTAACCTACTGTTTTAACGTCTACCGCGTATTTCCATACACGTTTTAAGAAACGATGTGCGCCTTCAACGCCTGAGTCTGACCATTCAAGCGTTTGCTCTGGTGGTGCTGTAAACATCATGAATAAACGCACTGTATCTGCACCATACTGGGCAATTACATGTTGTGGGTCTATACCATTGTTTTTAGACTTAGACATTTTGCTCATGCCTGATGAGAATACCGGCTCGCCGTCTTCCTTATGCCATGCTTTAGTAACGCGGCCTTTTTCGTCGGTTTCGGTGTTTACATCAGTTGGCGAAATCCAAATGTCGCCGCCTTTTTCATCTTTACGATAAAATGTTTCAGCAAGTACCATACCTTGACAAAGTAAGCGGTCAAACGGCTCGTCTGAATTAACTAAACCAAAGTCACGTAATAATTTATGGAAAAAGCGTGAGTACAATAAATGTAAAATTGCATGCTCAATACCACCAATGTATTGGTTTACTGGTAACCAGTAGTTAGCAGCCGCTGGATCTAGCATGCCTTCGTCGTAGCGTGGGCTACAGTAGCGTGCGTAGTACCAAGACGATTCCATAAAGGTGTCAAACGTATCAGTTTCGTGAAACGCAGGTGCGCCATTTACTGTTGTTTTAGCCCACTCTGGGTCTGCTTTAAGTGGTGAAGTTACACCGTTCATTACCACATCTTCTGGTAAGCGAACTGGTAGCATATCTTCTGTTGCAGCAAGTTCTTTACCATCTTCATCGCTAAGCATTGGAATTGGAGAACCCCAATAGCGCTGACGGCTCACACCCCAGTCACGCAGGCGGAAGTTTACTTTACGCTCACCAACACCGAGTGCTTCTAATTTATCGGCAATCGCTTTAAAACCAGCTTCAAAATCAAGGCCGTTAAATTCACCCGAATTTACAAGTACGCCTTTATCGGTAAATGCTGATTCTTTTAGGTTTACTTCAAGATCTGAACCTTCAGCAGGCGCAATGACTTGTTTTATATCTAGGCCGTACGCTGTTGCAAACTCAAAGTCGCGTTGATCGTGTGCAGGTACTGCCATTACAGCGCCTGAGCCATAATGCATTAATACAAAGTTAGCAACCCAAATTGGTACTTGCTCGCCCGTTAATGGGTGAGTGGCGTAAAAGCCTGTTGCTATGCCTTTTTTCTCCATTGTTGCCATGTCTGCTTCGGCAACTTTGGTGTTTTTGCATTCTTCAACAAACATTGCAATAGCATCGCTATTTTTAGCGGCTTCTTGTGCAATAGGGTGACCACCAGCAACAGCAACATACGTAACACCCATAAAGGTATCTGGACGTGTTGTGTATACGCTAAATGTTTCGTCGTTATCGGTGCGTTTAAATTCAATATCACACCCTTCAGAGCGGCCAATCCAGTTGCGCTGCATTGTTTTAACTTGCTCTGGCCAATCTTCTAACTTGTCTAAATCGTCAAGTAGCTCTTGTGCGTAGTCGGTAATTTTAATAAACCACTGTGGAATTTCTTTTTGCTCAACCACAGCGCCTGAACGCCAACCGCGACCATCAATAACTTGTTCGTTAGCAAGTACAGTTTGATCCACTGGATCCCAGTTAACTGTCGACATTTTTTTATACACTAGGCCTTTTTCGTAAAGCTTAGTGAAAAACCACTGCTCCCACTTGTAGTATTCTGGATGACACGTCGCAATTTCGCGATCCCAGTCATAACCAAAACCTAATTGCTTAAGTTGGGTACGCATGTAATCAATATTTTCGTATGTCCACTTAGCTGGTGCTGTTTTGTTTTTAATAGCAGCGTTTTCTGCAGGTAAACCAAACGCATCCCAACCCATAGGTTGCATTACGTTTTTGCCTTGCAGGCGCTGGAAACGAGAAACAACATCACCAATGGTGTAGTTACGCACATGACCCATATGCAGTCGACCACTCGGATAAGGGAACATAGAAAGGCAGTAATACTTTTCTTTGCTCTCATCTTCAGTGACTTTAAATACCTGGTTTTCTTCCCAGTAGCTTTGTACTTTTGACTCTATATCTTGCGGGTTATATTGCTCTTGCATCTATGGTTCCAGACTTCTTGCAAACTAATAAAAAATTGCCGTTAGGATACCCCAAATAAAACACTATTCACAGCGTCAAAAACATGCTTTTATTAAATTGTAACTTTCAGTGCAGGTTAACCTGCCTTTTTATAGTGTGGTTAGCTAAAGACATAAGTTACAGACTGATTTAACAGCAATTTTGAAGGAGTAAAAAATGACTGATTACAAAACATGGCTTAGCAGTTTTACCCATTGGATAAAAGATGTGAAAGAGCATGGTTTAAAAGATGTGGTTTCTGGGTTTGTTGAATCTGAGCAGGCGCTTAAAGATTTAAGTCAAGAAAGATATGAGCTCTACAAAAGTTATTTAAAGAATGATATTGAACATATAGTAGAGAACGAATCACACTATAATTCGCTTGCATGGCAAGAGCTTAAAGAGTCTCTTTGGTTTGAACTTTCGCACATAGAAGATAAAACTCAACTTGAGTGGCAATCTCTTAGCCAAGATTTTAAGCACAATGGTGTGTATCACGCAGGCGAATGGATAGCCATGGGCACATTAGTATGTAAGAATTGCACCCATAGTTACGATGTTTATCACGCTACACAAATTACACCGTGTATTGAATGTGATGGAATCTATTTTAGTCGTAAGGCACTGCACCCTTAAATATAAGTATTAAGTGGCTGCGGGCCACTTAATACGCCCAAAGGCCAGCGAATATGCTGGTAAAAAAAGAAGTTAGAATGACGAAAAAATTGCTGCCACTATCTGTTTCAAAGCTCGCACCGAGTATTTCTACTAATCACGTAAACACGTGTATGAACAATCCATACCCAGAGCAACTTACGTTTATAGGCCAACAACGCGCCCAAAGTGCTTTAGATTTTTCATTAGGGATGGAACTGCCGGGTTACAACGTTTATGTAATGGGCGAGGCCGCTCACGGGCGCTTTACGCTTGTTAAAGATAAACTTAAACAACACGCAAAAGACCGCTCAACGCCAAACGAATGGTTATACGTAAACAATTACGATGACCACAGAGAACCTATTGCGCTGTTTATGCAACCAGGTCAAAGCAAGCAACTTAGTGACGATATAGATTCATTTTTAGATGAAGTACTCGACACCTTTCCTGCGGCATTTGATAACCCAGCGTATCAGCGTAAGAAAAAATCAATCGATCGTGAATTTAACGATGCCTACGACAGTGCTATTACCGCAGTAGAAATTGCGGCATTTGAGCAAAGCGTTGCATTAGTTGAAGAAAAAAATTCAGTAGGGTTTGCACCACTTGTAGATGGTAAACAATTGAGCGACAGCGAATTTGGCGAACTTGAAGAAACGTTACGTGAAGAGTTTTTTGAAAAAATTGAAAAGCTAGAAGATGCATTAATAGAAGCGTTAATAGAGCTGCCACGTTGGAAACGCGAATCAAAAGAAAAACAACGCAATCTTAAAAAGTCGACTGCAGAGCAAGCCACTAAACCACTTTTAAAAGACTTAGAACATAAATATGCCACGCATATTGGTGTACTGCGCTATTTAAAAGATATACGCGTTGAAATTATAGACGCGGTACTTGAATGGCTAGATGACGAAGATGAAAGTGAAGAAAGCAAAGAAGACTTTGATCGCAAAGGCATGCTTACCGACTTTTTTGCACCTAACATTTTAGTTGAGTTTAAAGAAGACGACGCAGCACCGGTTGTGTACGAGCCCAACCCAACGTTTGGCAATATATTTGGCAAAATTGAGTACTCAACATCGCAAGGCTCTTTAATTACCTGTTATCGCTCAATTCAGGCTGGTGCATTGCATCGTGCTAATGGCGGTTATTTAATTATGGACGCTGAAAAAATCATGGCAAATCCACAAGTGTGGGATGGTTTAAAACTCGCGTTAAAAACACATCAAATTAAAAACGACTTACCGTATCAAGACAGCACAGTAGGGACTAGCTTTACACTTCGCCCGCAGCTTATACCGCTTGATGTTAAAATTATTTTATTAGGTTCGCGCGAGTTGTACTACACCATAGGTGAATACGACGAAGAATTTGCAGAGCTATTTAGAGTATTAGCCGACTTTGATTACTACTTGCCAAGTAGCGATAAATTGCAATACCAGTTTATTACTAAAGTAACCGAGTATTGCGAGCAAACATTAAAGTGCACTGCAACGCAGGCTGCTATGGTGCGTTTACTTAAATTTAGTTACCGCCAAGCTGAGCATCAAAATAAATTATCAGCGCGTTTTGCTGATGTACTTGAACTTATTGCAGAAGCCAGTTACTACGCAAAGCAAGACAAATTAGCCGTTATTGACGCGCACCATATTGACGAAGCCATTGAAGGCAAGCAATACCGTACCGGCCAAATTAGCGAAAATATGCTCAGTGATATAAAAGAAGGTCACACACTTATTGCAACCGACGGCCAAGCCATTGGTAAAGTAAATGGCTTAACCGTATTACACATTGGCGATACCTCATTTGGTACCCCTGCGCGTATTACGGCAACGGTTTATGCTGGCGCCGATGGCGTAATAGATGTTGAACGCGAAGCTGAGCTTGGTAAAGCAATTCACTCAAAAGGTGTAATGTTGCTTACCGGTTATTTAGGTAATAAATATGCGCAGCACTTTAGCTTAACGCTTAGCGCTAATATTGCCATTGAGCAAAGCTATGGTTACATAGATGGCGATAGCGCATCTTTAGCAGAGTTGTGTGCGCTTATTTCGTCTATTACAAGCCTACCTATTAGCCAATCAATTGCGCTTACAGGCTCTATTAATCAACACGGCGATGTACAAGCCATTGGTGGCGTAAACGAAAAAATAGAAGGCTTTTTTAAACTGTGTAAAATGCGTGGTTTAACAGGTTCGCAAGGCGTTATCATTCCTAAATCAAACCAAGTTAACTTAGTGCTTGATGACGAAATACTTAATGCAGTTGAAGCGGGTAAATTTAATATTTACGCAGTTGAAACCGTAGACCAAGCGCTTAACTTGTTAATGGATATAGAAGCTGGCGATATTATTGATGACCAGTATCCAGAAAACTCAGTAAACGGTATTGCACTTGCTCGCCTTAAAGAGATTGCCGACATAGTAAACGGCGATGATGACGAAAAAGACGAAGAGCTAGACAACGAAAAAGGTTAATGATGATTAATATAATTTTGGCGGTAGTTATCGCCATTTTTTGTTTTTTAATATTTCAAAATAGTAAAAAAGCAAAACAACAAGCAGGCATAAATGCACAAATAGGTGCAGATTATTTAGCCGCTAACTCAAAGGTAGAAGGCGTAGTAGAAACGACTTCTGGCTTGCAGTATAAAGTAATCCATAAAAGCGAAAACGAAAACACACCAACCCCAAAAAGTATGGTTAACGTGCATTACCACGGCACACTAATCGACGGCACTGTGTTTGACAGTTCAGTAGAGCGTAAAACACCTATTAGCTTTGGTTTACACCAAGTTATTAAAGGCTGGACTGAGGGTTTACAACTTATGAGCCCCGGCGATAAATACACGCTATATGTACCGCACCAATTAGCGTACGGCGAAAAACGTGTAGGGAGTATTCCTCCTGCCTCAGTACTTATATTTGAAGTAGAGTTACTGGCAATTGAGTCTTAGTGATCAAATAACAAGGAAGTAAATTATGAATAAAGACGAATTACTTAAAATAGCCAAGGGTGATATTAACTTTACCTTTCAATCTATCATTTATGCATTAGCGCTGTGCTTACTCGTTGCAGCTGTTTTTTTACTAGAGATGAGCGTTAACCTACAAATGGGTTTAATAGTTTGTATTATCGGTGTGTTTGGAATGACTATTTATAATAATTTAAATACTCGCCTAAATGCGGCGCTTGCACTTATTGCGCTCTCACAAGATAACCAAAGTACTAAGTAAGCAACGAGTTAGTTTAATAAATTGGTATAAGCCCTACTTTAATAAAGTGGGGCTTTTTGCTTTTAGCTAACATTAAAATTTACTCAAGGATTTTAATACGAGGTCGATACCTATAATAGTTACAAAGCTATTTTAGGGATAAAATAATGAAGATTTCACCGACTCCCATTCCATACCAAGTATACAGCTCAAATACTCAAACTTTAGCGCAATCAGATAAACTACCTGTTGAAAAAGCGAGTGAAGAAAAGAACGAGGAAGAGAGTGAGGAAGAGCCAAAATATGTGTTATCAAAGTTTTTAGATACCAAAGCACAAGAATATAGTGAAGATAACGCAACGTTTGGCAACCAATATAAAAACCTAGAAAAAGTATACAAGCACTTCGCTGGGCGAGTTATTGCGCTGCAAGAGCAAATTAATAAACTTAAACAAAGCCCCGTACAACGTAGTTTAACTATAAACACTTCTGCAAGTGAGCTAAATAAAAGTGATGCGAGTTTAACTTTAGATGCTGACCACCTAGGTGCAAAAAAATACAAAAACACGCAACAGCAAGAACAAATAGATATGTTAGAGCTGCAATTAGGGGAGTTAAAGTCAGAGCAAGCAGCAATAAAACAACAAATGGTTGAGCTGGTTATTAGTGAAATGAAGAGGCGGGGCGACGACTATACTATTTAGCGCCACCAACATGCTGGTGGGTTAGCTTTTAAACTCAATTTTACCCACTTCAAGTTTAAACTTACCTTCTTGCTTGCCTGCAATCATAAAGCCTAGCTGTTTTATATCGTCAAAATCAATAATCGGTTGTTGCTCAAGCACGCGGCCGCGATACGTTAAAGTAAAATCACTCGGAGCAAAGTTTATATCTACCCATTCATTTTTTACTGTTTTAAATGAGTGGGTGTACGCTGCGCCATCAAGGTAATTGGTAGTTCTGAGCCTAAGCTGATAGGTTTGTCCATCCCCTTTAACGCGCAGTGCTATAGCTTTAGTATTTTGGCTTTGTGTATTTAGCTCTGTACGTATTGATGCAAAACCGCCGTTATTATCAAGCGAAACATTGCCTGTAAAAAGCAAACTTTCTTGAGTTTGTGTTACTTGGCTATTAGATACACCGCCCATTACTGAGTCGTTAACAACGTACCAGCGCTGGTTTGCATTCGCTTGTGCACTTACAACTAATAAATTAAATACAAAAAGTGATGATAGTTGCTTTGTTGTCATACGTGTTTCCTAATTGGCATTAAGTAAGTGGAGTACTTATAACTAATACGCTTTAATAATGTATTTGTTCACTAATTTAAAACTAATTATTTTTACGAGCCCACTTATCCATTATTTTATTAAATAATATTTCATCATCAGTTTGCTCACCAGGGCAGGTCTGCGCGCTACCTTGAGGCATGCCATTACTACCAAATACGGTTGAAGTATCAATTAAATAGCATTTACCGTTAAATTTTTCTAATCGTCGTGTGCCTATTGTATTTTGGCTAATAACTTCCGATTTTTGTGATTTAACCGGTGATTTAATTGTGGGCGTGGCAGCTATTGCATCATCAGTACTATCTGAGTTATCGGCTTCGCCAAACGTGACCATTTTTTTATGCGTTAAGTTATTTATAGGTGCGCCATAAATAGGCGCATACGGGTTAAGTTTTTTAAACGTTTGCGTGTTGGTATTAATGGTGTGGGCAGAGGGGTGAGATTTATTTGTAATAGTGGACTTTGTTACTGTTGTTGTTTTTGGTTTTTCGTCACGTTGTTTGGGTGCTTTAGTAACTTGTGTTTGAGTTGTAGGTGTTTTATTAGTGCTTATAGATTCAGGTACTTTTTTTACCTCTAACTTTGCAGGCTCAGCAATCGGTGCGTTAGTGGTGGTGTTAACGGTGCTTAACTTAGGTTGGGTTGATAAGTTAACCATTACATAAGCGTTTATTACGGTGTCTTTTTTTGTTTGAGGTTCTTCAACCTTTATTTTTTGCGAAAGTAATTTATGTGAAAGTAATAAGTACAGCAACACGCCATGTATACATAACGAGATAACCCACGGCCACGCATTCCCTTTATTCACATCAAACCCTCAACTTAATAGTGCTGTTAAGAGTCAATAAAATACATTTAGTTCACCTAAAGTTAATGTGTTTTACTTTGTAGCTTTATTGCAGATACAACAAAACTATTTTGCAGTTTTTGTTGTTTTTGCATGTGCTTTGTTACGTTATTATGAGCGCAATCAAACTTAGGAGGCATTATGACATTACTTTTTGAACCAATAGAGCTTGCAGGTAAAACATTAAAAAACCGTATTGTTATGCCCCCAATGACTCGCTCGCGTTCAACACAGCCTGGCGATATAGCTAACGACTTAATGGCAACATATTACGCACAGCGCGCAAGTGCCGGGCTAATTGTAAGCGAAGGCACGCAAATTAGTGAGCTTGGTAAAGGTTACGCTTGGACTCCGGGTATTTATTCAAATGAGCAAGTTGCAGGCTGGAGTAAAGTAACAAGCGCAGTACATAGCGCTGGTGGCGTGATGTTTGCTCAGCTTTGGCATGTTGGCCGCGTAACTCACAGTGACAACACCGGTGGTGTGCAGCCTATTTCAGCCTCGGCCATTGCTGCAAAAGACGTAAAAGTATTTGTAGATACAAACGGCGCACCGGGGTTTGTAGACACCCAACTCCCACGCGAAATGAGCAAACAAGATATTACGCATGCCATAGGCGAATTTCGCCAAGCTGCTAAAAATGCAGTTAATGCAGGGTTTGATGGCATAGAGCTTCATGCTGCTAATGGTTACCTTATTAATCAATTTTTAGACTCAGAATCAAATGCTCGCACCGATGAATATGGTGGCAGCGTGCAAAACCGAATACGTTTTTTAATTGAAGTCGTAAATGCTGTTAGCGACGAAATTGGTAGCAGCAAAGTAGGCGTAAGACTAGCCCCGTTAACAACTCTTAATGGCACTGTAGACGAAAACCCTGAGGAAACTTATTTAGCGGTTTCTGAGGCATTAAATAAAGCCGGTGTAGGTTACATGCATATAGCCGAAGCCGATTGGGATGACGCACCTTTAATGAGTGTTGAGTTTAAACACGCTATTCGTAAAGCCTACAGCGGTGTATTAATTTACGCAGGCAAGTATACCAAAGAGCGCGCAGACAAAGCACTTAGCGAAGGCTGGGCCAATATGATTGGCTTTGGTCGCCCGTTTGTATCAAACCCAGACTTACCAGCACGCTTAAAGCAAGGCAAGCCTCTTAACAGCCACAACCCCGACACTTTGTTTGGTGGCGCAGAGCAAGGCTATACCGATTATCCAGTTACAAATTAAATTTATATATAAATAAGGAGCTGTAGCATACAGCTCCTTATTTGTTTTAATTACACTGAGAGTACTTACTTAATTGCAGTAATAAACTCTTCGTCAGAATACAAGTTCCTAAGTAATTTTTGAGCAAGCTCTACATAGCTTCGTTGACCATTTGGGATTGCAATTGCGCCAATAAATGAAGAGTCGAAATCATGTTCAGCTGAAATTACTTTTTCAAATAAAATTGCATCGTCCTCTGAAACAACAAAATTTACTTTTATAAATGAATTCCCCTCTGAGAACCCTGTTACATCAATATCTTGGTCAATAACCTTACCAGTCACTTGCTTTTTAGCAACACCAGACCAAAGTTTAGCCAGTTTTAATTCTTGTATTAAAGCGCTCTCAATATATTCACCATAGCTGTTGCCTACAGATGAAACAAGAGGAGAGCCTCGAAGTGATATCTTATTTAATTTTTTTTCAGATTCAATTCTTCCGACTGAGACTGGTGTATTAGACTCTTCTTTTAGTTTAGAAACGTTGCTGATATCTGCACTATAAGGTGGAACTTGAATGGTACATGCACTTAAAAATAAAGCCGCGATTAAACCTAGTGAACTTTTATACTTCATTTTATTTCTGTCCTTATTTATAAATTTGATTGATCAAGTTCTACAACTAGTTTGTTAAATGCTTCTTCTGTTGCACGTTTTGCAGATAAAGAAAAATCATTTTTAAACTCATCAAATTCAGCTTTGCCAAAACCTTTAACTTCACTATTCCATGCTATATCGCCATTGTTATTTAAAGTTTTACAGTTTAGCGTGAAAGTAAATTCTGTAGGAGGCCATGTGAATAAGCTATCTGAGCTAGATTGCGTTGTTATTGTCGGTATGAATACATACTCAATTTTTTTATCTTTTAAAAATGTACTATCAGTTAATGATTCAAGCTTATAAACGTTTTCAAATTTATTAGAAAGCACAGTATACAGCGCTGCTTCTGTGTCTTTATAAGGTTTGTAACTAACATTATCGCCACCACCGCCAGGTGTTTTTACTTGTTTTTTTATATCATCTTCAGAAATATAATAACCCACAACTGATGCTGATTTATTTTCTGTAACCTGAAGTTTTTCAGTGTCTGGATTTAAACTTATCTGGTGGGCACAGCCACTCAAAATAAGGACCGAAAACAAGAAAAACACATTAGTTAATAACTTCAAAATATACTCCATATATTTAATTTTTAGTGTGAAAGCAGTTTCAGCATCAATATATGTTCAATAGTTACTTTTGTAAATTATGTTAACTTTATATTTGTAAACGGTTGTAACTTTTAGTGTTTGTGGGGGGCGGTTTTCTTAAAAATAAAGCAGAGTTAATCTTGAGCAAAAAATAAAAAACGCGTAAGTTAACCGGGTTACCTATTTTAATAACAAGAAAATAAATGAAAGCCAAAGAGATAGAACAATTAGAATTATCAAACTCTGAAACCCGAGAAGTTGTTACCCCCTACGCCTTTAAAATTGACAGTGCTTTACTGGGCTTGCCTTTAGCTACGCCAATTCGGCGTGCACTAGCGATTATTATTGATGTTGCACTGATATTTTTAGCGGCCAAGCTTAGCGCGGCTTTAATAGCATTTGTTGCTGCAATGGCTTTTTATAAAGGTACGGCACAGCAATACCTTCCAAAAATATCGAATGTGTGGCGAAGAATCTTAAAAATAACGGCAGCAAGTATTTTATTTGTAAGCGCACTTACTGTGCTTTCAATTGGCATTGATTACCTAGAAGACGATAACGCTGATCAAGCTTTAGCTGTTCAGGGCGTAAAAATACAAGATGAAATTCAGCTTACTCCCACAGAAAAACAACAGGTAAATACTTATTTAGCGCAAACAGCCGATGACAGCTGTGAGGAACCTTGCCAACAAAACGCGCTTGATAATTTAATCGGGCAAGTACCTAAATTAGCAGAAATGGACGACCTACAAAACCCACAACTTGCTACCGTACTTTTACAGCTACTAGTGCTCAGTGAAAATAACGAAATAAAGCCTGCGCAGTTAATAGAAGAAAAACCTGCACAAACAACCACAAATAGTATTTTGCAGTGGAGCAAAGGCATTATTCAAGACTTGGGCTTAGGTTTTGGCTGGGCTGCAGTTTACTTTACGTTGTTCTCGTTACTTTGGTGCGGCCAAACACCGGGTAAAAAGGTATGTAATATTCGTGTTGTCGCCCTAAGCGGCGAGCCATTAGGTTTATTAGACTGTTTTGGTCGCTACGGCGGCTACGGTGCAGGCTTTGCCACAGGCTTGTTAGGGTTTTTACAGATATATTGGGACCCAAACAGACAAGCCATTCAAGATAAAATATCAGCGACTGTGGTTATTAAAGGCGACTTGAATCAAGTTGTAAATGTGGAAACGGTAGAAGAGACAGTTCAAAATTAGTTAAGAAAGGACTAAAATAAGGCCTTAATTTAGTTCTTTATAGATGTTTTATGAGACAAGTAAAATAGTCGTCTCTGTATAACTTATCTAAATGTTTAATGGTTTGAAATATACAATTTATTGACATATTCGTCAGGATGATTAATATCAGTATCGTAGTAGATTTGAATTAAAAGCTACATCACGATCTATTTGTTAAATTATGTTTCTTATAAGGAGCGCCGTTATGAGCTGGTTCAATTTCTTTCGTTTGTCTCCTAAAATAGATAAACAGTTAAAAGAACTCTCAACTGAGTTGAGTGATCATCAAATCAAAGAAGTAAAAAAATTATTTGCTCAACACGCTAAAAGTGAAATTGATGTATATATGCCTAGGAATGACACATTTAGAGTGGATATGAAGTCTTTAAGAGACAGCCCTGTTGTAAAAGAGCAATTACAAGCCGCTAGTAGGTTGACTCATCCAACTTCTTAAAATTTAAAATAAAGTGCCTATATTTAATAAGGCACTTTTTAGTTGCACCATATGATAAAGCCTACAATATTACTATTACTTGTTTTTGGAGTCTCAGGGTATAGCCTGCTGAATCACTACCACAAAACACACTTTCCTCTTCATAGAAGTAATGGTTATCATACATTTTTTAAGTCTACTTCCGTAGGCTTGTTTGCATTCCTTATAAGTGCATTTATTTTCTTACTTATCAGTGAAGTAGCAACGTTATGCGATATTAATGTCGACTTGGGGCATTGGTTTTTAACGGAAGTTTTGTTATTTTCCCATGTAGAAAAGCATTGGGTTGCTATTGTTGATATCAGTACAATAACTTTTTTCATGTCGATTGTATTACCATGGTTGATATACAAGTTATTTGATAGGGAACACCTCCTAGAGGATGAGTTTCTAAAAGATGCTGATAGTCCTGAATTTTCTCGATTATTCCACCGTTCAAATAAAACGGGGCTCCCAATTTTATTTACTATGTCTGATAGAAAAGTTTATATAGGTTATATCTATGAGATACAGGCGAAAATACAATCTAATGATATATATATTCTTCCTGTAATGGCTGGCTATCGTGACAAGGATAATTTAAAGTTTATTGAAGTTACACCTTATGAAAGTGTAATTAAAAATATAGAGAAAGAAAAAAAACTAGAGTTATTGGATAATTTGAACTCTTTAGCTTTGGATGAGGTTTCCAGAGATAAATTATTAGAATATAGCTCTGTATTGTATGAAGCATGGGACAAGTTCTTAGTCGCGTTACCATTAAGAGAGATTACATACGCACATTTACACGATTTGAGCCATGAGCAAAACTTTAAACTGGGTGAGGAAGCACTTAGATCATCAGTGAAAACACAGTAATTTAATATTACTCTATGCGCAGACAGAGCTAATATTAAAGGTGTCTTAAAATTTATAGTTATACTCAGTGCAGGTGAAATTATAAATTCAAGTAGCAAGAGATACTCAATCCCTTGCTACAGACTATAGCCATCAGTATTTACTTATTTTCTAAACCTAACCCCAAACCCAACAACACCCATCAAAAACACAAATCCCCATACAAACACATTGCCGTATTGGCTGTACACGCTGTCGCCTTTTATAAGCTTAATGTTGGCTTTCAATGTGGTAGCTTCAAACTGTGGCATGGTTTGTTGTGTGTGGCTTATGGGGTCGTATACAGCGCTTACACCATTGTTGGTAACACGCACTAGAGGGCGTTGTAGTTCGAGCGCCCGCATACGGGCTATTTGCATATGTTGCAAAGGCCCAATAGAGTCACCAAACCAGGCATCGTTACTTACAGTAAAGAGTAGGTCAGAGTCGCTTTTGTAATTACCGCGTACTAAATCGGCAAAAACAATTTCGTAGCAAATAGCGGGGAGTAAATTAAAGCCATTGGCGCGTAAGTTGTTTTGCACTTTGTCGCCACGCGTAAACGACGACATAGGTAAATCGAATAACGGAGCAATAGGGCGCAAAAAATCTTGAAAGGGTACAAATTCGCCAATAGGTAACAGCTGGTGTTTTTGATAGCGGTTTTTATCAAGGTAATGATAATGCCCGTGCTCGTCGCCGCGTTCTTTATTACCAACCACGATAAGCGTGTTGAATATATTTTTGGTGTCTCGCTGGTAGTCAACAATACCGGTTACAAGGGCGGTTTTATTAAACGAGGCGGCACTGTCTAAATTGGCTAGGTAGGAATCAGCAAGCATTTCTATTTCAGGCACTGCGGCTTCGGGCCATACTATTAAGTCGGCATCCCAATGTGGGCGTGTCAGGTCTTGGTATTTGCTCATTGTGGTCCAAAACTCACTTGGCTCAAAGCGCAGGTGTTGCTGTATGTTGCCTTGTACGAGCAATACTGACATGTTTTTATCTGTGTAATGAATACTGCCTGTGGTGTTTGCACCTGCAAAAATAAGCGCAACAGCTGTAGCCGTAACCGCCGGGGTTTTAAAATCTTTTTGGATAAGTCTATACAGTGCAAAGCCAATAGCGATACACACGAGGGTTAAGCCAAACTCGCCAATATAAGGGGCAAGCAGCCTTAAAGGTCCGTCGGTTTGTGTGTAGCCAAAACTTAACCATGGGAAACCGGTAAGTACGGTGCCACGTAAATACTCACTAATTGCAAAGCAGGCAATTAGTAATGCGCCAAAGCTTTTAGGGCCAATGGCAAAGCGTGTAGTTGCCCAAAAGGCAAGTGCAGGAAATAACGCTAAGTAGGCGCACAAAAAAGCCATTAACGAGAGCGACGCTATAAGCGGCATACCGCCAAAGGTGGCAATAGAAACATGTACCCAGCTTATACCTGCACCAAACCAGCCTAGGCCAAATATAAAGCCATATTTAGCAGCGGTTTTTGCGTGTGCTTTACCGGTATTATTGGGGTTGACGCAAAAAATTATGGCACCAAGGCTAATAAATACGATGGGCCAAATTTCAAAGGGGGCGTAGCCAAAAGTTAAAACAAGGCCCGCAACGAGTGCGAGCCATGCTTTTTTATCTTTTGCTAATAGGGTAAGTCTAGTTAGCAGTTTCTTCACTGTCGTTATCATCAGCCTTAGGAACGGTGACTTGCAGTTGCAAAATACGACGATTGTCGGCGTTGGTTACTTTAAATTGGTAACCTTCTATGTCAATCGTTTCACCACGGCTTGGCATATGGCCAAATGCGTGCAGTACAGTTCCGCCAATAGTATCGGCTTCGTCTGTGCTGTAGCCTGTTTTAAAATGCTCGTTAAAGTCATCTACAGGTGTGAGTGCTTGCACTACGTGAACATGTTTAGCAAGTCGACGAATATCTTGATGTTCTTCTTCTTCGTCGTGCTCATCTTCGATTTCGCCAACAATTATTTCAAGAATATCTTCAATCGTTACCAAGCCCGATACGCCGCCGTATTCGTCAATAACAACAGCCATATGGTAGCGTTGCTGACGGAATTCGTTTAGCAATGTATCAACACGTTTGCTCTCAGGTACTACCATTGCTGGGCGTAAATAATCGCGTATTGATGGTAAATGCTCGTCTTTATTTAAGATCAGTGGCAATAAATCTTTAGCGAGTAAAAAACCTTCTACATGGTCTTTGTCTTCAATCACCACAGGAAAACGTGAGTGAGTTGAGTCAACCATCATTGGAATTAGCTCTTCAAGCGGGCTGTCGATCTCAAGAGTGATCATTTGTGAGCGCGGAACCATTATGTCTCGCACTTTAAGCTCAGACACGCCAAGCACACCTTCTATCATCTCTTTTGTTTCAGGATCGATTACGTCTCGTTCTTGCGCATCGGCAATAACTTCGACCAGCTCTTCTCTATTCTGGGGTTCCCCTTGCAACATTTGGGCTATTCTGCCCAACCACGTTTTGCCAGAAGAACCCTGGCTAGATTGCGAGTTACCGTCGCTCATTGCGTCTAATTGCTCCGTTAATTTAAATATCGTCCCGGTATGGGTCTGCTATGTTTAGCTCTGCAAGTAATTGCTTTTCGATGCTTTCCATCTCTAAAGCATCGTCACTCTTTATATGGTCAAATCCAAGCAAATGCAAGCATCCGTGAATAACCATGTGAGCAAAGTGGTCATGAAATGACTTCTCTTGCTCAATTGCTTCAGCTAATACAATGGCTGGGCAAATAATTAAATCACCAACCAAGGGAATATCTATTCCTGGTGGTGCTTCAAATTCGAACGACAGTACGTTGGTCGGTTTATTTTTACCGCGATAGTCGTTATTAAGTTGTTGCGATTGCGCTTCGTCGCTAATAACGATACTGAGTTCTGACTCGTCACGGTATTGGCTAAGGGCTTTGTCGGCCCACAGTGCAAATTGCTCTTCGCTTGGGAGGTTGTCAAACTCACAGGCTATTTGTAAATCAAGTTCGGTTGTCAAAGTATTACTCTTTAGTAGTAGGCTGTTGAAGAGCAGCAAGTGCGTCTTTTGCATTTTGCTTTTCAATGCGCTTTAGTCGCTCGCTTTCGTCGTTTCGCTCGTAGGCTTCAACTATGCGTGCTACAACAGGGTGGCGTACTACGTCTTGGGCTTTAAAGTAGTTAAAGCTAATTTCGTTTACGCCATCAAGTACTTCCATTGCATGGCGAAGGCCTGAACGTGTTCCACGAGGTAAATCGACCTGTGTTATATCGCCTGTAATAACCGCTTTTGAGTTAAACCCTATACGGGTTAAAAACATTTTCATTTGCTCGGCGGTGGTATTTTGGCTTTCATCTAAAATAATAAAGGCATCGTTTAAAGTACGTCCGCGCATGTAAGCAAGCGGGGCGACTTCAATGATATTTTTTTCGATGAGCTTTTCTACTTTTTCAAAACCTAGCATTTCAAAAAGAGCGTCGTAAAGAGGGCGCAGGTACGGGTCTATTTTTTGACTTAAATCACCGGGTAAAAAGCCAAGCTTTTCGCCCGCTTCTACAGCAGGACGCGTTAATAATATACGGCGTATTTCTTGGCGCTCAAGGGCGTCAACGGCGGCAGCAACTGCAAGGTAGGTTTTACCAGTACCAGCAGGGCCTATACCAAAGGTAATGTCGTGGTTTAAAATATTAGCCACATAAACACCTTGGTTATCGTTACGTGGTTTAATCACACCACGACGCGTTTTAATCACCATTTCTTTGCCGTAAGCGCTGCTTGATGCGTCTTGCTCTAGGGCTTTTGATTCGGTAATAGCTAAATGAACGGCTTCGGGTTCTATTTCGCCTAAAACACCACGAACTGGCTGAGTATCAACATAAAGGTTTTTTAAGATTTCTACAGCGCCGGCGCAGTTGTGTAGTTTACCGGTTACTTTAAAAAAGTTGTCGCGGTGAATTATTTCAACAGCCAGGTGGCGTTCAATTTGTTTGATGTTTTCGTCAAACGGGCCACATAAAGAAGAAAGGCGTTTGTTATCGGCAGGTTCTAAATAAATCTCTAATGTTTTTAACTGATTACTCAAAATTGCTTCCTATAGTACTGCGCCAGCGTTAACTGGCGCTAATAGTGTGACTAAGGAACGAAAGAAGCTACGCCAATTTCGTTAACAGTGTCTGGTTTTGGCTCTGCTGCTGCAGCTTTAGTTAAAATAGCTGAAGGAGCGATTTCACGTCGTAAGTTCATTTCTGATTCTGTACGAATTAAGTCACCACGTAAAGAGTTAGGTAGTGCTTCGGTAATACGTACGTCAACAAACTGTCCGATCACTGTGTGCGGGCCAACAAAATTTACTACACGGTTATTTTCGGTACGGCCACGTAATTCCATTGGGTTCTTTTTAGAAGGACCTTCAACAAGTATACGTTGCTCTGTATCGAACATTTGACGGCTAATTTGCTGCGCCATTTGTGTAATACGGTTTTGTAGTAAGTATAAGCGTTCTTTTTTCTCTTGCTCTGTTACGTCATCTGGTAAATCTGCCGCTGGCGTACCTGGGCGTGCACTGTAAATAAAGCTAAAGCTCATATCAAAACCAATGTCGCTAATAAGCTTCATGGTTGCTTCAAAGTCTTCTTTACTTTCGCCTGGGAAACCAATAATGAAATCTGACGACATGCTTAAGTTAGGACGAATTTTGCGTAACTTACGAATTGTCGATTTGTATTCAATTGCCGTATGGCCACGTTTCATTAGGTTTAATATACGGTCTGAACCACTTTGTACTGGTAGGTGTAAGTGATCTACAAGCTCTGGTACATCAGCGTAAACGTCAATGATGTCTGGCGTAAATTCTACCGGGTGCGATGTGGTGTAACGAATACGGTCAATACCATCAATAGCGGCAATAAGACGAATTAAATCTGAGAAATAACATATTTCGCCATCGTGTGTGTCGCCGCGGTATGCGTTTACGTTTTGGCCTAGTAGGTTTACTTCACGTACGTTTTGCTCAGCAAGTTGTGCAATTTCAAGTAGTACGTCATCTACTGGGCGGCTAACTTCTTCGCCGCGAGTATACGGTACAACACAAAAAGTACAGTACTTAGAACAGCCTTCCATAATTGATACAAACGCAGATGGGCCATCCGCTTTTGGCTCTGGCAGGCGGTCAAACTTTTCAATCTCTGGGAATGAAATATCAACAACCGATGAGCCTTTGTTGCCTTGCACTTGTTTAATCATTTCTGGTAAACGATGCAATGTTTGCGGGCCAAAAATAACATCTACAAATGGTGCGCGTTGGCGAATAGAGTCACCTTCTTGTGAGGCAACACAACCACCTACACCAATTATTAAGTCTGGCTTGTCGTCTTTTAACAACTTCCAGCGACCTAACTGGTGAAATACTTTCTCTTGTGCTTTTTCACGAATTGAACAGGTGTTAAGTAAGATTACGTCGGCATCTGTTGCATCATCAGTTAGCTGGTAGCCGTTGGTGGCATCTAAAAGTTCAGCCATTTTCTGAGAGTCGTATTCGTTCATCTGACAACCCCAGGTTTTAATATGCAGCTTTTTGCTCATTGAAATATTGCCTCGTGTTCAATTCGATAGTGGCACAAAAATGTGCTAGAAACAGGATTAAGGAGCAAGCATGCTCACTTAAAGGAGGCGTATTTTAGCTGGATACCCGCCCAGATCCAAGTATAGTTTTCATGTTTGTGATCTCAAATCAATACGGGGCGAGTTTAATGTGCTGTTAGGGATATCCTCTGGTATAAAACAAATTAATTTTGATACAATCAAAACAGACTCAAGTAATAATAAAATGATGAAAAACATGACTAAAAATAATGTGATAGTGGTTGGCGGGGGCATGGTTGGCGCGGCTATGGCGATAAAGCTGGCTCAGCAAGGCTTTGGCGTGCGCATAATTGAAAAACACCTAATAGACCCATCGCACATTCTTAGTAGCGATAAGGTGGATATTAGAGTGTCTGCTATTAATCGTTTTTCAGAAAATTTACTTGATGAATTAGGGGCAATGCCTCTTTTAAGGCAAAACCGCATAGCACCTTATCAACAATTAGAGGCTTTTGAGCGCGGTGGTGACAATTTATTATTTGATTGCGCCGACATAAACACGACACATTTAGGCCACTTGATTGAAAATAGTTTAATTCAAGCAAGCTTGTGGCAGCAATTTGGGCATTATAAGATTGAGGTTATTGAGCAATCATTGCCGGTAACTAAAATAGAGCAAACGGATGATTTAATTACGCTTGTGTATGGTGATCAAACCTATACGGCTGATTTAGTAATTGCCGCCGATGGTGGGCAATCGCAGCTGCGCGATAAGGCGAATATTGGTATTACGGGTTGGCAGTACCAACAGCATTGCATGGGGGTGTTAATTAAACTCGATGCACCGCAACAAATTAAAACATGGCAACAGTTTACACCAAGTGGGCCGTTAGCATTTTTACCAATGCAGGCACCGTACGCTAATTTAATTTGGTACGACGATGCAAATACATTGCAAGCATTTAAAGGGCTAAGCCCAACTCAGTTAAAAACGCACATACTGAATAAATTCCCAGAACTTGCTGGAGACTTTGAAATACAAACCCATGCAGTATTTCCGCTTACTCGCCAACATGCTAATAATTATTCGCAAGGGCGCATGGTTTTAGTGGGCGATGCAGCGCATACAATTAACCCACTTGCAGGGCAGGGCGTTAATTTAGGTTTTCAGGACGTAGTGGCACTTGCTGAGGTTTTAAACGAAGCAGGAGATATAGGTTGCCCACTAAAACTTAAAGAATACGAGCGAGCTCGCCGCAGGGCTAATTTATTAATGATGAGCATGATGGACGCGTGTTACTTTGGGTTTTCTAATCAAATTACGCCACTTAAATGGGCACGTAGCCAGTTTTTAAAAATGGCTAATAATACGGGGCCAATAAAAAACTGGGTTTTAAAATACGCAATTAGTGGTGATTTAGGCTAAATTTAAAGTAGATATTAGAAAGGCTCATTTATGAGCCTTTTTTTATGCCTGTTTTTAAGTCAGCAAATAGTGACTCGGCTATATTGAACACGGTTTTAATTTAACTGGTGTTACATCATTAAATCGCAGTTTAATAACTTTAAAGAGCCTGTGTGTGGATAATTTTTTTACAGTAATAATTATTTTAGGTGCGCTACTGCTTGTTGCTAGCTTAAAAACAACCGTTAAAGTTTGTAAAAAAACATCGCAAAGAGCATGGAGTGTACTGCTATGCGCTATTATTTTTTTTATTATAGGGTATTGGTGGGTACTTTATTATTTTTCAAATCACGACATTGCACCCGTCGTTATGAATATGGTGGCTATGTTGTTACTTGGCGGTGGTGGGTTTGTTTTTTTAGTTATTAAACTGAGCTTAAAAAGTATTCTTAAAATAGAGCAAGCAACGCAGTATCAAAAATATCAAACTGAACACGATAACTTAACAACTCTACCTAACCGCGATAAATTTTTTAAATCTTTAAGTAAACAAGTTGAA
The DNA here is from genome assembly GCF_015864265.1 of Pseudoalteromonas sp. NZS37. NCBI lineage: Bacteria > Pseudomonadati > Pseudomonadota > Gammaproteobacteria > Alteromonadales > Pseudoalteromonadaceae > Pseudoalteromonas > Pseudoalteromonas sp. NZS37. The sequence continues at coordinate 52,070 of NZ_JADYXL010000011.1, read as the reverse complement.
TATCCTTCCCCATTTTCACTATTTTATATCGACTTAAATAACTTTAAACAAATTAATGATGCGTTTGGGCATCAGTGTGGTGACCAACTCTTGGCTGCATTTGCCAATAAACTAAATAAAGAATTATGCGGCATTGCTAAGTTATATCGAATAGGTGGCGATGAGTTTGCTTTTTTATTGCATACCGATACAGATGAAAGCATGAATTATTGTGTAAACATTATAAACTCAGCCGTCAAAAGTCCGTTTTGTACGAATGAGCAAATGGTTAAAATACAATTAAGTATAGGCGTAAGCCGTTTTCCTGATGATAGCCGATTGCCCGATCAGCTATTAAAAAAAGCTGACTTGGCACTGCATGAAGCTAAAAAAACATTTCAACCTTTGGTAAATTACTCATCTGCAATAGGGAAACGAGCTGAGGACTTTTTTGATTTATCAGCCAAAATTAAAGTGGCATTACATAAAGATGAGTTTGAGCTTTATTTACAACCCATAATGGACTCTAAAGATCTGCAATTACATGGCCTAGAAGCGCTTATCCGATGGCCGCAAGATGATGGTAGCTTTATTAGTCCAGAAAAGTTTATAACCGTAGCTGAGCGTACAGGGCTTATTTTTCCTTTATCGAAATGGGTTGTACAAGAAGCCGTTAATCATATTAGAAAGCTCAAGCTATTTGGTTTCACCGGTACTATACATGTCAATTTATCAACGAAAGATATTGAAAGCAGCGAGTTTTACGATTTTATAATTAGTTTACTCGCAACCGACCCTACATTAAGCGACTCGTTAATTTTTGAGATTACAGAAGGTGCAATGATGACAAATATACCGGCTGCTAGAAAAATGATGCAACAGTTGAGTATGCGCGGGTTTAAATTTAGTGTTGATGACTTTGGTACTGGCTTTTCGTCACTGTCGTTATTAAGAGAGCTGCCAATTAATCAAATAAAAATTGATCAGTCGTTTGTCAAAGATATGCTTACTAACTCACCTGATTACGCCATTGTAGAATCTACATTGTTTTTAGCGAGTCGATTAAATTGCGATGTAGTTGCTGAAGGAATAGAAACTAAAGAGGTAGAACAGGCGTTGTTGAGTCTTAACTGTGATTATTTACAAGGGTATTTATATAGCAAACCAATAAATATAGATGAATTCATAAATGTTTATTTAAGTGCAGAAAAAGTAAGTTGAATTTAATGAGTATTGAGAAGTTTTAGACAGGGGAGTCAAATTGGCTGGGATACCAGGATTTGAACCTGGGAATGCCAGGATCAAAACCTGGTGCCTTACCGCTTGGCGATATCCCAACTATAAATTTGAATTAGTTTTAGTTCTTAATAAGAACATGGTGCGGAAGGAGAGACTTGAACTCTCACAACCTAAGTTACTGGAACCTAAATCCAGCGCGTCTACCAATTCCGCCACTCCCGCATCACTAAGTTGCTAATTTAAACTCTAAGCTAGAGCAATTCTTTTATCCAACTTTCCTTGGTAGAAGAAGTTGGCTGGGATACCAGGATTTGAACCTGGGAATGCCAGGATCAAAACCTGGTGCCTTACCGCTTGGCGATATCCCAACAAAGAATTCTTTATAATTTTAGTTCTTATAAGAACATGGTGCGGAAAGAGAGACTTGAACTCTCACAACCGAAGTTACTGGAACCTAAATCCAGCGCGTCTACCAATTCCGCCACTCCCGCATCAACAATTTGCCAATTTAAACTCTAAGCTAGAGCAATTCTTTTATCCAACTTTCCTTGGTAGAAGAAGTTGGCTGGGATACCAGGATTTGAACCTGGGAATGCCAGGATCAAAACCTGGTGCCTTACCGCTTGGCGATATCCCAACAAAGAATTAATGATAATTTTATTTCTTATCAAGAAATGGTGCGGAAAGAGAGACTTGAACTCTCACAACCGAAGTTACTGGAACCTAAATCCAGCGCGTCTACCAATTCCGCCACTCCCGCATCGTTTGTACAATAAAGTACAGGTAGTTATTTTAAACTCTTCATTGAGCTGCAATTTAACTCTTGCAGAGCCATTTCTAAAAGAAGAAATGGTGGCTAAGACGGGATTTGAACCTGTGACCCCATCATTATGAGTGATGTGCTCTAACCAGCTGAGCTACTTAGCCATTGTTGGCTGGGATACCAGGATTTGAACCTGGGAATGCCAGGATCAAAACCTGGTGCCTTACCGCTTGGCGATATCCCAACAATAACAATTGATAGTTTTAATTCTTATCAAGAATTATGGTGCGGAAGGAGAGACTTGAACTCTCACATCCTAAGATACTGGAACCTAAATCCAGCGCGTCTACCAATTCCGCCACTCCCGCACACAAGGTAGTTATTTTAAACTCTTCATTGAGCAACAAAAAAATAATGGTGGCTAAGACGGGATTTGAACCTGTGACCCCATCATTATGAGTGATGTGCTCTAACCAGCTGAGCTACTTAGCCATCTTTTTTTGTTAGCACTTCATCGCTGAGTGCGGGGCGTATTATGCTGATATGACCCAAATTCGTCAACACCTTTTTTGCAAAAAAACACTTAACTGTGTTTGTTTGCAGGAAAATTAAGCTAACAGGCTAAAATTTAATAAAAATGCTGTTTTTTTAGCTGCCTTTAAGGCGCGGAATCTTAATTAACCCTGTACTTCTTTAATTAAGCGATATTACAAAGATAGACTAGTTGAGGCTAATTATTATTTTTATAATGCTTAAATACAAAAAAGGCTCGTAAAAACGAGCCTTTAAAAATTATTACCAAGTGAAATTGGTTTAATTTGTACTTATACGTTGAACAAGAAGTTCATTACATCGCCATCTTTAACAATGTACTCTTTACCTTCTTGACGCATCTTACCTGCTTCTTTTGCGCCACTCTCACCTTTAAAGGCAACAAAGTCGTCAAAAGCAATAGTTTGCGCACGGATAAAGCCACGCTCGAAGTCGGTATGGATTTTACCCGCTGCTTGTGGTGCTGTTGCACCTACAGGGATTGTCCATGCGCGTACTTCTTTTACGCCAGCTGTGAAATAAGTTTGTAATTGTAGTAATTCATAACCACCACGAATAACAAGGTTAAGACCTGGCTCTTTTAGACCAAGATCAGCCATAAACTCTAGCTTGTCTTCGTCATCTAGTTCTGAAAGCTCAGACTCGATAGCGGCACATACAGGAACAACAATCGCATCTTCAGCTGCGGCAATAGCGCGTACGCGGTCAAGGTATGGGTTATTTTCAAAACCATCTTCAGCAACGTTTGCAATATACATTGTTGGTTTAATCGTTAAGAAGTTAATAGAGCTGATTGCTGCTTTTTCTTCTTTAGTTAGTGCTAGACCACGTAAAGTTAAGCCTTCGTCAAGATGCACTTTTACTTTTTCAAGTACAGCATTTTGCTCTTTAGCGTCTTTATCGCCACCTTTTGCTTTTTTTGAATTACGGAAAAGGGCTTTTTCAGCGCTATCCATATCAGCAAGTACTAACTCAGTGTTGATTACGTCAATATCGTCAGCAGGGTCAATAGTGCCTGCTACGTGGATGATGTTTTCATCTTCAAAACAGCGAACTACGTGGCCAATTGCATCGGTTTCACGAATGTTAGCTAAAAACTGGTTACCAAGGCCTTCACCTTTAGATGCGCCTTTTACTAAGCCAGCAATGTCTACAAATTCCATACTGGTGGTAAGAACTCGTTGAGGATTAACTATTTTAGCAAGTTCGTCTAGACGAGGATCTGGCACAGGTACCACACCTGTATTAGGCTCAATGGTACAAAAAGGAAAGTTAGCGGCTTCAATACCCGCTTTAGTTAGTGCATTGAAAAGCGTTGATTTACCAACGTTAGGCAAGCCAACGATGCCACATTTAAAACCCATAGTAAGATACCTTGTTTAGAATTCGTTTAAACGGTGTACTTGGACCCAAGTTACTAGGGTTTAAACGAATGTAGTCTGTTTTGTGCTTTTAACACACCATCTTTTGCAAGTATTTCCATGCAACGAACTGCTTCATCAACAGCAGCATCCATTTTTTCTTGGTCTGCTTTGGCCGCTTTTCCAAGCACCCAACCAATAACCATTTCACGATGCCCCGGATGACCTACACCAATGCGCAAGCGCATAAAGTCTTTTTGATTTGCCATTTTTGCAATAATGTCTTTTAAACCATTATGACCGCCATGCCCGCCGCCTTTTTTTAACTTGGCAACGCCTGGGTCTAAATCCAATTCGTCATGGGCAACTAAAATGTCCTCGACAGGAATTTTGAAAAAATTAGCTAAACTACCGACCGCTTTACCACTTAAATTCATGTAAGTAGTGGGGATCAATAATTTGAATTCTTGGCCTTGAATGATCACTTTGCCTGTAAGGCCGTGATATTTAGGATCGTATTTTAGGGTGCAGTTGTAGCGTGCAGCGATTTGCTCGATGAACCAAGCACCTGCATTGTGGCGTGTGTTTGCGTATTCGGGGCCTGGATTAGCCAGGCCCACAAGCATTTGAATAGAATTCAAGGTTGCGAGACCTTAAAAATTATTCTGCTGCTGCAGCGTCGTCTTCAACTGGAGCTGCTTTGTTTGCTTTGATAGTCAGGATAGACTGATCATAGCCTTCGCCTTTACCTAAATCTACAGAGCTAACGCCTTTAGGGAAAGTAAGGTCAGAAATATGAACAGAATCGCCAACAACAAACTTAGAAACATCTACTTCAATGAATTCTGGAAGTGCTTTTGGAAGACACGTAATTTCAACTTCAGTTAACTGGTGAACAACAGTTGCGCCAGCTTTAGTTACAATATCTTCACCGATGAAGTGAAGAGGAACTTTAGTTTGAAATTTATGAGTAGCATCTACACGTTGGAAATCAAGGTGAGTAAGCTTAGGCTTGAATGGGTGGCGTTGGATATCTTTTAAGATTACTTCAACAGCTTCGCCATCTACGTTAAGCGTAAGGATATGCGTGTAAAAACCTTCGTCTTCTTGTGCTTTGATCATATCTTTATGAGCAAAAGTAAGAGATAAAGCTTCTTTGTCAGCTCCGTAAAGGATTGCAGGAACTTTGTCTTCGCGACGTAGGCGGCGGCTCGCACCAGTACCAGTTTCTACGCGAAGTTCAGCGTTATATGTATAAGTTTTGTTAGACATGATGTCTCCAGTTATTAAAATGTGTAGGGCCTTTGCGACCAAGGTCCCTAGCCAAAAGGCGCGCTATCATACCACCACGCCCAGACAAAATAAACATCGCTTACAAAAAAAGCGCCAAAAGGCGCTTTTATACTCAGGAATGTTTAATTTTAGTGTTCAAACATCGCTGAGATAGATTCTTCGTTACTAATACGACGAATAGTCTCTGCTAACATGTCAGCAAGCGTAAGTACCTTAATTTTATCAAGGGCTTTAAGCTCGTCAGATAGCGGAATTGAGTCAGTTACAATTACTTCGTCAATCATCGAGTCACGTAAGTTTTCTGCTGCTTTACCTGAAAGAATAGGGTGCGTTGCGTATGCAAATACGCGCTTAGCGCCATGTTCTTTAAGTGCTTCTGCGGCTTTACATAATGTACCACCGGTATCAATCATATCATCTACGATAATACAATCACGACCTTCAACGTCACCAATAATGTGCATTACTTGAGAAACGTTTGCTTGAGGGCGGCGTTTGTCAATGATTGCTAAATCGGTATCGTTTAGTAGTTTTGCAATTGCACGTGCGCGTACAACACCACCAATATCTGGAGATACAACAACGACGTCTTCAAAGTCGCGTTCTTTCATATCTTCAAGTAATACAGGGCTGCCAAATACGTTGTCTACTGGTACATCAAAGAAGCCTTGGATTTGTTCAGCGTGTAAATCAACCGTAAGAACACGGTCAACACCCACACTTGATAAGAAATCGGCAACAACTTTAGCGGTAATTGGAACACGGGCAGAACGTACACGACGGTCTTGGCGCGCATAACCAAAATAAGGAATGACGGCAGTAATACGACCTGCAGATGCACGACGTAGAGCATCAACCATAACGATAAGTTCCATTAGGTTATCGTTTGTAGGGGCACAGGTTGATTGCAAGATAAAAACGTCCGAGCCACGAACATTTTCATTTATTTGAACACTGATCTCACCGTCGCTAAAACGGCCAACAACAGCATCGCCTAATTCAATATATAAACGTTTTGCAACTTTTTGAGCTAACTCAGGTGTTGCGTTACCAGCGAAGAGCTTCATGTCAGGCACGGTAGGGTTCCTCAGGCACTGAATATTTGGACTAACGGGCAATGATAAATACCACTGCGAGTTAACTTATGATTACTTGTACGTTACTTCATTGATCGAATATGGCGGTTAACTCCGTATGAGCAGGTGAGACATTTGCGCTTGAAGCCACAAAACCCTGCCAAGTATGGGGGAGATTTTCAAGTACATCTTGTGCTTGAACTTGACTAGCAAATTCGACAAAACAACATGAACCTGTTCCGGTCATCTTCGACGGTGCGTATTTTAGCAACCACTGGAGGGTTTTTTCAACCTCGGGGCAAAGCTTTTTAACTAAAGGCTCACAATCGTTGGTTAAAGTATGGTGTTTCCAATCGCCTATTATTTTTGGTGTGTCGCGTTTTAAATCTGGATGTGTAAATATTTTTGCGGTACTTACATGTTGATTTGGGTGTACAACGCAGTACCATTTTTGTTCAAGTTTTACCTGGTGTAATTTCTCACCAATACCATGCGCTATGGCGCTTTGCCCTTGTATGAACACCGGAACATCAGCCCCTAATTTAAGTCCTAATTGGGCTAGGATTTCTAAATTTAGTTCTAATTTCCATAATTTATTTAGGGCTAATAAAGTACTTGCAGCGTCGGATGAACCACCTCCAACACCTCCGCCCATCGGTAAGCGTTTAATTAAATTTATTTTTACACCTAAAGAGGTTTTACAGTGTGTTTGTAATAATAAAGCCGCTTTATAGATGAGATTATCATTTAGGGGTATGTCTTTAGTATCACCACCGACAGAAATACCACCGTCTGTTGTTAGCTCAAAATGCAACTCATCACCAAAATTTAAAAAAGTAAATAAGGTTTCTAGTTCATGATAGCCATCTTCTCGGCGAGCATTAATATGTAAAAATAAATTGAGTTTTGCCGGAGCAATAAGTGAAAAAGAGGTTTTGTTATTCATACTTATTTAAACTGCCAATCGTAGAGTTGAATTTTTATTTTTATTTGTTGGTGCTTTAACGTCAGTTTAGTAGGTAACCAGTAACCTGCGTTTTGTACGTAAGTGCCGTAATCTATTTGCCATTTCTTGCCTGCATTATCAAACCATAATACTTGCTTTGCGCGGCCTAGTTCATCAACGACTAAACTTTGATCGTCAATGGTGCCCTTAAGCCAGTTATCGGCGTTATCAACAGGGAGTGTAAAACCCGTTAAACGCTTTAAAAGCTCTGCAGCATTAGTATCAAAGTACTCATCGCCGTCAAACTCTAATTCAGCACCATTTACTGTTTGTTTAAGCGACAAAATACGCGTACCAATAAAAGTAGTCAGTATTAAATTATTGGAATTTGTTGTTTGCTGCCAATTTAAGTTTGCAGATTGACGCTCTTCTGGGCTTATAAACGCGAGTTTACCCTCGACCTGCCAAGTTTTTTGAGCAGCTAAACGTGGTTTCCAATCATCATAAAGTGTTGTTTTTGTATCAATTTGATGGGCACAGCCACCTAATAATAAAAAAAACATGAATAAAATCAAATATTGTCGAATCAAATGTTGTTCCTTACTTTCCATATTCCGCTGATTTTTGGTAAAATTACCGCCTTTGAAGTAGGGCTCAGCAATATTTGGCAAATATGACCATAATAGCACTAGGTATAAATCACAAAACCGCATCCGTAGAATTACGTGAAAAAGTGGCTTTTTCGCCTGAGCAAATTTCAGAGGCGTTGCAACAATTAAGTGGCCATGCCGACTTTAATGAAGCGGTTATTGTGTCTACCTGTAATCGAACCGAGATCTATTGTAGCCTCGCTCAGCAAAATTCCCAAACACTGTTAACGTGGCTTGCCAGTTTCCATGGTTTGGATGAACATGAACTGAGCAGCAATATATACTGCCATGAAGGTAATGACGCCATTAACCACTTAATGCGCGTAGCGTGTGGGTTGGATTCTCTTGTGTTAGGCGAGCCGCAAATTTTAGGGCAAATAAAGCAATCGTTTTTTAGTGCTAAAACCCACGATGCAATAGGGGTTACTTTTGATAGGTTGTTTCAAAAAACCTTTTCGGTAGCAAAACAAGTTCGCACTGAAACAAATATAGGCGCAAGTGCCGTGTCGGTTGCATTTGCGGCTGTTAATTTAGCAAAACATATTTATGGCAAGCTTGATCAAACCAATGTGTTATTGATTGGTGCTGGTGAAACCATTGAACTGGTTGCTAAACATTTATATCAAAATGAGCCTAAAAAAATAACGGTAGCTAATAGAACAATTGAACGTGCTCGCAGCCTTGCTGATGAAGTGTCGGCAGATGTTATCGCACTTGCACAGTTACCAGAACGTTTACATGAAGCCGATATAGTCATTAGTTCTACCGCCAGTACTTTACCTATTATTGGTAAAGGGGTGGTTGAGCAAGCGCTTAAGCAGCGCCGTCACAAGCCTATGCTATTTATAGATATTGCGGTTCCGCGCGATATAGAAAGCCAAGTAGGTGAGCTAGATGCTGCCTATTTATATTCCGTTGATGACTTACAAACCATTGTAAGCGAGAATATGGCAGCGCGTGAGCAAGCTGCACAGCAAGCGCAAATAATTATTACTGAACGCACCAAAGAATTTGCAATGTGGATGCGCTCACTCGATTCGGTAGATTTAATCCGCCATTATCGAAATGATGTACAAACAATTAAGTCAGAACTTGTAGAGCGTGCTGTTAGTCAGCTAAATACAGGTAAAGATGCAGAAAAAATTATATTAGAGCTCGCCAATAAATTAACCAATCGCTTAATGCACGCGCCTACCCGTGCAATACAAGACGCAGCGAAAAAAGGTGAAGTGGCGCAGCTAAACCAGTTGAAAAAAATGTTAGGTATTGATCAGGAATAACCGTTAAATGAAAGAGTCTGTTTATAATAAATTAGAAACCTTAGTAGAGCGTTACGAAGAAGTACAAGCGCTACTAAGCGACCCGTCGGTCATTAGTGATCAAAATCGTTTTCGTGGGCTTTCAAAAGAATACTCTGAGCTTGAAGAGATTGTAAAAACGTTTTTAACTTACAAAGAAACGCAAGATGATTTAGCCAGTGCAGAAGAAATGCTTAAAGATTCTGATCCTGAAATGCGTGAAATGGCGCAAGAAGAATATAAAGAAGCTAAAGCACAAATTTTGGTAATTGAAGATCAAATTCAAGTATTAATGTTGCCAAAAGATCCGCGAGATAATAACAACGTGTTTGTTGAAGTACGCGCTGGAACAGGCGGTGATGAAGCGGCTATTTTTGCTGGCGACTTATTTCGTATGTACAGCCGCTATGCAGAAACTAAAAAATGGAAAGTAGAAGTTGTGAGCACCAATGAAGGTGAGCACGGTGGTTACAAAGAAGTTATTGCAAATATTAGTGGCGAAGGCGTTTACGGTCAATTAAAGTTTGAATCAGGTGTACACCGCGTACAACGTGTGCCAGAAACTGAGTCACAAGGGCGAGTTCATACCTCTGCGTGTACTGTTGCGGTAATGGCGGAAGTACCAGAGGCAGAAGCGATACAAATTAATACCGCAGATTTAAAAGTTGATACATTTCGTGCATCAGGCGCAGGTGGTCAGCACGTTAATAAAACAGATTCTGCTATTCGACTTACACATATACCTACCGGTGTTGTGGTTGAGTGTCAGGATCAGCGTTCACAGCATAAAAACCGTGCTAAAGCGATGTCGGTACTTGCAGCACGTTTGCAACAGGCTGAAGATGAAAAGCGCCATGCGGCAGAAGCATCTGAACGTCGTGACTTAGTAGGTAGTGGCGATCGTTCTGAACGTATCCGTACTTATAACTACCCACAAGGTCGTATTACCGATCACCGTATTAACTTAACACTTTATCGCTTGAATGAAGTGGTAGCGGGTGATTTAAGCTGCGTTATTGACCCATTAATGCAAGAACATCAAGCTGACTTATTAGCGGCTATGGGCGACGAGTAATCGTGAGCCAAACTCTTGAACAAGCTATTGCTGCAGGCGCTAATTTATTAGCACCTAGCAGCGAAAGTGCTAAATTAGACGCACAAGTTTTACTTCTACATATTCTTCAAAAACCTCACAGTTACCTTTTTACTTGGCCAGAGCATGCGCTTAATGCCGAACAACAACAGCAATTTAATACCTTTTGCCAAAGACGTTTAAACGGTGAACCTGTTGCACATATTACGGGGCAACGTGAATTTTGGAGCTTATCGCTTGAAGTTAACGCAACAACTTTAATACCTCGACCAGATACCGAAACGTTAGTAGAACAAGCACTTGAAGTGGCTGTACCTGCTACAGCTAAAGTGCTTGATTTAGGCACGGGTACTGGTGCAATAGCACTGGCATTGGGTAGTGAAATGCCTAATTGGCAAATTATTGCAGTAGATAGAGTAAGCGATGCAGTTGCACTGGCTACACGTAACCAGCAGCGATTGGCAATTAATAATGTACACGTTAAGCAAAGCAACTGGTTTAGCGAGTTACATGGTGAGAAATTCAACCTAATTGTCACTAACCCGCCTTATATTGAAAGCAGTGATATACATTTAAATCAGGGCGATGTGCGCTTTGAGCCTTTGTCGGCATTAGTGGCTGATGATTGTGGAATGTCTGATATTAAACAAATAATTACACAATCACGTGACTATTTGTTATCTAGTGGCTATCTTTTAATAGAACACGGTTTTGAGCAAGGTGAAGCTGTTCGTCATTTTTTCAAAAAAATGGCATTTGTGAATATTAAAACAGTGAAAGACTTTGGTGATAATGACCGTGTAACGTTTGCACAGTGGCCCTAAAGAATAATAATTGCCTGCTAGTGCGTTAAATAATGCCATGAAGGAATTTCGACTATGATGGGTGATTTTTTATTTTCAGATGAGCCAGAAGAAGCAATCAATGAGATTGAACTCGGTACCTGGAAAGTATTAATCGTTGATGATGAACCTGAAGTTCATGCTGTTACAAAACTAGCGTTGAGTGATTTTGAGTTTCAAAATAAACGCCTAGAATTTATTAGTGCGTACTCAGGTGCTGAAGCAAAAGAGCTTGTGAAAGAGCATCCAGATGCAGCCATTGTACTACTTGATGTAGTAATGGAGACCGATGATGCCGGTTTGCAAGTTGCTAAGTTTATTCGTGAAGAAGCTAAAAATAATCATATTCGAATTATTTTAAGAACGGGTCAACCTGGTCAAGCACCTGAACGACAAGTAATTATTAATTATGATATTAACGATTACAAATCTAAAACAGAGCTAACGGCTCAAAAGTTATTTACTGTTATTATGTCTAGCCTGCGTTCGTATCGGGATATTATTTCGATTGAGCAGTCACGCGAAGGGCTTGAGAAAATAATTATAGCGTCCCGTGATATTTTTTCAGCGCATTCAATAGAGCACTTTATTGAAGGCGTTATGCAGCAGTTAACTTCTTTACTCGGTATTGCTGATCAAGCTATGTATGCAACTACTTTAGTTGCGCAAAATCCTGAAGCACAAAATAATAAAAAATTAATTGTTTGCTCGGGTACCGGTGACTTTGAAAAAAGTGAAGGTAAAGAGCTCGATGAGGTATTACAAGCTGAACAGTTAAGTGCATGTCATCAGGCGCTTAATGAAAAAAGCATTATTTATAAAGATAACTACTTATTTGCGTATTGTAGCAGTGAGTACAATCATAATTCGATGCTATTTATATCAGGTATTCCAAAGGATTTAACGGATACTCAGCGCCATTTAATTAAGATTTTTTCTCAAAACGTGCAACTTGCGTTTGAAAATGTACAACTTCAGTCTGAAATAGAAGCAACGCAACAAGAGCTTGTTTACAGGTTAAGTGAAGCGGTAGAGCAACGCTCAACAGAAACGGGTAATCATGTTAAGCGTGTAGCACATATTTGTCATATATTGGCACAAGGGTATGGCTTATCTAAGCATGATGCTGATTTAGTAAGGTTGGCGTCGCCTCTTCATGATGTAGGCAAAGTGGGCATTCCTGATGCGGTATTAAATAAACCAGCAAAGTTAGACGCCCAAGAATGGGAAGTGATGAAAACCCATACTGATAAAGGCTATACTATTTTAAAAGACTCGCCGCATGAGATTGTTAGTGCAGGCGCAATTATTGCAAAAGAGCATCATGAAAAATGGGATGGCTCTGGTTACCCACAAGGTTTAAGCGGAAACGCAATTAATGTATTTGGTCGTATAGTTGCACTTGCTGATGTATACGATGCACTTCGCCATAAACGATGCTATAAAGAACCTTGGACACTGCAAAACGTAGTTGATGAAATTAACGCTCAAAAAGGCACACACTTTGAACCAAAATTGGTTGAAGTATTTAACGAGAAGCTTGATGAGTTAGAAGCGGTTCTTAACCGTTTTCCTGATTAAATTTTTATAAAACAGAAGTACAGGGGCATATGGATTATTTAGCAGTAAAGCATTCACACATGGCAATTGCGATGTTGAGTGTGATTTTATTTTATGTTCGCGCATTTTCGCGAATGGGCAGTGGTAAATTAGCAAAAAATAAAGCGGTAATGATTGGTAGTCATAGTATAGATACTTTGCTATTAGTGTCTGCACTTACGCTTATATTTATGGCTAAAATTAACCCGTTTGAACAATATTGGCTATTAGAAAAAATAGTTTTAGTGGTTATATATATTGGTATTGGGGCTAAAAGCGCCAGACAAACTAAAATGACGGCTAAAGTTGCTTACGTTTTAGTTAACACTGCTGTTATTTTAGCGATAGGTTATTTAGCGACGTCTAAATCAGCTTTTTTGCTTTAAGTAATACCTGACTATTTGAGCTTTATAGTTGTTTTATAAAGCTCAAATACGACTCCCTCTCAGAAAATATTCAAAAACATCTCTATATTGGTATATAGCTTTAAAGTTAGGTAAACTACGCCTTCGTTTTCTAAAATGTTGCAGTATTAATGACTACCCTCGGGTTTGACGAACACGATGAATCTTATCTTGATGATGCTTACGATGAATTTACACCTCCAGCGATTTACCGCTGTATTAAAGCAGAGTCAAAATGGGACCCTCAGATAGATTTAACACCATGTTATGAAACTTTAACTGACTTTGAACAGCAAATTTCAGCGCTGTGTTTAAAAGTGAGTGATGAGCACGATCGCTTCGAAAAATTATTAGATATGTTTTACAGCGATTGGCTATTTAGTGCCTCAGGCTTAAAAGTGCCAGAATACAAATTAAATACATTAAGCTATACGCTTTCTATGCGTAGTGGCTCACCAACAACGCTTGCAATTATACTTTGTCACTTTTTACAACAAGCTAACTTTGATGCAAATCTTAGTCTTACGCTGGGTGATGTTGGTGTTCATGTGGCGATAAGTGATGAAGAGGGCTACATAATTGAGCCAAGCAGCGGGCAACAAAGCTGGTATATCATCCCTGAAAACGCAGATGAAGATGATGGGCAAGAACAAGAACCTTTAGAGTTAATTTTTGATGACGAAGTATATAAGCTATTTTTAGCTCAGCAAAAATGGTCTTTCATTAGCGAAAACAAATTTGGTCATGCTTTGACCTGTGTAGAGATGCTAATGGAGCTAATAGGCGACGACCCGTATGAGAGACGCGACAGAGGTTACTTATTAAATCAGCTCGGTTGCCCTAAAATGGCACGTGATGATTTACAGTTTTTTGTCGATGAGTGTCCGGATGATCCTGCAATAGAGATAATTCAACACCAAATAGAAGAACTAGAAGATAATAATAAAACGCACCATTAAGAATAGGAATAATTATGGTTGAAACTCAAAGCGCATTAATTACAAATGATGCCGTTGTGCTTGGTTTGCTTGCTATTATTTTGGGGTTTATTTTTAAAACCTCAAACAGTGAGCGTCCAGCTTTAAAACGATTTTATAAATACGTACCTGCTTTACTACTGTGTTACTTTTTACCTTCACTATTAAATACCTTTGGTATTGTAGATGGTAATAAATCCAATGTTTATTATGTGGCTTCGCGCTACTTATTGCCTGCTTGTTTAATACTGCTTACCATTAGTATTGATTTAAAAGCTATTATTAATTTAGGCCCGAAAGCCCTCATTATGTTTTTAGTGGGTACACTCGGTATTGTTATTGGTGGGCCATTAGCTATTTTAGTCGTGAGTGCATTTGATCCAAGTATTGTTGGTGGTCATGGGCCCGATGCAGTATGGCGCGGTATGACAACCGTTGCGGGTAGCTGGATTGGCGGTGGTGCTAACCAAGCCTCAATGAAAGAGATGTTTGAAGTGGGTGGTGATATATTTTCTGTAATGATTACAGTAGATGTAATAGTCGCGAATATTTGGATGGCTGTTTTATTGTTAATGGCAGCAAACCATAAAAAGATTGATGCAGCTACGGGTGCTGATACAAGCGCAATTGAAGATTTAAAAAAACGTGTTGAAGCCTATCACGCTGAACATGCCCGTATTCCTACTCTTAACGATTACATGACGCTGCTTGCAATTGCATTTGGTATAACCGGTTTAGCGCATTTTTGTGCTGACTTTTTAGGTCCGTACTTTGGCACGACTTATGAGTGGGCAAAAGAATACAGCTTAAACAGTAAATTCTTTTGGCTAATTGTTATATCAACAACGATTGGCATAGGCTTATCGTTTACTAAAGTTAGACAAATAGAAGCGTTTGGCGCTTCAAAAGTAGCCTCTAGCTTTTTGTATATTTTAGTTGCATCGATTGGTTTGCATATGAATGTAACCGCTATTTTTAATAACCCAGGGTTATTTTTAGTTGGTGCCATTTGGATGTTAGTGCATGCAAGCATAATGTTAGTAGTAGCTAAACTAATTAAAGCACCGTTATTTTATATGGCAGTGGGCTCGCAGGCTAATGTGGGCGGTGCAGCGTCTGCACCTGTTGTAGCATCAGCATTTCACCCTTCGCTTGCGCCTGTTGGTGTCCTGTTAGCTGTACTGGGCTATGGTGTGGGTACTTATATGGCTTATATTTGTGGATTAATGATGCAAGCAGTTGCACCGTAAGGAATTTAAATGAAAGACCAAATTATTAAAATTAATGAAATTGAACTAGCAAACAACAAACCGTTTGTATTGTTTGGTGGTATTAACGTATTAGAATCTCGCGATTTAGCTATGCGTGTTGCAGAGCATTACGTAGAAGTTACGACGAAACTCAATATTCCTTATGTATTTAAAGCGTCATTTGATAAGGCTAACCGTTCTTCAATCAATTCGTACCGTGGTCCTGGTATGGAAGAAGGTTTAAAAATATTTGAAGAGATTAAAAAGACTTTCAACATACCGCTTATTACTGATGTACATGAACCGCATCAAGCAGCACCTGTTGCTGAAGTTGTTGATGTAATTCAGTTACCAGCCTTTTTAGCACGTCAAACAGATTTAGTTGTGGCGATGGCTAAAACAGGTGCAATTATTAACGTGAAAAAACCACAGTTTTTAGCGCCACATGAAATGCGCCACATCATTACTAAATTTAATGAAGCGGGTAATAATAACATCGCACTTTGTGAGCGTGGTTCTAGCTTTGGTTACAACAACCTAGTGGTTGATATGCTGGGTATGGATGACATGAAAGCAATGGCGCCTGTTATTTTTGATGCAACACATGCACTTCAGCGCCCTGGTGGCCGAGCTGACTCTGCTGATGGTCGTCGAGCACAAGCAGCAGAGCTTGCACGCAGCGGTATGGCGCTAGGTATTGCAGGTTTATTTATTGAGGCGCATCCAAACCCTAACGAAGCTAAATGCGATGGCCCATGTGCGCTAGCGCTTAGTAAGTTAGAAGGATACTTAACGCAAATGAAAGCGGTTGATGATTTAATTAAAAGCTTTGCCCCACTTGATACAAGTGCAAGCGATTTATAATTAAGCATGATGTTTATTAAAAAGCGACTCAGGTCGCTTTTTTTATGCCTTTAATATACACAAACTTATATGATGTATATAATCTCACGCATAAGAAAAACTAATTCTAAGCTTGGTTATTATGTCAAGACGGGTACCTCCATTAAACGCATTAAAAGCCTTTGAAGCGGCTGCGCGTCATTTAAGTTTTACTAAGGCTGCAGAAGAGCTCTATGTAACGCAGGCGGCAGTAAGTCATCAAATAAAAACACTTGAAGAGCATTTAGGTTTAAAGTTGTTTTTACGTAAAAACCGCTCATTATTATTAACTGAAGAAGGCCAAGGCTATTTTTTAGATATAAAAGAGATTTTTACTCAGCTTATTGATGCAACTGAAAAGCTATTAGCCCGTGGTGCTAAGGGCTCATTAACAGTTAGTCTAACACCAAGTTTTGCTATTCAGTGGTTAGTGCCTCGTTTGAGTTTGTTTAATGAGTTACACCCAGAGATAGACGTGCGAATAAAAGCACAAGATCAAGATGAAAACTCACTGACTGATGACGTAGATATTGCTATTTACTATGGAAGAGGTCATTGGAATGGCGTACAAGCGTACAAACTTCATACCGAATATTTAGTACCACTTTGTAGTCCTATGTTATTAAGCGGATTAAAGCCGCTTGATCAACCTAGTGATTTAGCGCATCACACCTTATTGCATGATACCACACGCAAAAACTGGAAAACGTGGATGAAAACTGCAGGCGTGCGTAACATTCAGGTAAATCAAGGACCTATATTTAGTCACTCATCAATGGTGTTACAAGCTGCAGTACATGGGCAAGGTGTGGCAATTGGTAATAGTGTATTAGCTAAACCCGACATAGATGCAGGGCGTTTGGTTATTCCGTTTAATCACAGTCTAGAAAGTAAAAATGCATATTACTTAGTGCTTCGCGAATCGCAAACAGAGCTTGGTAAAATAGTTTCGTTTAAAGAGTGGATGCTGAGCTTAGTAGAGCATGAACAAGAACATGAGTATTAATAATGATTGAATGGTTTAAAAGCACCGCACAACCTGCAATTGCACAGTTTATATTTGCGCATGGTGCAGGTGCCGGTAGCGATTCTGACTTTATGCAACATATGGCAAAATTAATAAGCGAGCAAGGTGTTGATGTTGGTTTATTTGATTTTGAATATATGCAAATTGCTAAACAAACTAATAAACGTAGGCCTCCAGAGCGAGCGCCAAAGCTACTTACTTATTATGAGCAAGTGCTTGGTCAGGCGCAGCCAGATTTACCGTTATTTATAGGCGGTAAATCGATGGGCGGACGCATGGCATCAATGCTTGCGTGTAGCACAGAGCAAAGACTTTCGGGTGTTATTGCATTTGGTTATCCATTTCATCCGCCGGGTAAGCCAGAAAAGTTACGCACCGATCATTTTGCTGATATTGTTTGCCCTTTTTTAGTATTACAGGGTGAGCGAGATACATTTGGTACACGTGAAGAACTGCTTACTATGGAAATGCCAAAACAGCCTTTACTCACATGGCTGACTGATGGCGATCATTCATTAAAACCACGTAAAAAAAGTGGCGTAACTGAACTGCAAAATAGAGAAACAGCAGCGTTAAGTGCCGTTGAATTTATTAAGCAACAAGTAGAGATGTGTTAAGACTCGATTAGGGGATTAGATGATTAAATTATTTTTAATGGCCGGCAGTATTTTTTGTATGCTCTCGGTTATGTTAGGTGCATTTGCTGCCCATGGTTTAAAAAGCCGTTTATCGGAGTATTCATTAGGGGTTTTTAAAACAGCTGCTGAGTATCAAATGGTGCATGGCCTTGCACTTATTGCGGTGGCTATTTTAATTAAATGGGGCATAAACCTGAGTTGGGCTGGTGGCTTTTTTATAACGGGCACACTACTTTTTAGTGGCAGTTTATATTTACTCGCTCTAACAGATATGAAGTGGCTAGGGCCGATAACACCGCTTGGTGGATTGTGCTTTATTATTGGTTGGATTGTTATTTTAGTGCAAGTTGCACGATTTAAGTTTTAAAGAGTTTAAGGGTTAATATGTCTAGTGTTGTGATTTATTGTCGTAGTGGTTTTGAAAGCGATGCCGCTGCTGAAATAACGTTTCATGCTGCAGAGCAGGGTTTTGCAGGGTATGTAAAAGCAAAGCCAAATACAGGTTATGTTGTTTACGAATGTTTTGAAGCGCATCACAGCGACGAAATAATCAAAAAAGTCGATTTTAAAAATATGGTGTTTGCACGCCAATGGTTTGCCGGTACATTACTTGAAAACATGCCAGTAGAGGACCGTGTAAGTGCAGTAGTTGAAGCTGCTAAAGATTTTACATTGTGCTCAGAACTGCGCGTAGAAACGCCAGATACAAATGAAGGCAAAGAGCTTTTAACGTTCTGTAAAAAAATATCAACGCCGCTTAAAAAAGCCCTCGAAAAACAAAATACAGTACTGCGTGAGCCAAAAGCAAACCGCCCAGTAATGCATGTCATGTTTTTAACAAACAATACGGCTTATGTTGGTTACTCGTATAGCTTTAATAATTCTCCATTTTTCATGGGTATTTTACGCCTTCGTATGCCAAGCGATGCACCGAGTCGTTCAACGTTAAAACTCGACGAAGCGTTTAATGTATTTATTCCTGAGCAACAACGTGAATCACGCGTGGCAGCAGGTATGCGCAGTGTTGATTTAGGTGCATGCCCGGGTGGTTGGACTTATCAGCTTGTACGCCGAGGTATGTTTGTAAGTGCTATTGATAACGGCCCAATGAATGACGATTTAATGCAAACGGGTCAAGTTAAACATTTTAGAGCAGATGGTTTTAAATATCGCCCAGAAAAAAGAAATATTACTTGGTTAGTGTGCGATATGGTGGAAAAACCAACCAAAGTGACTACGCTAATGATTGACTGGGCAGTAAATGCATACGCAAAAGAGTTTATATTTAACTTAAAACTACCTATGAAAAAACGCTTTGATAGTGTTTATGAATGTCTTTCGATGATAAGAAAAGAGCTTGAGAAACATAGCATTAATTACGAGTTACAAGCTAAACATCTCTATCATGATCGTGAGGAAATAACCGTTCATTTAAACGTTACTAAGGTGCCACAAAATTTGTATAGTTAATATGTAGAGGCTAAAAGTGGTAAAAAACAATATTAATAAATGGCTAAGTTTACTTTTTTTATCACTTTTAATCACAGGTTGTGGCGGCGGCGGAGAAGGTAGTGATTCAACTACGCCCTCTGGTAACGCTGCGCCCAGTGTTACGCTCTCTGTTAGTAGTAACGTTATTGTCTCTAACCAATCGTTTACTATTACTGCGCTTGCAAGTGATAGTGACGGGCAAATAGCCAATTATCAATGGCAACAACTTAGTGGTCCTGAATTTACATTTATTGTTAATGGCAATACGCTTACAGCTACTGCACCGAGTGTAACCACTGACACGACCTTTAGTTTTTCAGTTACTGTTACTGATAATTCAGGTGCTACTGCACAACAAGTATTTTCAGGCACTATCACTTATCAAAATAATGCACCTACAGTTAATATTACAGGCCCAAGTAGTGCACTTGCTAACACACAAGTAAGCTTAGTTGCTAACGCTCAAGATACAGATGGAACCATAAGCACTATTAGTTGGATTCAGTCTGCGGGAGATAATGTTGATTTTAGCCAATCAGATGGTGTACTTAGTTTTACTGCCCCTAATGTATCTGAAAATACAACGCTAGGCTTTAGCGTAACCGTAACAGATAATGCCGGTAAAAGCGCTCAAGCGAGTAAAACGGTTTTAATTAATCAAGTAAATAGCGCGCCAACAGTCATTGTTACAGGCCCAGATGAAGCTGAAAAAGATGACAGTGTAACCCTAGTTGCAGATGCACAGGACAGCGATGGCAGTATTAATAGCATAACCTGGCAGCAAACAAGTGGCCCTGTAGTTGAACTTACCCAAACAGAAACAAGTATTAGCTTTAATGCGCCCACTGTTGCGCAAAATACCAATGTAACGTTTGTAGTAACTGTTACCGATGACGATAACGCTACAAATAACGCCCAGAAAATAGTTTTAATATTAGCCCCAAATAACCCACCGACTGCCGATGATGTAAATATAAATGTGCAATATAACCAAGCCACAGAATTTAGCTTAGTGGTTAGCGACGCAGATAACGATAGCGTACAGATTGACTTTGGTGATGATTTAAATGGAGCGCAAATCAGTGTTATTGATGACCAAGCCTTACGTTTTAGTTACACACCTCCTGCAAACAGTATCACTCCACAAAGCTATACGTTAACGGCGACTGATACAAAAGACACAACTGAATTTGTATTGAATGTTACCGTTGTTGATTCAACGCCCGCTACAATTAGTAATGTAACGCCCCAAAATAGTAATGAACCAGTATTTGTAGATAGCCCTGTTAGCATTACATTTTCAGATATTATGCTCGTGAGTACTTTAGCCGTTAACTCTAGTAGTGGTACTTGTACTGGAAGCGTACAAGTATCAGCAGATAATTTTACTACTTGCTTGGCCTTAACTATTGAAAGTTTGTCGGGTACTACCAGCGACACAAGTACTTATTTTCATACTGTAAATTTAAGCGCAAGCTTTGATGAAGACACTCAATATATTGTTCGTGTTACAGCTGATTTAGCTAATTTTGATAGCACAACTATTTTGGCGCAAACTGCCACCTCGTTTACAACTTCTAGCCAAGATATAAAAATAACAGAGCTTTCATCTGTGCAATTTAGTAATGACTTACCTTGGATTGAACTTTATAACGGCACCGGTGCGACAGTAAATTTACAAGACTACTCT
Source organism: Pseudoalteromonas sp. NZS37 (assembly GCF_015864265.1). Taxonomy (NCBI): domain Bacteria; kingdom Pseudomonadati; phylum Pseudomonadota; class Gammaproteobacteria; order Alteromonadales; family Pseudoalteromonadaceae; genus Pseudoalteromonas; species Pseudoalteromonas sp. NZS37. Next base: position 31,020 of record NZ_JADYXL010000011.1, on the reverse strand, counting down.
CTTAAAGCTCGCAGTATTAATATGTCTGATAGTACGTTGAGTGATGAGCAAGTATTTGCGCTGCCTAATAAAGAGCTTTTAAATGGCGCCTATATTATTTTACAAAGCCGCTTTGGCGATGATTTTTTAGCAAGTGCGTCATTAAATAACACTAAGCTTGTACTTGTTGGTAGCGCGAATGATCAAATTAGGCCTTATTGGTACATAAATGGTTTTGCAGAATTACTTAATAGTGCGGGTACACAAACTATCGACTTTGTTAAGTTTGGAAATTCAACCCAAGAGCCTGTAACAGCCTCGCAGTGGCAAGGCGAAAATGCTGCACAAATACTGCCAGAGCAGAGCGCCAGCTTAAAGCGTACGCTCGGCGCAACCGATACCAACCAAAATACAGACTGGAACTACTCAGTATTCAATACTCCGGCAGGGCCTAACGATATATCTTGCTCAATAGATGATGATGAAGACGGTATTCCAGATTGCGCAGAGGTAGAGGGGGCAACATTTGGTGGGCTGCCTTTATATGAATGGGGAGCGCGTACTTCACAAAAAGATATATTTATTGAAATAGATTATATGGATAGTAGTGATGTTGGAATAACGCCTCATCGAACTGCACTTGAAAAAATTGTTAGTGTATTTGCAAGTAAAGGCTATACCGTTCATTTTGATGTAGGTGACTTATTTGATCAAAATAGCGATATTGCGCCGCAAAACTTTGATTTAGGTGGCGGAAATGTTGTCCCTTTTAATAGTTATACTCCGTTTGAGTACGATTTAAGTAGCCCTAATTTGTTTGCTTATAAAATGGAATATACCGATATAACCCGCAGACCCATTTTTCATTACTTATTAATGGCAAGTAGTGGAAATGAAGATGGCAGTATTAGTGGATCGGGTATTGCTGAGATCAGCGGTAATGATTTAATGGTAACTATGGGGGGCTGGGGCTTAACGCTCGATACGCAAATAGCAACCAATGTAACTTATAATTATCAAGCATCAACTATCTTTCATGAGCTAGGCCATAACTTAGGCTTATACCATGGTGGCGATGAAGAGGTTAACTTTAAGCCTAATCATTTAAGCTCTATGAATTATTTATATCAATTAGCGGGTTTATCAACAATAGGTAATAACGAAGGCGATCGTTATTATGAGCGTTTTTATCCCGGCAATGCTAGCTGCGATATTACACCAAATACTAATAGTCATTTAGGCTCTACAGATGATTTTATTATTGATTATTCAAGTGGTAGTTCAGCAGATTTAAATGAGAGCACAATACTTGAAGCACAGGGGCTAAATCGAAATGGCTCACTACCTGTTGATTTTAACTGTAATGCAATTAACACCGAAAGCTTAACCAGCTTTGATACTAACCAAGATAATACAATATCAATACTTAGTGATGTAAATGAGTGGAGCATGCTTAATTTGCAGTTTTATATGCAAAGTGCAGGTAATCGATTTGGCGTGCCAAATACTAATAATAGTAAGGTGTATAATTTACAAAGCTCACCTACTAATATTGAAACGCTGCCCAGTTATATAAAAGAAGCGCAGCCAAGTAGTGCAATTATTGCTGAGTTAAAAGCAATTAAAGAGCATTAATATGAAACTAGGGTTAAGTATTAAGTTTATTGTTTGTAGTAGTTTTTTAAGCTTACTAATAGCGTGTAGCGATACTAACAATGCACGTGAATGGTTACTAAAAAATGACAATTTATATTACAAAAATATAGCTATTGACTGGCGAGTTGAATCAGTAAAGGGCTGTAAGACATGCGTTATAAACCAAGATGTTGTTTATCAGCCTGAAGGCATTAGTAGTTATAATACGTTAATGCAGAGTCAAAATTGGGTGGCGGTACATGAGTTAAGTAAAATCAATGTTATCCGTTTAAAGATGCCAGACCAAACACCTTACTTATTCGTAGAGCGTATAAAAGGGCGAACACTAAAGCTGTTTGATCAGCAGCAAAACTACAGTATAAAAATTGGTGAAGTTACAGCCGTTAATTTTAACAATCAGCGCTTTAGTATTTTGATTAAAAAATTTGAAGAAGTAGATAAACAAAGTGTCGCATTACCAAGGCGTGCATCGCTTGAGTTTATTGCTTTAAAAATAGATTGAAAAAGCACCTTAGGTGCTTTTTTATCTCGGGTGCCGTGACCTTTGAATATTGAAAAATCAGCAACCTCTTAATTAACTACGGTATTTTGGTCGATAATTATCGACCCACAAACGTGTTGCACCACACACAGCTACAGGCATAACTATTAAGTTTACAAAGGGTATAGCCGTTAATAACATAACAGCAAAACCAAACCCGTATGATAAACCTTGCTTAGATTTTAAATCGTCTTTCATCTGCTTAAAGCCAATTTTATGGTTATCAAACGCATAGTCTTCATACTGCACCGCGTACATCCAACAAGTAAACAAAACCCATAGTATTTGGCCAATGACAGGTAAAACCCAAAGTAGTATGAAAAAACCAATAGCGCGAGGAAGGTAATAGCACAACTTCGTCCACTCACGGGCAAGCATTCTAGGTACATCTTTAACTAATTCGGAAAAACCATCATCGTTAATTTTTTGACCCGTTAAATAAAGCTCAACTTTTTCGCTTAATAAAGCATTGAATGGGGCTGCAATAAAATTAGTGATTATAGTAAATAGCATACTGTAGCTAAATAATACGACTAATACAGCAATTGGCCACATTAGCCATTCAAGCCAGCTTAACCATTCTGGTAGCATGTTACTGATGTAGCTAAAGCTATCACTTAGCCATCCAAATAAGAAAAACAACGAACTACCAAATAGCAGAACATTAATTAAAAGCGGGATAAGTACAAAGCGCTTTAACCCTTTTTGGCTAATTAATTTAAATCCCGAAAAAAAATATTCCATACCTTGTGTGATCTGCACTGTAACCTCAAAAAATATTTACCATTAGTTATAGTATAAATAGCTTAATAATTTTGAACAGTAATTTTAAGTAACAAAGTGTTAGCTTTAATGTTGCGGTTTTGGTTATATAGTAACTACAGGTGTTTAGTAATATGCAATTATGATTAATCAATGTAGACCCGGTTAGTTTTTTATTAATAAAAGAATGAACTTACTAATCATGACTATACTGAACTTTACTACGTAGAAAAAAGCATCTGCCAGAGGCTTTTTGTTGTATCAATATGTATAAATAATGCGAGCAAGTGAAAATGGGTACGGATAGGTTAAAAAAGTTATTATCTCACCAGCAAGGCATTTTATCTAAAATTGCATTAGGGGTACCTTTAAATGAGGTGCTTACTGAAATTTGTTTATCAATAGAGCAGATTATTAATGATGAGTCTGCTAGGTGTTCTATTTTATCAGTTAAAGGCCAGCAGCTTTTTCATTGCGCAGCCCCTAATATTCACCCAGAGTACTGTAGTTTGCTTAATGGAGTTCACATAGGGCCAAAAGTAGGTTCATGTGGTACTGCTGCATTTTCGAAATCGCGCACAATTGTAGAAAATATTGAAACCTCACCGCTTTGGGAGGACTTTAAAGATTTAGCGCTAAAGTTTGATCTTAAGTCATGTTGGTCAACACCTATTCTTTCAACTCAAGCTGATTTGTTAGGCACCTTTGCTATTTATCACAGCACCCCTAAAACCCCATCAGAGCAAGATTTAGAATTAATAGATTTTTTTGTGCACTTTTCAAGTATTGCTCTTGAGAAAAGTAACGAATTTGAGAAGGCAAAACAGCTTGTCTTTAATTTACAGCACAGTAATGAAAAATTTAAAGCCTTCACCAAAGTAATGCCTGATCTCATCCTCATTTTAAGTGAGGATGGCACATATACCGATGTTTATGGTACCTCTAATGAGTTACTGCTTGATTCGACCACGGATCTTATTGGCGAAAATGTTAAAGACCTACTTCCTCAAAAAGATGCGAAGATGATAATGGATGTCATCGAAACAACACTCTCGACTAACGAGATGCAAATATTTGAATATGAATTAAATGTTCCCAAAGGGGGCATAGTTTTTGAGGGACGAGCTGCCGCTCTAGATCATTACAATCCCAGTAGTCCTACAAAAAGACATGTAGTGTGGATGGCCAGAGATATTTCAATAAAGAAAAAGGCTGAGCAAGAAGTTCATAAGCTCGCCTTTTACGATCCATTAACTAATCTTCCAAATAGAAGGATGCTTAGCGACAAATTAAGCCGATGTGTAGAGAGTGTTAAGCGTAACAAAAATATAGGGGCATTATTATTTTTAGACCTAGATAACTTTAAGCGTATTAATGATTCACTTGGGCACAGTGCGGGTGATGAAGTACTTGTGGAATTATCAAAAAGGTTAAGCGCAATAATAAAAGGCTCAGATACACTGGCCAGAGCGGGTGGTGATGAATTTATTATTTTGCTTAAACACATAGGCCAAAATACAAAGCAGGCAATTCTAGAATGTAAAGCCGTTGCTAAAGAAATTCAAAGAGCTTTTCATGATAAGTTTGAAGTGGGCAACCTTGCATTTCAAGTAAGCTGTAGCATCGGCATTTGCCTAATTGATAGCGTAAACGCACAGGCTGACAATATATTAAAATTTGCAGATACTGCTATGTATTGTTCTAAAAATAAAGGGGGTAATAGCAGCAGCTTTTACGACCCAGCCTTGCAAACACTACTTGAAAAGCAAACAGAGCTAGAAACCGACATAGTGAGAGCAATTGCGTCTAATGAGTTTTGTGCTTACTTTCAGCCACAAGTTAATACGCAGGGTGATGTTGTAGGTGCTGAAGCACTTATTAGGTGGAACCATCCTCAAAGAGGGCTGATAACAGCAAACGAATTTATACCTATTGCAGAGCAATACGGACTTATTCAAAAACTACAAAATATTGTTTTGCATGATATATGTATTTTAATTAATGAGCTTAAAGCAAGCGCTATCATTGACGACTCGTTTAGTGTTTCAATTAATATTAGTCAAAGTCAGTTCAATTCATCAAATTTAAAAGGTGAGCTGTTCAACACTATCAATGAATTTGATATTCGAGCATTACAAATTAAGTTAGAAATAACCGAGTCAATGCTCTCTAGTGATATAGATTATACAATTAGGCAAATGAAAGAGCTCATTGCGGCTGGCTTTTTATTTTCGATTGACGATTTTGGAACTGGATACTCTTGCTTAGCTTACTTAAGTGCGTTTCCTGTTAAAGAATTAAAAATAGATAAAAGCTTTATTGATAAAATTTTAGATAATGAGATTGGCTTTAATATCGCGCAAACAATTATCAGTTTAGGAAAAAGCTTAAACTTAGTGGTCGTTGCAGAAGGCGTAGAAACAACAGAGCAGTATGACTTACTTAAAAAAATGAATATTGACACTATGCAAGGCTACTTAGTTGCAAAGCCGATGGATAAAGAACGTTATTTAAAATGGCATAGTGCTAATAGCAATCCGCAATAATACTTAATCAATTAGAGGGATTAAATCTGGTGGTAACTGTGTTAAAAAATTCTGCCTTGTTATCGACACGATTTTCTTATCTCAAAATAGATCATTTAATTGAGCAAATTGGTACGAAATGCTCTTAGAGCTTAATTACCTAAAGGCCAATATTTACTAATTGGTAATAACCTAACAAAAACTCCCCATATGCAAAGTCATTTTACTTTTTCTAGCTGCTAAAATTCCCCAAACTATATGCTAAATAAGGACTAAAGATTTTTTGGTTAAACAATGCTAAGCTATGCCCGCTTGAATATATTATTTAAAGCTTAATAAACTTATAACAATGAATGGAAGCTTTATGCAGTTAGTCGATTTGAACCCTAATGATCCCGATGTAGTAAATGTATTTGACGATATAGACCGACTTATAAATTCTTTATACCCTGTTGCTACAGCGCAGTCTCTGGAGTTAAACGAATTAACCTTACCTAATGTGTATGCTATTGGTTTAAAAACTGATGAAGGTATTATTGCCTGTGGTGCGATTGTAGAGAAATTTGATACTCAGCCTTATGGCGAAATAAGACGTTTATATGTAAAACCAAGTCATCGTGGTAAAGGGCTATCAAGACGCATTATGCAGATTTTATTACATCAAGCTGGCGAAAAGCAAATCCCGTTAATACGTTTAGAAACAGGTCCAAAACAAATAAAATCAATCAATTTATATGAAAATTTAGGCTTTAAACGCTGTAGCAGTTTTGGCTCATATGTAGATAATCCACAAAGTGTATTTATGGAGTTAGGGCTTAGCCAATAAGCTTATTAACGCTACGACATGTTAAAGCTTAATATGTCGTAAATATCTGGCCTCATTATTACCTTGTAATAAAAGTCATACTCAAACTATTAACTATAAAAGCAGCTTTTATAGTGATGCAAAAAATACTTCACTGTTTTTAACACCTGTCTTCGTATAAAATCTGCCTCGATAATTAGTGACTAACTTACAAAGCGAGAATTTTTATCTTTTCTAAAAGTAGCAATAAACAAATGAGCGAAATAACAGTAGTAACCCACAATGGTAATTTTCATGCAGATGACGTTTTTAGTATTGCGGTACTTAAACATGTTTTGCCAACGTTTAAACTGGTACGTACTCGCGATAAAGCGCTTATAGAGAGTGCCGACTTTGTAATTGATGTAGGTGGCGAATACGATCCTGAAACTAATCGCTTTGATCATCATCAACGCGGTGGTGCAGGCGAGCGAGAAAATGGCATTCCTTTTTCATCATTTGGTTTAGTGTGGAAAAAATACGGCTTAGCGCTGTGTGATGATAACCAAGCCGTGGCTGACAGAGTCGATTCGGGCTTAGTTTCAACCATTGATGCCATTGATTGTGGTCATGTTGAAGGTGTATCAAAGGGAATAAGCTTGAGCCAAACAATCTCAATGTTTAACCCTACGTGGGAAGAAGAGAGTAACTTTGATACCTGTTTTGATGAAGCTGTTGAATTTGCAGCTCGCATGCTCATTCGTTTTATCGCCTCAGCTCACGGTAGTGTAAATGCAAAGGCGATTGTTGCTAAAGCAATTGAAAATGCAGAAGATGCCAGAGTTATAGTGCTTGAAAAATACACACCGTGGAAAAAAACAGTGCATATCTTATCAAGCGATGCGCTATACATGGTTTACCCATCGCATTCTGGGCAATGGATATTACAAACAGTACCCGTTGAGCCTGGCTCGTTTGAAGATAGAAAACCGCTTCCTAAAGCATGGTCAGGTTTATCTGATCAAGCGTTTGTAGATGAAACCGGTATTGATGACGCTGTGTTCTGTCACAATGGCTTATTTATAGCGGGCACTAAGTCGTTTGAAAGCACAATGAAGCTTGCCACTATGGCGCTTAGCGAATAACAACGCAGATTCATAACGAATACTAAGCATAACAATTTATATAGATTGTTATGCTTGTTATCTTAGCGTGGAGCATTATGTTTGAACTAAAAACAATCGCACTTTTTACTATTACAGCCTTAGCAGAAATAGTGGGTTGTTATTTGCCTTACCTTTGGCTTAAGCAAGATAAAAGTATTTTACTTTTAATTCCTGCGGCTTTAAGTTTGGCACTATTTGCATGGTTGCTATCTTTACATCCTACTGCAGCAGGGCGCGTGTATGCAGCTTATGGCGGCGTATATATTTGTGTTGCGCTATTATGGTTATGGGTTGTTGATGGCGTAAAGCTTACTATGTGGGATATTATTGGTGGTTTAGTTGCACTGCTAGGTATGGCTATAATTATGTTCGCACCAAAAAGTGCATAGCTGGCTCATACTCAATAAATAAAAAGCGCCTATTTATAGGGGGAAACACATATAGGCCCTGCCTTGGCTAAAAACCAAAGGCACAGCTGCAATTTCTACCTCCAAAGATAAACACACCCTAGTGCCATTTAAAGTCCTACCTCGATTATTTTCAAACTGCCAATAAAATATAACAACTTCACTACGACAGGTAGTACCTAACGCTACATATGCGCCAAGCAACTATTGAAGCTGGTGGATGTTATGCTGAGCGTTTTAGAAGTGCAAATTATATTAAATTAAAAATACATGGGTATTACTTGGTCACAACACGTTGGCTAAACTGTAAGTAATTGAGGTGTTGAGAATGCCTTGCTCTAATCCATCAAAAGTAAATTCTATAAAAAAGTAACTCAAGATTAATTTTAGTGAATGAGCCAACTCATTTTTGCTAATAAAATTTATAATGAGTCATTTAAAAACAGCCATTTTTTACAGCTTTTCTTATCTTTAATAATCATCAAAGTCCTATTTTATATACGCTAGAGAGCAATACGTGATTGGTCGTTTTATCAACATTAAAAATCACTCGTTACGAGTAAAAATACTTGTTGGACTTGAATGTCTATTTTTCTTTTAATGCGCGGCACTAGCCGAGTCGGCATTAATTAAATAAAAGAGAAAGATAAATGAAAGAAACAACATCACTAGAACAAGCTCGTACGAGCTACAATGTTCGTCATTGGAGCCAAGGTTTTTTTGGTATTAATGATCAAGGTGATGTGTATGTTGCGCCCAAGGCTCATGCACCAGAGCAAACTATTGCATTAACAGATATCGCAAAGCAACTACAAGATAAAGGTTTAAGCTTACCTGCTTTAGTTCGTTTTCCGCAAATTTTACACCATCGTGTACACAGCTTATGCGGCGCATTTAATACAGCGATTGAAAACTATGGTTACCCTAAAGACTACTTATTAGTTTACCCAATAAAAGTAAACCAACAACGTGAAGTGGTTGAAGAAATAGTAGCAAGCCAAGCACAAGTAGAAAAAAAGCAACTTGGTTTAGAAGCAGGCAGCAAGCCTGAACTACTTACGGTATTAGCACTGGCTGAAAAAACCAGCGCTGTTATTGTATGTAATGGCTACAAAGATAAAGAATACGTACGTTTAGCACTTATTGGCGAAAAGCTAGGTCATAAAGTGTATATCGTACTTGAAAAGCTTTCTGAGCTAGACATGGTACTTAGCCAAGCAAAAGAGCTTAACGTAAAACCACGCATTGGTATTCGTGTACGTTTAGCGTCGCAAGGTAAAGGTAAATGGCAAGCGAGTGGCGGCGAAAAATCAAAATTTGGTTTATCTGCATCGCAAGTTTTACATGTAGTTAATCGTTTAAAAGACGCAAACCAGCTTGATTTATTACAGCTAGTACATTTTCACTTAGGGTCGCAAATGGCGAACATTCGTGACGTACGTTTAGGTGTAAGCGAAGCTGCGCGTTTTTACTGTGAGTTACGCAAATTAGGCGCAGAAATTGACTGCCTTGATGTAGGTGGTGGCTTAGCTGTTGATTACGACGGCACACGTAGCCAATCGCATAACTCTATGAATTACAGTTTGGCTGAGTATGCAAATAACATTGTGTACACCATTGGTGATACATGTAAGCAATATGAGCAACCAATGCCGACTATTATTTCTGAGTCGGGTCGTGCGCTTACAGCGCATCATGCTGTGCTTATTTCCAATGTTATTGGTACTGAAAGTTACACGCCAGAAGAATTAGTAGCGCCAGCGGCAGATGCACCACTTTTATTAAAAAATATGTGGGCATCGTTTGTACAGTTAACTGATTTGACGGATGACCGTGCATTAATTGAAATTTATCACGACAGCCAAGGTGACTTAGCTGAAGCGCATAACCAATTTGCACTCGGTTTATTAGACTTATCGCAACGTGCGTGGGCTGAACAAATTAATATTCGTATTTGTTATGAACTTAACAAGCACATGGATAACAAAAACCGTTTTCATCGTCCTATTATTGACGAGTTAAACGTACGTTTAGCCGATAAGTTTTTTGTAAACTTCTCGTTATTTCAATCGCTTCCAGATGCATGGGGCATTGATCAAGTGTTTCCGGTATTGCCATTAAGTGGCTTAACTGAAGCACCAAAAAAACGTGCTGTATTACTTGATATAACCTGTGATTCAGACGGTGCACTTGAGCATTACGTAGATGGACAAGGCATTGAAAGCACACTACCTGTACCAGAGTTTAGCGCTGATAAACCTTATTTAATGGGCTTTTTCTTGGTGGGTGCTTATCAAGAAATTTTAGGTGACATGCATAACTTGTTTGGCGATACGCACAGCGCAATTGTTAATATGGATGAGCAAGGCGTTGCAAGTATTACCGAGATAAACCAAGGTGACACTGTTGCCGATATGATGCGCTATGTACATTTAGATGTTGAAAGTTTTCAGCAATCATACGAGCAGTTAGTAAGCACTAAAATTGAAAAACACGAACAGCAAAGCGTTTTAGACGAGTTGCAAAGCGGCCTTGATGGCTACACTTATTTAGAAGAGTTATAAGCAATGTCGACTTTGTTTGGTCACGCAGATCACTCATTGTACTCAAATGGGATGACGTTTTTACGTCGTCCTATGGTGCAAAATATTAATGCAATTGATGCAGACGTAGTCGTTTTAGGCTTACCGTTTGATTTAGCGACATCGGGTCGCCCTGGTGCACGTTTAGGTCCTGATGCGATTCGTCGTGCGTCGGTTCATTTAGCATGGGAAGACACTAAGTACCCGTGGACGTTCCCGTTGTTTGAGCGCTTAAAAGTGGCAGACGCAGGGGATTTTACTTACCCTGTTGGCGACCCTGAATATTTTACTGCGCAACTTGAAATGGCTGCTGAGCAAATACTTCGCCAAGGTAAAACGCTATTAGGTTTAGGGGGCGATCACTTTGTGACGCTTCCGCTGTTACGCGCTCACGCAAAAATACATGGCAAAATGGCGTTAGTGCACTTTGATGCGCACACAGATACCTATAGCAACGGCTCGCGATTTGATCACGGCACTATGTTTTATCATGCGCCAATGGAAGGGCTAATTGATGTTGAACACAGTATACAAATAGGTATTCGTACCGACTTTGATCAAAGCAAACATGAGTTTGCTGTGATTGATGCAATGCAAGCCAACGATTTACATGCAAATGATATTGCAGCGCAAATACTTGAACGAGTAGGTGACCTACCTGTTTACTTAACGTTTGATATTGATTGTTTAGACCCTGCGTTTGCGCCTGGTACAGGCACTCCTGTGTGCGGTGGTTTAACGTCAGATAAAGTACTTAAAGTACTGCGTGCGCTAAAAGGCATAAACATGGTAGGTATGGATGTGGTAGAAGTATCACCTTCGTACGACCAAAGTGAGCTTACCGCTATTGCCGCAGCAACCATTGCGAGCGAATTACTGCATTTGTGGACGCATAAAAATAAGTACTAATTTTACAAATTAAATACTACAAAAAAGGGTATGCGCAGGCATACCCTTTTTTAGTTAGAGGTATCGATTATTCAGCAGCTTAATTTCCTTTAACCAAATAACGCTTAGCCCAATAAGAGGCAGGTTAGTAGTAACAGGGTTAAATGCTTCAATAAGTAATTGTGGCTGCATTGCAACTACAGCGAGTAAAAGGCCAATTAATGCTAAAATATTTAAAATTACTAGGTGTTTATTTTTATAAAACACAAATAAACACAATCCAAATATAATTTCGCCAACACCCGCCGAACGTGTAATTAAGTCAGACACTTCTGCTGAAAAACCAGCACTGCCAGTCATTAATTTTTCAAGAGGTGCTATATGATAAAGCTTTGGAAAAAAGCCATGATATATCCAACTTAAACTCACTATGTAGCGAGCAAGTTGAATATAACCGCGATTATTTCCTAGCATTGTCAATACGCTCTTGTGCACTTGGGTGGCTAGATAAGTACTCTAAAAAGTCATTTACTTTTTCTAGGTGTTCGTTTTCGCTGGTATGGCTTTCTTGCAGCGCTTCTATTGCATCAGCAAAATCATTACTCGAATACCCAAGCGACTCTAATTGAATGAGTGCAAAGGTATCTGCCTCGCGTTCCATATCTCGTGAAAACCCTTGCTGAGCAAACGATGCACCCGTACCTAATGCAACCTCTGCAACCCCTTCTAAATCACCAAATACAACCGCTAGCACAATCGTACTTGCGGCAGATTGTGCTGTAATACGTACGCTATGCTGGTGGACTACATGGCCCATCTCGTGTAGCAATACCGCTTTTAGTGCATTGGGTTTATCGGCAAGTAAATTTGCTAAATCATCTGTGACCACGATACGACCATGGGGTAGTGCAAACGCGTTAGCACCAAAGCTGTCTGATTTATAAAACGATAATCTATAAATCGATTGATCAAGCGATAACGCATTAAGCATACTTGTAAAATGCGCTTGTACTTTAGCTTGTTGCTCTGCGGGCAGCTCGCTTGGGTCAAGCGCAATCTTTTTAATTAGTGTAAAGCTTTGCTCCCCCATTTGTTCCACAACATTTCGTGGCAAGGTATCAACACTGTAAACAGCAATGGCCGGTACCGCTTTATAAAGTACTAACCACATAAAAAGCGGTGTAAATATGACTGCAGCTAAAATTGCCCATTTACTTTTTTCAAGGCGCTCCATTATGTGATGGTTATTTTCTTTAAATGGCCATCTGTAACTTACATCTTGAGGAATAAAACGACTGCCATCTTCAAAGTTTAGTTCGTCGGCAAGTCCTGCCATCCCCGAACTTAATTTTAGACTTGAGATTGCGTGGCGAGCTATAACGTGTTCATCGTTGATAACTTCAATGTGTGTGTCGCTAATAGTTGCAACACACACTTGATAGTTACTCGATGCGATGGGGAAAAAATGTCCCTTTACATGCATAGTGAGCTCTTAAGTTAGAGAAAGGTCAATATCAAATACGTTTGCAGCTTCCTCAGCAAATGATGATTGCTGTTCTTGCGCGGTATCAATTAGGTTTAATGCACCAGGATAAATAGTGACGTTAGTTACATCAGCGAGCATTTTTGATGTACGTACTTTTGTCCATGGGTATGCAAGGCCTAAAGAAAATACAATAGCCAACATATTAGTTAATAGTAAAACAGCGAAAGGAATTGGTTTTAGCTCTGATTTAAATGTAGCAACGCCTTCAAAATAGCTGTTATCAAAAATGTGATTTCTAATAGCGGCGTGCCATACAGCAGAAACAATGGCAATCATTAGCACATAGGCAATCATCATAAAGATAGGAAGCATAACCATAGCTGCAGAGTTTTCTAAATTTTGTTGATTTTCAATATCTACTAAGTTGAGGCCAAATAATCCTAAAATCCCCATAAATACCACCATGGTGATAGAGCTCACTACAAAGCAAATAAGCGCTGTTAAGTAATAGGTTTCGCCTTTTAGATTTACAGTAAGCGGTTTGTCGCCATAACTAATATTGCTATGGATATAGCTATCAATACGTTTTATAACGTAAGGCATTAATAAATAAAGCGTAAATATGCTGGCAATAGGTAAAAGTATAAAGTTAACAAAGGCTTCGCCATAGCTGCCTTTAAAAGCAAAGCGAACATTACGATGGCGGGTCATACGCAGATTAAAACGTAAACCTTGGTTAATAATCCATGGCATTAAAAAGATAAAACCAAGAGCAATAAACAGGCCTAAAATAGGCATAAAGCTAATAGAAAATGTATAAATAAAAAATACAATAACCGCTAAAATCCGACCTTTTAAAATTTGTATTGGCGTTGCTAGGTAGTCAAAGCTATGACCATTTATACGGGTGTGGCCGTAAAAATAGCGATGCGTACGTACTTTAGCCCATGCTGAGTATATGCCAAGCGTAATAACGCTAAGTAATATATTTACGATCCAAATTCCAAAAAACTCACCGCCTTTACCACTAAACTGCACTTTTCCGCTAAAAATTGGTTCAGCAGGCTCATTTATTGGTGGGGTTGTTTCAGATGGGGTAGGGTGTATTGATTCCATTAAAATTATATCCATGTTGTTTTTTTGTTAATTTACCCATTTTTAGTGCAAAATTCAATGTTTATAATTATCTCACCCTTCTGTAAACAGCTATAAATAGGCGTTTTAAGTATTGAGTTAAATACTCTAATACTTTTTTATAAATAAACCTCGCTGGTTTTATTTATTTGGCTGGTAACTGGGATCTTTAGCTTTTTAATATACGATTTAGCTACTATACATAGTTAATGCTGCTTAAATGTAATGGCATTAATTATGTATTAAGCACACCTACGTACAATTAAGCTAATTGATTTATATGCCAAAATAATAGATTGTAAGAGTAGTAGGGATGTAAATTTATTTAGGTTTTACAGCTTTTATCACCGCTTTAAATAACATTAGGATATTTATTATGTTTCAAGCAGTCGTGCTAGGGGGATTAGAATTTAGCCCGCTGATTGTTTATTTCCCAATTGCGTTTATTTTAACAGCGCTGACTCGTTTTGCTTTGCATCGACTAGATTGGCATGACCGTATTTGGAAAGTGGCTTGGTTTGAAGTGTCACTATTTGTTTGTTACTTGGCACTGGCCGTCTATTTACTAAGTGGAAGATAAATTGAATGATTAAATATCTGCGTATTACTTTTACTATCTTGGTTGTTATAGCTGCGGTTTTTGCTGGGCGTTGGGTATGGACTGACTACATGCATACTCCTTGGACGCGCGATGGTCGCATTCGAGCAGACATAGTTACAGTTGCTCCAGACGTATCGGGTTGGGTGACTGCTTTAAACATTAAAGATGGTCAAAACGTACAAAAAGGCGAAGTACTTTTTAATGTCGATCAAAAGCGTTACCAAGCAGCGCTTGATAAAAGTAAAGCCAATACAGAAAATACGCTATATACATGGGAGCTTGCTAAACATAAATACGAAAGACGTGTTGAGCTAAACACTCAACAGGCAATAAGTGAAGAAACGCTAGAATCAACACGTATCAATACTAAAATTGCTGAGGCAAATTATAACCTAGCTAAAACAGAGCAAACAATTGCGCAATTAAATGTTGATAGAACTAAAATTGTTGCACCTGCATCGGGGCAAATAATTAATCTGAATTTACGCCAAGGTAACTATGTAGCTCAAGGCACCCCTGTGTTTGCTATTGTGCGGTTAGATTCGTTTTACGTAACAGGTTACTTTGAAGAGAGTAAAATACCGCTTATTTATCCTGATCAAAAAGCTAAAATAGCGCTTCTAAGCGGTGGTAAGCAATTAACGGGGCATGTAGTGAGTGTAGGTAAAGCAATTGCAAATACGAATACACAAAGTAACGGACAGCTTTTACCACAAGTACAACAAACATTTAATTGGGTACGTTTATCGCAACGTATTCCTGTTGATATTAAATTAGATTCATTGCCCGAAGATACACAGTTAAGCGCAGGAATGACCGCCACAATACATCTCGCTACACGTTAAGGGGAAGACAGTGGGCGTTGTATTACAAAATTTGTTTTTTCCTAAAAAACAGGCAATTATTTTTGCGACTAAGGGCGTTATAGCCATGGTAATGGCGCTTACTATTGCTATGTGGCTTAATCTTGAAAGACCTTATTGGGCGTTAGTCTCGGCTATATTTTTGCAATTACGCCCGCAAAGCGGATTAGTTATTGAAAAAGCAATTTGCCAAATAATAGGCACCATAGTGGGTGGTTTATTTGGCATATTGCTTTTAACTCAGCTAATTCTCTACCCTTATTTAGCGCTCGGTGCACTTGCATTATGGTTGGGGGTAAACTCTGCGTTATCGGCAATGGTACGCCAAGCAAACTTTGTTTATGCGTTTGCTATGGCAGGTGTAACAGCCGCTATTATTGTACTTTTAGTCATGGTTACTCCGGCAATGGTAAGCAGTCAAAGCATATTTGATATTGCACAAGCGCGCGTGAGTGAAATAGTAATAGGCTCAATATGTGCAGGCCTTGTGAGCCATTTGTTTTGGCCTGTAAAAGTTAAACACTTACTGCAAGTACAAGCTCGATCGGTTATAAACCAAACGTTAGATTATTTAGTAACTGAGCTTGATTCTAAAGGCTCGCACGAAAATCGCCATCAGCAAATTGATGGCATTATGGCAACATTAGGATCTATAAACGAAGACTCCAGCGCAGTAAGGTACGAAGGACCAAAAGGTCCAGGACGCTCACGTGCTGCAAATCAATTGTCGCAAAAAGTGCTTTCTTTACTGGCTTCAATTCAAATAATTGGTCGCCTGCAACGAAACCACGCAGACCTTATTACTCCCACATTAGACAAATTAATAAGTAAACTTAAACACGTATTCGCGCAAATTAAAGAATCTGACGATTTTGATTACTGCGCCGAACAAGTTAAAACACTGCGTAAAGAGCTAACCGACTATAGAGCAAATACGGTGTGTGATTCGCCATTTGAATCTCACATGCTCAATGTGAGCTTAGAAGTCGCAGCCGACTTAACAATTTTACTACGCGCATACAGAGCTTTAGAACAACGCGATAAAACATTATTAAATGCACCCAGTATGCTTACATATCGTGACCCATTAGCTGGCATTATTGTTGGATTTAGAACTGCTTTGGTGTTTTCTATCGGCGCATTTATTTGGATTAATACTGGTTCTTCAGCTGCATTATTAATTATGATATTACCGGTCATATTTTCGATAATGCTGGCGAGAATACCCTTGGCTATTTTACAGGTTGTAATTAAACGTTTATTGGCAGGTATAATTGTTGCCACTTTTGTAACTATTTTTTATGCGTTAAATTTACTGTCGCAAAGTGGAGGGCAATTAGAAATATTATTGCTTGTATTAGCTGGTCCGTATTTTTTGGGTTTGCTGTTACTCGCTGATCAACAAACGCTGCCATACGGCTTAGGGTTTTGTATTCCATTTACTATTTTGGTTAGACCCAGCATGGATATGAGCCTAGCATTTTCAATTGATTATACACTCAGCTCTGCAATCGCTATTTTTGCTGGCGTGAGTATTTTATTTTGGATTTTTCAGTTATTTACAGGACCAAGTGTTCAGTTACTTGTTCATCGTGTTTTTAAGGCTACCTATAAAGATTTACTCGAAATAAATACCCATCAAACTCCGAGTATTTGGTACAACCGCCGCATGGCAGATAGGTTAATCCGCTTAACTAATTACGATCAGGGCTCACACTCACGCGCTATTACCGATATGGCTCTTACCGGTCTAAACTTAGGGCATGCTTCAGTGCGATTAAACTCAATTTGCGAAAACCTTGCTGGTGACACAAAGCTAAAATACTTAAATGAGTGGCAACGCACGTTGGCTGATGCATTTATGCTGGCTACCAAAGGTAAGTTTGATGAAAACTTTAAGCAAGCGTCTGATAATCTTTATAACGAATTAGCCGCATCTGTTGGTGATTCAAATCAATTAGAAGCGATAAAAGGGATGTTTATTCGCATTAATCTGACCTTTGAAAGAAGTGCCAGCAAGATAAATTAACCCCATTCGCTGCTTTCGAGTTCAGATGTTATAACGAAATCTGTTATACTTGATGGACAATTTTATGGGGCTGTTATGATTTCAAAAAACCAACTCAAACTTATTCGCCAACTTGGCCAAAAAAAGTACCGAAAGCAATATAATCAATACCTTGTACAAGGTGAAAAAAACGTACTTGAGTTATTAAACAGCCCATTAAATGCGGTTAATATTTTTGCTACAAACGAATTTATAAATGCGTACCAAAGTGAGTATCAGCACGCTAATTTTATTGAAGCGGATGAAGAAACCCTCACTAAAGCGAGCACATTAGTTAGCAATAATGCAGCCATTGCTATTGTTGATATGCCAAAGGCGGCTTTACCACAAGCAAATGGCTTAATACTCGCGCTTGATGGCGTATCAGACCCTGGTAATTTAGGCACTATAATTAGAGTAGCCGATTGGTACGGTATTAAACATATAGTAACTAGCACCGACAGCGCAGACGCTTACAACCCTAAAACAATTAGCGCCACAATGGGCTCGTTTGTAAGGGTATCGGTAAGCCAAGTAGATTTACCTGATTACTTACAGTCTTTAAATTTACCTGTTTACGGTGCTTTTTTAGATGGACAAAGTGTACATAAAACCCAATTTACGGGCTCAGGCGTTTTGCTAATGGGCAGTGAGTCGCATGGTATACGCGAGACATGTGCAAAGTTAGTGACCAATAAAATAACCATTCCCGCTTTTGGTGGTGCAGAGTCACTTAATGTTGCAATGGCGACCGGTATTATTTTAGATAACTTTAAACGACAAGCTTAATCTATTAGTAAATTATGGGTTAAATTGTTTATGACAAATAACAATAATAAATTGGTAATAACAATAAGATGCGCTTAAGCACTATTAAATTAGCGGGCTTTAAATCGTTTGTAGAGCCCACTAAAATTCCATTTCCTGATCAAATGACGTGTGTTGTAGGCCCTAATGGCTGTGGCAAATCTAACGTTATTGATGCAGTACGATGGGTGCTAGGTGAAAGCTCTGCTAAAAACCTGCGTGGCGATGCCATGACCGACGTTATTTTTAATGGCTCAACTAATCGTAAAGCCATATCACAAGCTTCTGTAGAGCTTGTTTTTGATAACGATAAAGGTAGTCCTTCAAACACATTTGCCGACAGAAACCAAATTGCCATTAAACGCTTAGTAACGCGCGACGGGCTATCGCTGTACTTTTTAAATGGCAGTAAATGCCGTAAGCGTGATATTACCGATATATTTTTAGGTACAGGTCTTGGTCCGCGTAGTTACGCAATTATTGAGCAAGGGATGATCTCGCGCTTAATAGAAAGTAAACCACAAGAATTACGCGTATTTTTAGAAGAAGCTGCTGGTGTTTCTAAATACAAAGAGCGCCGCCGCGAAACACAAACACGCATTAAAAGCACCCGCGAAAACCTTGAGCGTTTGTTAGATGTGCGTAAAGAGCTGCAAAGCCAGTTAGATAAATTGGCTGTGCAGTCGGTTGATGCAAAAAAATACCGCGAGTTAAAAGCGCAAGAGCGAACGTTAAAAGGGCAAATTGCGGTTTTAAAATGGCAAAAGTTACATCAGCAACAACTTGAAAAAAGTACTCTAATTAAAAAACTGAACGATCAAATTTCGTTTTTTAAAACTGCTAACTCAGGGCATGACGATGTACTTGCAAGCTTAGAAGGGCAAGTACAAGCTCAGCAAGATAAACTAAGCGATGCACAACATCAGCAACATGTAATACACACCGAGCTTACCCGCGCTGAGCAACAGCAAATAAATGTAAAGCAACAAACTCAAACGCTTAAACAAAATTTAATTAAATTACAGCAACGCCAAACCCATAGCACTGAAGTTAAAACGCAGCAGCAAATTGTGTGCGAGCAACTAAATGAAACCCTGCAAGAGGCAAGTGAAAACGCGTTAATGTGCGAAGAGCAAGTAAGGAAGTTAACGCATGAGCTTGAGGAATTATTAGCACTGAAGCAGCGCCACAATACACACTGGCAAACTTTGTGTGAGCAACAGCAGCAACTTAATAATAATGCGCAACTGCATAGCAGTCACATTAAACAAACTCAGCAGCAAATAAGCCACGTTAACGAGCAAATTGATCAGTTAAATGCGCAGCTTACTGACTTACAAAGTAGCGATGTAGAACAACAATTAACGCAGCAAACACAGCAAACACAAACATTAACCCAAGAACTTGCCGCTAAACAAACAGCGCACACGCAGTGCAGTGCTCAGCTTGAAGTGCAAAATGAGCGTGTTAATAACTCACAAAAGCAATATTCGACGCTTACTCAAACAATAAATGAGTTAAAAGCCAGTATAACGGGGCTTAAAAGTACATTAGGGTTTGATGAAGAAAGTGAAAGTACTAATGGTTTGTTTAATCAGCTAAGTGTTAAAGAAGGCTTTGAGCCCTTAATAGAGCAAGCACTTAAATCGCTAGAGCACTTAAACGTAAGTGAGCAGCAAGCTGATAATAGTGTGTGGCCAATTAGTGGTAAGCACATTGCTGAAAATAGCTTAGCGGCATTCATAACAAGCGGCGTGTACCCAGATCATTTAACGCGCATTGCTTATAGCGAGAGCGGTGATCTAACGCTGTTAAAAGATGCTTATTATACAGCCGTTATGGATAAAAACGGTGCTTTATATGGTCGTAACTGGCATGTAAGTGCTGATCGAAATGCCGAAAACTCATTACTTTTAAAACATAAGCAATTGCAGGATAAAGCTCAGCAGTTAATTGATGCCGAGGATGAGCTAAAACAAGTAACACGCACTCGTGATGAGCATACAGCCGAGCAAGTAAAGTTAATTAACGAGCAAAGCGAGCTAAAAGAAGCCATACATGAGCTTGCGCAAAATATAGCAGTAGCCGGTACACGCAGCGATATGCTCAAACAGCAAGTAGCGCACTTTAAGCTTCAACTAGAAAAGCTACAGAAACAAAAACAGCAATTAACCACTGCGCTTTTGCAATTAAATAACGTGCTTGATGAGCAAACAGAGCAATTTGAAGTGTTAAATGAGCAGCAACTTAACTTAGCGGATGAGGTAGACGCTGCAAATAGCCTGCGCTCACAAAGTGATAAAAGTTATAGCGAAGCATTAAGCATGCTTGAGCAATATAAAACGCAAGCGCATAAGGCAACGCTCTCAGAGCAAAAGGCACGCAGTGAATGGCAGTTAAGCCAAACCAAATTGAGCCATGCAGAGCAGGAGCACGTTAGTGCATCTGAAGGTGCGCAAGAACTACTCAATGAAATAGAAGAGCTGCTGATCCCAGAGCAAGAGCTTAGCGATAAAATAACGCAGTTTTTAGCGCAGCATCAAAAAGGCGAGCAGGCACTGGTAGTGCTACAAAAAGAATTATCTCACGCTAAAGAAAGTTTAAACACCAAGCAAGCAAGTCTTAAAAACTCACAAGGTGAGCTGGTGGGCTTGCAAGAGCAGCATCAAAAGCTAACAATTGAAGAGCAAAGCTTACTAATAAAAGCGCAAGTTGCGCTCGAACCATTAGAAGAGCTAAAGCAAAGCTTAAAAGCAATACTTGATGAATTACCTGATTCATTGAATTTAAGTGCAGCGCAAAATCAGTTAACCGGATTTACTAATCAGTTAGATAAATTAGGTGCAGTAAACTTAGCGGCAATAGAAGAGTTTGATTTAGCTAAAGCTCGTAGTGACTATCTTGATAATCAATTAGATGATTTAACAAAAGCGTTAAGTACCCTTGAAGGTGCAATTCGTAAAATTGATAGTGAGACCAAAACACGCTTTAAAGCGACGTTCGATCAAGTTAACGAAGACTTTGCAGAGCTATTTCCTAAGGTTTTTGGTGGTGGTAGTGCGTATTTAGAATTAACCAGTGACGATTTACTCGAAAGTGGTGTTAGTATAATGGCACGACCACCGGGTAAGAAAAATTCAACAATTCATTTGTTAAGTGGTGGAGAAAAAGCGCTGACCGCATTATCATTAGTGTTTTCTATATTCAGGCTCAATCCAGCTCCTTTCTGTATGCTGGACGAAGTAGATGCACCATTAGATGATGCCAACGTTGTGCGTTTTTGCCGTTTGGTTGAAGAAATGTCACAATCAGTGCAGTTTATTTATATTAGTCATAATAAAATTGCGATGGAAATGGCTGGTAGATTAACAGGTGTTACTATGGCAGAACCTGGCGTATCGCGTATGGTTGCTGTAGATATAGAGCAGGCTGTGCAACTTGCACATGCATAAATTTTTATAACAAGTGTATTATTTTTAATTAATATACAGGTTTTAGGCATATCAAATAATAAAAGGTGAGGGGATGGCCGAACAATTAAGATGGGTTTTAATCATTATCAGTGTAGTTGTCATTGGTGGTTTATTAATACATGGATTGTGGTCTGTGAGAAAAAAAGACCGCCCAGAAGTATCTGATAACGAGCGGGTTGAACCATTACAAGAAAGCGCATCAGCTTCATCTAAACCGTTTCGAACTGAGGCTGAACCAAAAGAGCTAATGCAAAACGAACGTGATGAGCCACAGTTTGGTGAGCTTAACTTTGATGCAAATGAGCCGCAAATAGATACAAGCGTGCCTGAAGTGCCGATTGAAGATGACCTAGAAATAGTTGATGACCTAGACGCAAAAGAGCAAAGCGCTGAAGAAGCACCTGCCCAAATGTCTGACTTTGTTATTGTACATATTCAAATGCCGGAAGAGCTTAGTATGCAGGGCAGTAAATTATTGCCAGCAGTTAACACTTTAGGTTTTAAATATTCTGAGGAAGGCTTTTTTAATCGCCATTTAGATCCGGCTGGTCAAGGCCCTGTTTTATTTAGATTAGTAAATATGTACAACCCAGGTACGTTTGATATTGATAATATGGAACAGTTTAGTACCGCAGGGGTAAGCTTATTTATGACGTTACCGTGCGACGGCGATGGTCTAGCTGCATTTAATATGTTGCACAGCGCAGCTAAAAAGTTAGCGGATGAATTTGGTGCGCAAATTTTAGATGCTGAGCGAAATGAAATGACAGTAGATCGCGTAAGACAATATGTTGAGCAGGTTCGTTCTTTTTCAGCGTAAATAACGCATACATTATATTTTTATAAGCCACTGGACGGTGAATCGTCAAAGTGGCTTTTTTTATGTTTATTGAGGTTTAAATGTCTAGCAGCATTAGTGAGCAAGTTAATCATCTTCGTACTACATTAGAGCAACACAACTATAATTATTATGTGCTCGACACCCCCAGTATTCCTGATTCTGAATACGATAGGTTATTACGCGAACTAAGCGCACTTGAAACCGAGCATCCTGAATTTTTAACCGCCGACTCACCTACACAAAAAGTAGGCGGTGCAGCACTTAGTAAATTTGAACAAGTAGCGCACCAAGTACCCATGTTATCGCTTGATAACGCCTTTAGTGAAGAAGAATTCACTGCGTTTAATCGCCGTATAAAAGAGCGTTTAATGAGTACTGATGAGCTTACTTTTTGTTGTGAACCAAAACTTGATGGTTTAGCTGTATCAATTATTTATCGCGATGGTGTGCTTGTACAAGCGGCTACTCGAGGTGATGGTTTTACCGGTGAAAACATTACTCAAAATGTTAAAACCATTCGTAATGTACCGCTCAAGCTACGTGGTGATTACCCAAAAGAGCTTGAAGTTCGCGGCGAAGTATTTATGGACAGCGCTGGCTTTAATAAATTGAATACTGAAGCAGAAAAACGCGGTGAAAAAGTATTTGTTAACCCGCGTAATGCAGCGGCGGGGAGTTTGCGTCAACTCGACTCTAAAATTACCGCTAAACGCCCACTCATGTTTTATGCGTACAGCACCGGGCTTGTTGCTGATGGCAGCATTCCTGAGGATCACTATCAGCAATTAGAAAAGCTGACTGATTGGGGGCTACCTTTGTGCCCAGAAACAAAATTAGTTGAAGGTCCAAAAGCCGCGCTCGAGTACTACAGCGATATTTTAACGCGCCGTGGTGAGCTTAAATATGAAATTGATGGCGTAGTAATAAAAATAAATAAAAAGACCTTACAAGAGCGTTTAGGCTTTGTGGCACGTGCTCCTCGTTGGGCTATTGCGTATAAGTTTCCGGCGCAAGAGGAAATAACCCAACTACTTGATGTTGATTTTCAAGTCGGTCGTACTGGCGCCATTACACCTGTTGCACGTTTGAAGCCTGTTTTTGTGGGTGGCGTTACCGTATCAAATGCAACGCTTCATAACAGTGATGAAGTTGCACGTTTAGGCGTAAAAGTAGGCGATACAGTTATTATTCGCCGTGCTGGAGACGTAATCCCACAAATAACTCAAGTTGTACTTGAACGCAGACCTGATGATGCCAGAGATATTGAATTCCCGACGACTTGCCCAATCTGTGATTCTCATGTTGAAAAGGTTGAAGGCGAAGCTGTAGCCCGTTGTACGGGTGGACTTGTATGTCCTGCACAGCGTAAGCAAGCTATTAAGCACTTTGCTTCGCGCAAAGCGCTGGATATAGATGGTCTTGGCGATAAGATTGTTGATCAGTTAGTCGATAGAGAACTTATAAAAACGCCTGCTGATTTGTTTATTTTAAAACAGGGGCATTTTGAGTCACTTGAACGTATGGGACCTAAGTCAGCTAAAAACTTAGTAACAGCACTTGAAGAGGCTAAAGGCACTACGCTTGCTAAGTTTTTATATTCATTAGGTATTCGAGAAGCCGGGGAGGCGACAGCACAAAATTTAGCTAATCACTTTCTAACCCTTGAAAATGTAATAAATGCCAGCATTGATAGTTTAACGCAAGTAAGTGATGTAGGCGAAATAGTAGCTGCTCATGTTCGTGGCTTTTTTGATGAAGAGCATAATTTAGCAGTTGTTAATGCGCTGATAGATCAAGGTGTAAACTGGCCAGCGTTGAGCGCACCTTCTGAGGAAGAACAGCCGCTCGCTGGGCTTACATATGTACTTACAGGTACGCTTAATACACTTAATCGCAATGATGCAAAAGCACGATTACAACAACTTGGTGCCAAGGTGTCTGGTAGCGTATCGGCTAAAACAGATGCGTTAGTGGCGGGTGAAAAAGCAGGTTCAAAACTAACAAAAGCACAAGACCTAGGCATAGACATACTAACTGAAGATGAATTAATTGAGTTGCTTATAAAGCATAACGGTTAGGAAAATGACAATGAGCCGATATGGGCCAGAATACTGGGATAAGTACGGAAGTTACCGTACGCCTATTGCATTTCATTTAAGTGTGCTTGTGCTATTACGTAGTTATTTTATTTGGGTTATTGCGGCTTTAAGCCGCAGGCCTGAACTAGATTTAATGTCGTTATTTTTTAAAAATAAAAATGATTTTTTTATCGCAATAACGATTGGAAGTATTGCAATAATACCGACTATTTTATTTTGTTTACGCAGACCACGAGATTCACACAGTGCAAGCAACAGGTTAGCAAGAATATGGCGACATATGCGCTGGCCTCTTATTTTATGTGCAGTTGTTGATTTAACATGGTTAAGTGTTCAAGCAGCGCATAGCCATTATCGATTTTCATCATTTTTAGCAGTACAAATGATGATTGTTTTATGGGTATTATGGTATTTGGTGAAAAGCCGCTATTTAACTGTTTTCTTTAATGATTGGCCTGAGCCGACAGAAAAGGCATCAGAAGAAAAAAAGCGACTTAAAAGGGATTAGTTGTGGACGCCGTAAATAAAAAAATAGCGATAGCTATATCGATAATAGGCTTTGTGCTTATTATTTTAATGATTAGCACTGAGCTTTTAGAGTTTATGTGGTTTAAAGCGTTATTTGGGTTATGGGTATTTGTTTTTTGCTCAAGCGTTTATAGGTTAACGCCTTTATTTAAATCAAGAAACAGGTTGGAGGATTTTATTCAGCGAGACGCCCAACACTTATTACTTTTTAGTTTGATGGGATTTTTTGATAAAAAGCACGGTCCAGATTGGTTAGTTATTGAGAGTATTGAACGTATAACGACAAAAGATGATGAGCTAATAATTTACAGTAATAACGAGCGCCAAATGAGTGTTAGTTTACCTGTAAAAAAAGCAGAGCTAGATAGTTTTATTAAACGAATACTTACCGACTCAGAAAAACAAAATATTACCTTTAGCTAAGAAAATTACCTTTAAGATTGAACGAGTTTTAGTCTTAAACGGTCAACACTCCTTAGCTGATCTTTAGTGTATTAAATAACGTAATAATTAGCCGTACTTTTTATGACTTTATAAAGTATAGCTAATCAACTATTCAATGAGGCTATTATGTTGAAGTGGAATGATGTTATTAACTTTGCCACCAATGGCAATCCTACCCCAAGTAAAAAAGTAGTCAAAACTGACGAGCAGTGGCGGATGCAACTATCAGAAGATGAATATTACGTAACACGTAAAAAGGGAACAGAGCGCCCAGGTAGCTCGGGTAGTTGTACATTACTCGAACCTGGCAAGTATGTGTGTATTTGCTGTGATAATCTATTGTTTGATGCTGATGAGAAGTTTGATAGTGGTACTGGTTGGCCGTCATTTACGCAACCTGCGACAATTGAAGCGATTGGCTATGTAAGCGATACAAGTCATGGTGTGGAGCGCATAGAGGTGGTTTGTAACGTGTGCGATTCGCACTTAGGCCATATTTTTCCAGATGGTCCATTACCAACGGGTTTACGTTATTGCGTTAATGCCGCATCAATGAAAAAGCTCTAATATTTTATTTACTAGCGCTTTGAATATCTAAATTCATTTCTTTTGCTATGTGCAAAATCTTATCTAAACGCTGCGTCTGATCTGCTTGTAATTTAGTTTTATCAAGAAGGGCGTAGCACCTTCTAGCAAGATCCATATTAAATGAGCTGCCAGATTGCTTAGTTGAATCAAATAGGCACTGTAATAAATTAAGTGCGATACTTTGATTACGAGGCATGACTCTAAACGCTTGTGTAAAAGCTTCCAACGCAGTATTTAATTGGCCTTTATTAAATTGACTAACGGCATGGTTGTTAAGCTCTTTTGGACCCATTTTAATATCGCGTCGCTCACTTTGTTGCTGCTGAATATAACGTAAGTAAGTTGTGTCGCTAACTGCGGGATGTCTTTCACAGTGGCTAATTATTTGTGTGAATAAGGTTTGCGCCTTTTGATGAAACCCCAGTTCATGAAATGCTTTTGCTTTATCAAGTGCGCCATCAACCGATCGGATATGAGTATCGTCATCATCAAGTTGTTCAATTAGCTTTTTCGCTTTTTGATGCTCGTCTTTTAAGTAATGGAGTCGTGCATTAAGTACATCAATTTGAGCTTGATTTGTATTATTAGGAAACTGTTTTTTTAAATCATTAATGTACTGATTGGTTTGCCTAGAAATTCGTTGAATTTGATCGGTTTGATCAGTCGTTAGCGCAAAGTCGATACCTGCACGTGCTGCATTCAAATATACATCGGGGTGGTCGTGTATTGAGTGTTTTGCAAAGGTGGCTATATCTTTTTGAGTTAAATAGCTTTTTTCGTAGTCGTGATTAATTAGCGACACATTACTTAGCGATTTTTGGCGTGTGATATTTCGCGGTGCAATTTCTGCAGCTTGGCTTAAAAAGCTTTGTGCTAGCTCAAATTGATTTAGCTTTATTTCTAATCTGCCCAACAAATCAAGGGCTACTAAACGAGTTTCTTGGCGCTCTAACATTGTTTTAAGCATTCGCTGCGCCAAAATATGTTCGTTATTCGCTATAAGTGCTTCTACTAAGCCTACTTTTGCCCAAGCAAATTTTTGAATGTCGAGAACAGACTTAAAAAAGTCTTTTGCATCTTGAGCGCGCTTTAAGCGAAGTAAGGCATCACCTTTTAAGCGAAGTAGGATAGGGCTGTAATTATTATTTTTTTTATCCAGAGCGGTATCAATAAACTTAATAGCTTTTGAATCGTTACCATCATCAATTAATGAATACACTGTTTGTAAGTCGTGTTTACGCTTTAAGATTCGTTCAATGCGTATTTTAAGCTCTTGTACTGTAAAAGGTTTAACTAAAAAGTCATCAGGTTGCAGCTCAAGAACACTATGAACGAGTGAGCCACTTGTTTCTGCTGATATAAAAATAAAGCCTGTCGAGCTTTTTATGAGTTGCTTTACACGTAGCTCTTCATAAAGCTGGTAGCCATCTTGGTGTTTATTTAAGTTGAATGAGCAAACGATTAGATCAAATTCTTCACTTAAACACTGCTCTTTTGCAGAATTTGCATGATCAGCAAAGCGCAACTGCCGAAAGCCAAGCCTTTCTAACGATTGTTTCATATAGCTTTGAGCAAGTGGCTGCTCCTCTACTATAAGTATTTTGGCTTTTGAATAGATCTTAGTTGGCATTGGCTTAAGCGTAATTGTATTTAACACAGACTATAATCAACAGTTTAACTCCTTACAAGGGAATTTAAATGATAGCTGTATTTATTAGGTACTTAACTTTGCCTAATACGTTTATCTAACTACGAAGCTACTGAGCCGAATAACATAATTAAAAACTAAATAAGTAAAATTGATAACGCTATATTTGATGAGTGCTTTGATATGGAAGCTTAGATTTGAATAAAAGTATAAAATATATTTAAAGCAAGAAAGAGGAATTATTACTAGTAGAGCTACTGAATGATATTTATATGTGGTGGGTGATACTGGACTTGAACCAGTGATCCTCGCCATTATTTGTAAAGGGAGGCGATGCTCTCTTTTCTTACAACTGAGTTAATTACCCAAATAGGCTTTTTACGATAAATAATCAGAGGAATTAATATTAGATGATGTAGAAGTGCTTATATGTGGTGGGTGATACTGGACTTGAACCAGTGACCCTCGCCTTGTAAGGGCGATGCTCTCCCAACTGAGCTAATCACCCACATATAATAGGTATGCTTGTTATTTAATTCTTTATTATCAATAAACCGCTTGATGTAATTTGGTGGGTGATACTGGACTTGAACCAGTGACCCTCGCCTTGTAAGGGCGATGCTCTCCCAACTGAGCTAATCACCCAAATTACATTTTAATATGCACCATTCTAGGAATGGTGGGTCGTACTGGACTTGAACCAGTGACCCTCGCCTTGTAAGGGCGATGCTCTCCCAACTGAGCTAACGACCCATATTAAATTTTAAAACGCGACTATTAACATAATAATAGGCTTTATATGTGGTGGGTGATACTGGACTTGAACCAGTGACCCTCGCCTTGTAAGGGCGATGCTCTCCCAACTGAGCTAATCACCCACATATAAATTAAAACGCTACTATTGAAATAAATAGTACTGGACTTTAACCAGTGAACCTCGCCGTTACTTGTAAATAGCGGTAATGTTCTCTTTTTTCTAACTGAGCTAACGACCCATTTAGATTTTCTTGTAATATGCACCATTCTAAGAATGGTGGGTCGTACTGGACTTGAACCAGTGACCCTCGCCTTGTAAGGGCGATGCTCTCCCAACTGAGCTAACGACCCATATTACATGCTACTACCGATATAGATAGTACTGGACTTTAACCAGTGAACTTCGCCATCTTTTATAAAAGGCGGTGATGCTCTCTTTTCTTGTAACTGAGCTAACGACCCATATTACAATTTTAAAACACGACTATTAATATAGTAATAGGTTTTATATGTGGTGGGTGATACTGGACTTGAACCAGTGACCCTCGCCTTGTAAGGGCGATGCTCTCCCAACTGAGCTAATCACCCACATATAAATTAAAACGCTACTATTAAATAAATAGTACTGGACTTTAACCAGTGAACTTTGCCGTTACTTGTAAGTAGCGGTAATGCTCTCTATTCTCTAACTGAGCTTATGACCCATATAGAATTTAGATGTGAACACTTTAACTAAAAAGTGGTGGGTGATACTGGACTTGAACCAGTGACCCTCGCCTTGTAAGGGCGATGCTCTCCCAACTGAGCTAATCACCCACATCTAAACAACATTGCATTGCTGCGTTGTTGTGGGGCGCTATTATAGATAGAGTTGGAAATGTGTCAACACTTGAATGATAAAAATGTGCTGAATGAAGGTTTTATAAACAATAGGATATGGTTGAAGTCTATTTTATCATCAAATTTGATATTGCAGTTCAATTAAGCACCTAATAAGCTCCTAAAAGTGAGTAGGGAATTGTATTTTATTAATCTTAAATTTAGCTTCACGATACTTATTGTTTTTTTTACTGGAGTCGTTTTTATGATTATGAGCAAGATGGATTAATATTAGGGCGAGTTATTTAGTGAATAGAGCGGTCCTTTAAAAATGAATTTAATCTAAACTCCCCAAAACAAATGCTATTTTCAGCATTCTAAACTCTATTTTTGTACTTACTTTATTTTTATAAGCCAACCTAGCCAAATCGTAAATACTCATACTTCACTAATAGCCTTCGGATTAAGACTAAATAGATCACATATAACTAGTGCGTGTTGACCTTTGTGGATTGAACCCAAAGGGCAGCGTATGTTTGGACTTTATGCGGCGTTATCGCCTATTCATGGGTAATAACCAAACTACATAGGCTCTGCCTTGCCTAAAAACCAAACATACTGCTGCAAATTCACCCACCAAAGATCAACACGCCCTAAAGTTTTGTACATAGCATTACGAAGCTACAATGCTCTTTAAAAAATGTTCTTCAAACAATAATCGAGTTTTTGAGTACGAGTTACGCTGGTTATTAAGCAAGTAAAGGCAGTGGGCACTCTCAAATCCACATTTAAGTTTTGGTTATTATAAGCAATTGTAACTTTTAAAAGATTAAGGCGATTGGCGGGGCCTTAATTGGTAGTTTTTAGATAAGTTCAATTTGCATATAAATGTATACCTTTGCTTTGATGCAATTTTGTTGCATTAAATAGGGGAGTAGGGTGTTGTTAAGTATTCGCTGCGATATAGTGATGTTATTATAAGCAGTAGGGCTAGAATCTTATTCAAATTGTATTTTTTAGCACGCTTGATAGCCAGTTTGTTGAAAATTAAACCATTTAAATAAAGCTAGGTAAAAAACTGTTGACTTTATTTTGGGTGGTGCATAGAATGCGCCCCGCACTAAGCGATACACGATGTGTTTATCACGGCGGGTATTGATTAAGTTGGGGCCATAGCTCAGCTGGGAGAGCGCTTCGCTGGCAGTGAAGAGGTCTGCGGTTCGATCCCGCATGGCTCCACCAAAAATTAGTGTTTTGTCCTAGGGTAGCAGTTTTCTGTGTCCCCATCGTCTAGAGGCCTAGGACACCGCCCTTTCACGGCGGTAACAGGGGTTCGAATCCCCTTGGGGACGCCACTTAACTTTTATTAGTTAAAGGCGGTTTTACCGAGAAAATAGCGTCACAATTAAAGCTCGAGTCTTTACTTGTATTAAACGCAATTACCTTAAAGCTCATGATGTGAGTTAAACTTATCAACTGTCCTAGTGACACATTTATGTGTCCCCATCGTCTAGAGGCCTAGGACACCGCCCTTTCACGGCGGTAACAGGGGTTCGAATCCCCTTGGGGACGCCACTTACTTATTTTTAATAGGGA
>NZ_JADYXL010000010.1:0-136168 GCF_015864265.1 Pseudoalteromonas sp. NZS37 | reverse complement strand
TTTGAGTCGCTTTAGCGTCTCAAGGGATGCGAATAATACACCCTTTATTTTTCGAGTCAACACTTAGTTTTAAACTTTCTTTCGATAATTTAAAACCGAAGTTTTATTTAACTCTCTGAGTAGTTCGTGCCTCGCTATGCGTTGGCGTTTCCCGTCTCAGTGGGGTCGCATTATAGGGAGATCCGAAAACAGATCAACCTTTTTTTGAAGAAAACTTGAAATAATGTGCTGTTCGCACATATTTGCATCGAAATGGTTACTTTAAACACTAAAAAGGCCCTGATGGGCCTTTTTAATTAGTTTACTATGAGCTTCCACCCAAGTTTACCTTGCTGTTTAGACTCTTGTTGTAGCTCGCTGGCCATTAATGGATGATCTTTTAACCAGTTACTTTCAAACTTAAGGTCTAACACTTCATTTTTAGCAGTTAACTCAAACATAGGCAGTACATCATCTTGTCTGCGCATTGATAAGATGACTGCTATCCGTAGTAATCTCACTATATATTGCGCCAATAGACTATTTACGCCGAGTGAATTAAAACAGCCTTTTGGAAAATCAGAACGATGCGCATCTGCTACCGCTACTATTAATTTATGCTCTGACTGTGAAAAACCAGGCATATCGGTATTTTCCAAAATATAAGCGGTGTGTTTATGGTACTGCTTATATTCTATTAGTAATCCAATCTCATGAAGCTGCGCTACCGCTTTTAATAGTGGTAACCCATTTAAACTTTCAATTGGCCAATCTTTATCAATACTTACCGCTAACTGCATAGCTAAGCTTGAAACCCGACACGCTTGTTTTTGATCAACGTGATAACGACTCATAAACCCATCAACTGTGCGTTTACGAATGTCGTTATTATGAAACTCCGGAACCATGCTATATAAAACTCCTTCACGCAGTGCTCCACCCGCCAATCCCATTTTTTCTATTTCAAGAGATTCAAATAGTGCGATTAAGATTGCGAGCCCTGATACAAATACCAGTCGACGGTCTTCACTTAATCCAGGAAGGTCTAGCGCTGCAATAGTGCTAAATGCAATTGCTTGCTCTTTTATAGTGTTGAGCTTTTCAAGCGTAAGTAAATCGTCAAGATTTTGAGCGACCATAATTTCTTGAATTGCTTGCACTGTGCCAGAAGCACCAGATGCAATTTGCCATCCCGCTGTTTTATATTCTGGAGAAATTTCATCAATGACTGTACGAGCTGCTTTTATGGCTGCGTTAAAGTTACTCTTACTTAATTGGCAGTCTTTGAAATAGCGTTCAAGATAAGTAACACACCCCATATTGAGGCTTTTGTAATGTAAGGCATCAAATGCTTTACCAATTACAACTTCGGTACTTGCACCACCAATGTCAATAACAAGCTGTTTGCCAGTACAAGATGAAGTATGAGCAACACCTTTATAAATTGTACGCGCTTCTAATTCTCCGCTAATAACATTAATGTTATGGCCAAGAATCTTTTCTGCATGATTTTTGAATACTTCGGCGTTAGTTGCCAACCGTAAGGTGGCTGTTGCTACTATGGTGATGTTTTTATCTGGGATATCTTGTAGACGCTCAGCAAAAAGGGCAAGGCATTCCCAGCCTCGCTGCATTGCTTCAGTGCTCAATACGTTATCTTTATCAAGCCCTGCGGCTAATCGGACTTTGCGTTTAACACGTCCAATTGTTTGTAGACCGCCAGCAATTGATTTGGCTATAAGCATATGAAAGCTATTTGAGCCCAAATCAATAACTGCGTACACATTTTTTTGCGGTTTAAGTTGCCCCACCGTTCAAAAACCTCTAGTTACTACTACTTATACAAACGGTCGTTTACGACCGTCCTTTTTGGTAACTATTATTTGGGCGACGTCCGCTGTTATTACTACGGTTACGTGGACCTGTTGAATAGTTGCGCTTTCTTTGAATAATAGGCTGAGTTAAATCATCTAGCAATGCTGTTTTATCATAATGTGATAAAGGAATGCTGTGCTCTATATATTCTTCAATTTCATGCAGGTTATATGCATATTGCTCACATGCAAAACTAATTGCGTGGCCTGATGCACCAGCGCGGCCAGTACGACCAATACGGTGAACATAATCTTCACAATCGTCAGGTAAATCAAAGTTAAATACATGACTTACTTCTGGAATATGAAGACCACGCGCTGCAACATCAGTCGCAACTAAAAAGTCTAAGTCGCCTTTGCTAAACTGCGCTAATATAGTTTGGCGTTTTTTCTGGTTAACATCACCAGTAAGCATACCTACACGATGACCGTCTGACTTAAGCCAAGCATATACTGTTTCACAACTGTGCTTGGTATTTGCAAACACGATTGCTTTCTCTGGCCATTCTTCTTCAATTAAGGTTAACAACAGCTTAATTTTATCTTCTTGCGAAGGATGAAATAGCTCTTCTTGAATACGTTTACCCGTTTTAACGTCAGGTTCAATTTGAACATGTTCTGGGTTTGTCATGTGCTCAAAAGCTAATTCTTGTACGCGATACGATAATGTGGCAGAAAATAATAAGTTTAAACGCTTTGATGTATCTGGCATACGATCGAACATATAGCGAATATCTTTGATAAAACCTAAATCGAACATACGATCAGCTTCGTCAAGCACGACTACCTCAATTTCATTAAGGGTGTAACAGCCTTGCTTATACAGATCAATTAGACGACCTGTAGTACCAATTAAAATATCAACGCCTTTTTCTAGTTGTGCACGTTGTTTTTCGTAATCTTCGCCACCATATACTAAACCTAAGTTAAGATTACAGTGCGGCGCTAAAATTTTAGCATCTTTGTGTATCTGAATCGCAAGCTCCCGAGTAGGGGCCATGATCAGGGCTCTTGGATGTTTACTAGGTGCTTTGCTAGATTGTAATAACCGATGGCACGTGGCAGTTAAAAACGCCAACGTTTTGCCTGTACCTGTTTGAGCTTGGCCCGCGATATCGCGTCCATCACAAATAAAAGGTAGGCATTTTGCTTGAATAGGTGTGCAATATTCAAACCCATTCTCGGTTAAACCGGCAACCACTTCCGGTGCGATAGCAAAGTCTGAAAACTTTTTATCGGTTAAATGTGTCTTAGTCATAGCGTTTAAGCATAACGTTTAAACTTGCAATAAGAAACAAGAGTGTTTAAATACGCACTAAATATTTCGCCTAACTAAATCGGAGAGCGCAATGAGCGAGAAAATAATCCAAATTACTGACGATAGCTTTGAAGCTGACGTATTACAATCTGACAAACCAGTACTAGTAGATTTCTGGGCTGAATGGTGTGGACCTTGTAAAATGATCGCCCCTATTCTTCACGAAGTTGCTGATGAATACGACAGCCGTGTGACTGTTGCTAAATTAAACATTGACCAAAATGCTGGCACACCGCCAAAATTTGGTATTCGTGGTATCCCTACTTTACTTCTTTTTAAAGATGGTCAAGTAGCTGCAACGAAAGTAGGTGCTCTTTCAAAAACTCAACTTATTGAGTTTTTAGAAAACAACATCTAACTGTAAGCTAGAACAATAAAAAGGGCTTTTTGCCCTTTTTTAAATTTATTTTGTATAAAGACTGGACGCTTTGCCAGTGAACTGCTAGTTTATAAAGCCAACTAATCCTTAGTTATATTCAACAAACCTCACTCAACGATCAAAGCGATTTTGAGTATGACAACTGTAATAAAGAACCCACCAATATGCATTTACGCGAATTAAAAGACAAGTCCATTAAAGAGCTTGTAGACTTAGCTGAGTCCATGGGGCTCGAAAACGTAGCCCGCTTAAGAAAGCAAGATATCATTTTTGCCATTCTTAAATCCCATGCCAAAGGCGGAGAGAATATCTTCGGCGGCGGTGTATTAGAGATTTTACAAGATGGTTTCGGCTTCTTAAGATCATCAGAAGCCTCTTACTTAGCTGGCCCAGATGACATTTATGTTTCACCTAGCCAAATTCGCCGTTTCAGCATGCGTACTGGCGATTCAATTTCAGGTCTTATTCGTCCACCTAAAGACGGTGAACGTTACTTTGCTTTACTTAAAGTAAATGAAGTTAACTTTGATAAACCTGAAAACTCTCGAACTAAAATTCTTTTTGAAAACCTTACTCCATTACATGCAAACGAACGTTTTCGCATGGAACGTGGTAACGGCAGTAAAGAAGATATTACAGCCCGTGTACTTGATTTAGCATCTCCTATTGGCCGCGGCCAACGTGGTTTGTTAGTAGCTCCGCCAAAAGCGGGTAAAACAATGCTACTTCAAAATATTGCACAATCAATTACGCACAATCATCCTGATGTAACATTAATGGTTTTACTTATTGATGAACGTCCGGAAGAAGTAACAGAGATGCAACGCCTAGTTAAAGGTGAAGTTATTGCATCAACGTTTGATGAACCAGCTTCTCGTCACGTACAAGTTGCCGAAATGGTTATCGAAAAAGCAAAACGCCTAGTTGAACATAAAAAAGATGTTGTTATCTTATTGGATTCAATCACTCGTTTAGCACGTGCTTATAACACCGTTATTCCTTCATCAGGTAAAGTACTTACTGGTGGTGTTGACGCTAACGCATTACATAAACCTAAGCGCTTCTTTGGTGCTGCACGTAACGTTGAGGAAGGTGGTAGCTTAACAATCATAGCTACAGCTCTTATCGATACTGGCTCTAAAATGGATGAAGTTATCTACGAAGAGTTTAAAGGTACTGGTAACATGGAACTTCACCTTAACCGTAAAATTGCGGAAAGACGTGTATTCCCAGCTATCGACTTTAACCGCTCAGGTACTCGTCGTGAAGAATTACTAACAAAACCAGATGAACTTCAAAAGCTTTGGATTTTACGTAAAATTGTTCATGACATGTCAGAAATTGATGCAATGGAATTCTTAATCGATAAACTATCGATGAGCAAAACCAATGATGAATTTTTTGATTCGATGAGACGCCAATAAAAGCGTTTTAATTGAATAAAAAAGCGCCTTAGGCGCTTTTTTTGTGTCTGGATTAAATACAGTTTAACTTTCATTATACTTTTTAAGTACACCCTGCAGCGTATCAACGAGCGCTTTAAAATCATTTGCACTGCTTTTTTGGCTTCTGCGTAGAAGTGCTCTGTCTAAATTTTTAGCCGATTGCGCAATTTCATCCAAACCAAACATTTGTGCAGCCCCTAAAATGCGATGGCTATCTTTTTGTAGCGCATCTAAATCTTCGCTTATAAAATGCTGCGTAATCGTTTCACTCTCCAAAGCAAAGCTCTGCTTGAAACTAATCACAAGATCGCTCATATCAACTTCATTTTGCTTTGTAATTGGCTGATCTTCTGCATTATGTAGGTGACTAGAAAGCGCTTTATAAAATGACTCTTTGTCTATCGGTTTACCTAAGTAACCAGTAAACCCTAACTCTAAATAACCATCCACTTCATGACTCATAGCATTTGCAGTTAAAGCAAAAATAGGTCGCTCAAAACCACATTGTTTTAATAGCTGAAAAGCAGAACGCCCATCCATTACTGGCATTTGAATATCGAGCAATACCAAATCTGGATATTCTTTTAAGCACTGCTCTACCGCTTGCTCACCATTTTCAACAGCAATAACCTCGAGTCCCATTGAGCGTAAATAACGACTTATTAACCTACGATTATCAGGATGATCTTCCGCAAGTACGACACGACCTGCCAATTGCTTATTTGCCTTAGGAGCACTTTGAGTTTCAATCATGCTTTGAGATTTATTTACTTCTGCGCACGGTAAAAAGAACGAAAACTGACTGCCCTTTTTGTATTCGCTTTGTACGCTGATATAACCACCCATCATCGCAGCTAATTGTTGCGATAAGCTAAGGCCTAACCCTGTACCACCAAAGCGACGGCTAATGCTGTTATCAGCTTGGCTAAAGCATTCAAAAATAAGCTTTAACTGTTTAGAGCTCATACCAATACCGGTATCTTTTACAATAATAACTAGTCCTTGCTCACTCTTGTTTAATGCAATAATGATCTGCCCTGAATGAGTAAACTTAATAGCATTTGCACATAAGTTTATAAGAATCTGCTTTACGCGTATTAAATCCAGCTTAGTGTAAAACTCATTACCCACTTGATTATCTAAAATAAGATGTAGATTTTTTGCTTTTGCTTGGGTGATAAACATTGCGTGCACATCATTTACCAGCTCTACAATATCAAAGCACGAAATATTTAACTCTAATCTATTGGCTTCAATTTTACTTAAATCGAGTACATCATTTATTAAGCTTTTTAAATGGTCACTGTGACGCTGAATTACTCTTAATTCATCTTTAAGTGACTCAGGCTCATATAATTCATTAATTAAAGCATCTGTTTGCCCTAAAATAGCCGTTAGTGGAGTGCGAATTTCGTGACTAATATTAGCCAAAAACTGGCTTTTAACATCGTTGGCTTCTCTCAGCTCTTGTGCAATTGCCTGCAATTCTGCAGTACGTTGCGTAACTTGTTCTGTTAACTGCTGCTTAGCGCGTTTTTCTGCACCACGGCGATAAAGCGCAATACCAGTTACGACAACTAAAAGTAATAGTAAAAAAGAGAATAAAGTAAGCTGAGAACGCTGCGACATTTTTAGCTCTTGCACACGGCGATCTTGTTTAAGTTTTTCTATCTCTTGGTTTAATTGCGTTGCTTTAAATTGATGCTGAAGTACCGCGAGTGCATTTATAATTGCCGTACTTCTGAGCTTTCGCAACTCACTAATATATTTTTGTTGCAAAGCCATTGCGCTTGAATAATCGCCTTTACTGGCTTCAAGAAGTGCTTTGGCCCCCAAGCTCTCTCTAATTATTCGCTCACTACCATATTCATGAGCAAGTAAAATTGCTCTATCTAAATTTATTTGCGCCTCTTCTAAGTTGCCCTTAACAAACTGAATTTTAGCCAGCGCATGTAGCGCATTAAGCTCTAAATTATGGTTATCTATTTTAAGGGCGTAGTACTCACCTAATTTAGCTTGCTCGTACGCTTCATCCACTTTTTTTAATACTAAATTAGTATTTGCTAGGTTTGTATATTGTGTAGATAACTTATTGTAATCATTAGCTGAAATATAATAGCGTAGCGCTAGCTGGTAATAATGCAGTGCTAAGTCAAATTGATTACTCTCCATATGGGCAACACCCATATTGTTATATACCTGCGCAATACCGCTTTTATCATCTAATCGTTGATAAACCTTAAGTACATCTTGATAAAGACCAAACGCACTATCGTAGCGTGATAAGCGTATATAAACGCCTGCTATATTAAGTAGTATATCGGTTTTATCTTGCTCGCTGCCGTACGCCTCGTAGATAGCTTTTGCTTTTAAATAAAACTCTAGGGTATCGCCTAGCTTATTCATATTAAAATAGGCCAAACCAATATTATTTAATAAGTTTGCCTGCTCTAGTAATTGCTTATTCTTTTCTGCTAATGCTAGGGTACGGGTATATTCAATAATCGCTTTTTGAAATAAGCCTTGATAAAAAAGTACAACACCTTGCATTTTTATTGCACGAAAGTGCTCATCAGGGAAGAAAGTATCCGAAGTATGTTGTTCAAGTAATTTAAAGTAATGTAATGAGTCTTTAAAATTATCAACCGATAACGCAGTATTACCCAATGCCGAATAAACAGCGACACGCTCTTTTTTGGAGGCATTTTTATTAGCAAGTAGCATGTTTGCTAATTGTAATTTAGGCTCCCACTGCACTTCGTTTTTGAATTGCTCAAATAACGAATCATTATTTTGGGCATAGCTAGGAGCTATTAGTACACAGCATATAGTAAATAAGAGGCATTTTAACTTGCCCAGCATAATTTTAATCCTTCAAACCGTTACTTATATCAGTGTAATCTTTATTGAAGATACACCAACTACTAGGACCTAAACAATGCTTAACCCACTGATTGATGAGATTTTTGAGCTAATACTAACAAAGCAGGTTTGGCAAGTTCATACTTTAGCAGCAGAACTGACAAACCGCAGCGCTATGACCACTCTCGATAAAAGTCCTGAACGTGATTTATTTAAACGTAACTTTTTAATTATGAATGCACTGTACCAACTGCAGGCACAATTACGCCCTCAGAGTTTACTCATTTCAGCTCTGCATATCGAGCTTTTAGAAAAAGGAGATAATAGTTTAGTAACAACAAGCGAAAATTTGCGAGATTATTATTTAGATTGGCATAATTACGATACCAGTGAAGAGCAGATTGATGAGCTTTTAAATAGCTTTTGGCGTCAGTTTAAAACGATATCACCACAACAGACTTTAAATGAAAATGAATTTAAAGCATTGGCTTTAGAATGGAAGTTACCTGAAAATTTCACTCTTAAAAATGTTCAAAAGCGCTGGAGACAACTTGCATTACAAGTGCACCCAGATAAACCAAATGGCTGTGAAGTTGAGTTTAAAAAAATACAAACACAATACGAGCAGCTAAAGGTAGCTGCTCGTTAATCTATTAATTTAGAAGTTTAAATTAACGAGTAAGGCGACGTGCGCGTATTTTACGCCCTTTAATATTGCCTTCGGTTAATTTACGAAGCGCAGGTTTTAATGAGTTACGCTCAACAGCAACAAACGCTACGTTATCAAGTACGTTAATTTTACCCACCTGACGACCTGCAACCCCATCTTTACCCGTTAAAGCACCTAAAATATCACCTGCACGTACTTTTTGTTTTTTACCTGAATCAATCATCAAAGTAACCATTTCAGGGCGGTACGGTGGCTTGTCTAATAAATTAAATGGTGGCATTTGCTCTGGAGTAATATCACGTTCGTAATGTTCGCCTATTTGAGCAATTTTAAACGCTTCTGCTTCACCGTAAATAGAACATGCAATGCCCTTTTTACCAGCTCGTCCTGTACGACCAACACGATGCACATGTGTTTGCGTGTCATGTGCTAAATGGTAGTTAATCACCATATCCATATCGTCAATATCTAAACCACGTGCAGCAACATCGGTTGCAACAAGTATTGAAGCACTTTTATTTGAAAAGTGAATTAACGTACGTTCACGATCGCGCTGTTCTAAATCACCGTGTAGCGAAACAGCACTAAAGCCTTCATCAGCTAAATCGTCACACACTTGTTGTGTTTCTACTTTAGTATTACAAAACACAACACAGCTTTGTGGTGTAAATTTAAGTAATAATAATTTTAGCGTTGGGTAGCGCTGCTTATTATTATCCATTTTGTAGAAGTACTGCTTAATTGTGCTTTTGGCTTGCTCTTCTTCTACTTTAACCATTTCTGGATTTTTAAGTACACGCTTAGCAATTGCTTCAATAGCTCTTGGGAATGTTGCACTAAATAACAATGTTTGACGATTTTGTGGGATACGCTCAATAATTGCATCAAGTGTATCTTGAAAACCCATATCAAGCATTTGATCGGCTTCATCAAGTACCAATGTTTCAACATCATCTAAACGTAAAGTACCTTTACGAATATGGTCATCAACACGCCCAGGTGTGCCAACAATAATATGCGCGCCATGTTCAAGCGAGCCTATTTGTGGACCAATTGATACACCGCCACATAACGTTAATATTTTAATGTTATGGATACCGCGCGCTAATTTACGCATTTCAACCGCAACCTGCTCGGCAAGCTCACGAGTAGGACACAAGACTAAAGATTGAATACGAAAGCGTTTTACGTTTAATTTAGCTAACACACCCAAGCTAAACGCAGCAGTTTTACCTGAACCGGTTTTTGCCTGAGCAATGATGTCTTTACCAGCAAGTACAGGCGGTAAACTTTGCGCTTGTACAGGTGTCATATGCGCATAACCAAGTGTTGATAAATTATCAACGAGTCCAGCTGGTAAAGCCAAAGATGAAAAAGCAGTTGAAGTCACAGTAAGTTCCATAGCAATAAAAATAACGTGGGGGAAAGCCCCACTAAATATGCTGCTAATAATAGCAGAATTCGTAATTAGCAACCATTAACAAACACATAATAAAGCACGTTAACAAAAGATGTTGAAAATGATAGTAGTTTGCATTAAGATCGCGATTGTTTTTTACATATCACTGCTGGAAGCAAACAATGAAACTGAATTCTCTTTACATAGCACTATTAGCAAGCATTACAACAAACACATACGCAAACACTACTGACCTTGAGCGTATAGAAGTAAAAGGTAGCTACTTTAACGATTACAAAGTAGATAACGCTAATGGCGCAATGAGAACATCAGCTTCTTTACTTGAAACCGCACAATCTGTAACCGTAATAACCGACACTATTATTAGTGAGCAACTTGCCACTACCCTTGGCGAAGTACTAACAAATGACGCAAGCTTAACTGCAGGCTCACAACAACGAAATCGTGAGGTATTTAACTTACGTGGGTTTGAGCTAAGCTCATCAACAGGTTATTTACGTGATGGGCATCAGCATTGGTCGCACTACCAACAACCAATCGAAATTTTACAACAAGTTGAAGTAATTAAAGGCCCATCGAGCATTTTATATGGTCAATCAGGTCCGGGTGGCTTGGTGAACATGGTTACTAAAAAGCCTACAGCACAAACATTATTTAATGCCAGTGCCGATGTAGATCAGCATGGTTCAACTCGCTTTATGGTAGATGCTGCAGGCGCCTTGACTGAATCTGAAGATTTACGTGCTCGTGGTATTTTAGTTAAACAAGATGTTGATTACTGGCGTGAATACCAAAACGGTGAAAACCGCGAGCGTGACCGCTTTTTAGGTGCTTTAGTTGTAGATTACGATATTAGCGACAACGCATTAGTACGTGTGCATTACGACCGCACAGACGACGAAGCCGGTTTAGATACTGGCGCATGGATAGACGAAAACGCCAATGTAATTGGTGATGATAAAACAATCCGTGATATGTCTTGGGCATTTACCGACATAACCGTAGAAAACCTAGGTGTAGACCTAGAAGTATTTTTAACCGATAACTGGCAAGTAAAGCTTGGCTATAACGAACAAACGTTTGAGCGCCAACGCTTTGAATCAGCACCGAATATGCCAAGTGACTTTGTTGAAGGCGA
This sequence comes from Pseudoalteromonas sp. NZS37, assembly GCF_015864265.1. Taxonomy (NCBI): domain Bacteria; kingdom Pseudomonadati; phylum Pseudomonadota; class Gammaproteobacteria; order Alteromonadales; family Pseudoalteromonadaceae; genus Pseudoalteromonas; species Pseudoalteromonas sp. NZS37. The sequence continues at coordinate 125,083 of NZ_JADYXL010000010.1, read as the reverse complement.
TAGTTATGAATCTCGCCCTTACGACCGTTTTGATGATTGGCAATTTAAAACTGCATTTATTGATTTTATTGGTGAATTTAAAACAGGTAGCTTACAGCACCAATTTTTAATTGGCGCAAACTCGCTTGATTATTACTACGGGCAACGTCGTACCTCTGCCGACTCTTTTGATTTTTCTGCAGGACAAGCAGAACCATCTCGTCCATCAGTAAGCTATAAAACAGATGATACAGTAAGCGAAACTGAATACGACTACTACGGAATTTACGTTCAAGACTTAATTTCGTTCTCGCCTGAGTGGCAACTATCATTGGGTGGTCGTTACGACAAACAAAATAGCACAGGAAATGATAACGAATCATTTGTACCAAAAGTAGGTGTGCTTTATCACCCAAATGCTTCTGCAACTATATACGCTAGTTACTCAGAAGGTTTTGAGCCTCAAGGTAGTGAAACACTGATTGATGAAACAGATGTAAATAACGGCATGAAATTAGATGCTGTTACATCTAAGCAAAGAGAGATTGGTATTAAATGGCAGTTATTTGATGACCGCCTAATGCTTACCAGTGCTATTTTTGATATTAGCAAAGAAGGTACTCTTGTTAGCGAACAACTTGAGACGCCTATTGGCTCATTCACAAGTGAAACAAACCAAGTGGGTGAACAACGCCACAAAGGTGTTGAAGTAAGCGCACAAGGTGCCGCTACTGACCGCTTATTTGTTATGGCATCAACTATGTATCTAGATGCTAACTTTGAACGCGATGAAATATTGGAAGGTAAACGCCCTACCGATGCACCAAAATGGTCGGCATCACTTTGGACGCGTTATGAATTAAACGACGCCATTGCACTTAATGCTGGTGCTTTTTACGAAGGTGAGCGCTTTGCCGATAGCGCCAATACAATTACTAAAGATGCCTATACGCGTGTTGATGTAGGTGCAACTTATAAGTTTAACTTAAGTAATACCGATATTAACTTACGCCTTAACATCGAAAACTTATTTGATAAAAGCTATTTAGGTGGTGGCGGCACAAATAATGTAACTGTTGGCGAGGGCACAAATCTTCGTTTAGCTGCGCAATTTAGCTTTTAAATAAATGCCTTAAATAACAGCTTTAAAATATAGCCCGCGTACATTTACGCGGGCTTTTTTATATCTAAATATTCACACCTAACAGCATTAAACCTATTACAAAGCCTATTCATCTCATCTATTTTTTATCATGTTTGTTACATGCTCTAATAGCGCTAATTATTAAAAAGGCCTACCAAAATGAAAAAATTAATTACCGCACTGCTGCTTACTAGCAGTATGGCTGCAAACGCTAACAGCGCCGAATTTACCCAAAAGCAATTACAACAAGTAGACAAAGTGCGCACCTCTGCACTAAATAGTGATTTAAGTTATAAATTACTAGAGTCATTAACAACTGAAGTAGGCCCACGCCTTCCTGGTACCGAAAACGATAAAAAAGCCGTGGCATGGGCTCAAGCCAAATTTAATGAACTGGGCTTTGATAAAGTATGGTTAGAAAAAGCCACATTTCCTGAATGGCGCCGTTATAGCGAAAGCGGAAAAATACTAACACCAAGCGAGCAACCACTGCACTTAACTGCATTAGGTAACAGTATAAGCACGCCAAAAGATGGGATTACAGCGCCGGTTGTATTATTCGAAACACTTGATGAATTAAAAGCCGCACCGGCAAACAGTTTAAAAGGTAAAATTGCATATATTAATTACCGTATGAACCGCGATATAGACGGGAATGGTTACGGACCTGCTGTAAAAGCACGCGGTACAGGCGCTATAGAAGCATCTAAAAAAGGCGCTGTTGCCTACATGATGCGCTCGGTTAGTACCGGTCATCATCGCTTTGCACACACTGGCGGTAGTTACTACAAAGAAGGTGTTACAAAAATACCTAACGTAACAATTGCTAACCCAGATGCAGATCAAATAGCACGCTTAGTTGCTTTAAATAAAGATGTGTCGGTAAATATTAATGTGCAAACCGAAAGCCTTGGTGAAGGCACTGGTTATAACGTTATTGGCCAATTTAATGGTACCGAAAACCCTGAGCAATATGTATTAATTGGGGGGCATTTAGATTCTTGGGACTTAGGGACTGGCGCATTAGATGACGGCGCAGGCGTTGCACTAACAATGGCAGCCGCTAAACATATTAGCGATGTAAAACGCCCTAAGCGCAGTATTCGTGTGGTACTTTTTGCAGCTGAAGAGCTAGGTCTTTGGGGTGCAAAAGCTTATTTTGCAGAGCATAAAAACGAGCTAAGCAATATTGTTGCAGCCGCTGAGTCTGATTTTGGCGCCGATGTTGTATATGCTTTTGAATCGAACGTAAGCGCAGAGTCACTTCCTGTAGTTCGCGCTATAGCAAAAGAACTTGCGCCGTTAAATATTGAGCACATTGGTAAAAACCAAGCGAATGGTGGCCCCGATCTAATTCCACTTAAAGCAGCAACGTCAGCGCCTATTTTTGAACTTGCTCAAGATGGAACAGATTACTTTGATTACCACCATACAGCTGACGATACGCTTGATAAAGTAACACCTGCTAAGCTTCGTCAAAATACCGCTGCATACGCTGTATTTGCTCTAATGGCTGCCGATGCAAAAACCACTATCAAGCCTAAAGCTCAAAATAAGTAATAACAGACATACTTACTTACAGTTTGTAGCTTTAACTAACACGCTTCTTGTTTTACCTTTAGGTAATTAAACAAGGAGCGTGCTTTATGTTACTTTTCAACACGAGTGAATCATTTCCACATTTTGCACAAATAACACGCTGCCCTCACTGCCAAAGCGACGCCTACCATTTAGTAAATAAAAGCCGCTATTTACGATTTAGCATTTTACCTATGCTTGCCTTAAAATTAAGCTATAAACGCGAGTGCTATCAATGCGGAAAAAGCGAACCTGTTAAAATACCGCAACTACCGTTAATAGAAAAACTAAGCCTACCTAAATACTTTATTGGCGTATTTTTATTGCTTTGGATTGTTTCGTTTTTTTATCAACAACACCTTGATACCGAGACTCAAAAGCAAAGCTATTTGAATACACCTAAAATATATGACACCTACTTAGTACACGCCGACAAATTTACACACGAACCCTGGACCCTAACCAATTTAAGAATTGCTCAAGTTTTAAGTTTTGATAAGCAGTTTATTACCTTTCAGATAAGCAACTACAGCTATAAACGTAATAATAGTATTACCTTGGCAATGCGTACCAGCCAACTAATTCAAGACAATTACTTCTCCACTAAAACAATCACCCTCCCTCGTGATGAAGTAAAGCGTTTGTATAAAGACGAAGCTATTTATGACGTGCTGCGACCTTATGCCAACAGCCTTTATGGCGGGTTTGTGATGTTTCCTCCCAAACCTAAGCCACTATATAAAGGTTTAAAACTCGATAAAAACAATCAACAAGGCATTATTTATTTTAAAGATAAGTTGTTTTTTGAAGCATTTAATAGCTTTAAGCTAGCTGCTGAAGCGGGTTCTCAATGGGGGCAATTAAATTTAGCGCAAATGTATCGTGATGGTCAGGGAATAGCTCAAAATTATCAACAGGCTATTTATTGGTATAAAAAGGCCATTGAGCAAAAAAATACTAAAGCACAATTTGAATTAGAATCGCTTTGTAAAATAGCTAACTGTGAATGAGTGAATTTAAATATAGCTGGCGCAACAAGTACGCCAGCTATAAACTATTTTTTAAATAACTTTGTATAACTTACATGTATAAGCACAACAACTAAGCCGGCAATAACACCTAGCAAACCATCAAACAAGAGAGGCGCTAATACTTCTCCTGTGCCGCCAGCAACAGACTGAGCATAGCTTGTTACATCCACTTGAGTATGATGCAGTAACTCAACACCATGCACTAAAATCCCGCCGCCTACTAAAAACATTGCAATGGTGCCCGCAAATGCTAAAAACTGCATCAACCTAGGCGCTGCTGCGAGTAAGCCTTTACCAAGTAACTCTTTAAATTTATTAGCTGACACTTTAGATTGGTTGAGTAAATAAAGCCCGGCATCATCCAGCTTTACAATACCGGCCACTAAGCCATAAACGCCAATCGTCATTATAATTGCGATAACACAAAGCACTAAAGCTTGGTTAAGTAATGTAGCGCCTGCCACAGTGCCTAAAGTAATAACAATAATTTCGGCAGAAAGAATAAAGTCGGTTCTTATTGCCCCTTTTATTTTTTGTTTTTCATACTCAACTAAATCTAATTTTTCATCTTCATCTACCACTTCATTGTGATGAGGCAAAAACTTAGCAAATACTTTTTCAGCTCCCTCAAAACACAAAAACAAACCACCCATCATTAAAAGCGGTGTTATTAACCAAGGCAGCCATACGCTTATTAATAAAGCAGCGGGTACGAGTATCGCTTTATTTAAAAATGAGCCCTTTGCCACAGCCCAAACAACCGGTAATTCACGCTCTGCTGCAACACCTGTAACCTGCTGTGCATTGAGCGCTAAGTCATCGCCTAATACACCCGCTGTTTTTTTTGTTGCTACCTTACTCATTGTCGCAATGTCATCAAGTAAAGTGGTTATATCGTCTAATAACGTTAAAAGGTTAGTGCCTGCCATAAAGCTTCCGAGCTCAAAAAATATTGCTATAAACATAACGTAAAGCGCTACTTTCACCAACGGTTAATTTTGCTTTGTTATTCTTACATTAGATTAAAATTTTGCCCTGTGTTTTAACTAACTTTTAAAGAAGATGGGAGGAAAAATGAAAGTATATTTAGCATTAATCGCTATTTTACTAAGCTTAACCGCATGTAGTGATTTACAAACCAGTACTGCTTACCAATGCGATGATGAGAGCGTAAAACTCAATATCATTAATAATTCTGAAGCCGAACTTATCTTTAACAATAAAGTGCATGTACTTAATCACGAAAAAAGTGCATCAGGGAATAAATATATAAGTGAAGAGGTACTGTTTTGGGGTAAGGGAAATGAAGCCATGCTAATCATTGCTGGTAAAAAAAGACAGTGCATCAAGGTTTAACACAAAACCAACCAATAAATTACAGCAATGCTACAATAATTAAAGACCCATTATTGTGATGAAGTTATGCGTTCAATTGCGATCAAACATAAAATAATTTTAGCTTTTACAGCCATTGGTTTATTGGTGCTAACAAGTAGTGTGTTTTTTTATTGGTCATTAAACAAAATTAGCGTTAACAATACCCGAACCGAAAAATTAGCAGTTCCGGTACAGCAGTTCAGTAAAGATTTAAGGCTATCATTACTGTCTATTACCAAATTTAATGCCTTAGCTTACAGCCAAGCAAACCTTGATTTACTTCAACAAAATAAAAAACAGGCGCAAGCTGAGCAACAACAATTTAGCGATATGCTCAATTCGTTAAGCACTCAACTAAATCAACAAATAACAATGCAAAATTTACTCGCCAGTACCAACGAAGGCTTTGAGCAACTGACTAAAGTAAGTGTCGCAATGTTTAGTGCTAAAGAGAGTAAGTTTGTAGCGCAAAATTCCACCATAGAATTATCAGCAACGTTTAACGAGCAACTTTACAATTTAAGTTCTAACTTACTTGATATAGAACTTTTAGAAGTGCCTGCAAAACAGCAGGCGCTACTTAATGCTATGTTTGGAACAGCGACCCGTATAGATGATTTATTGTTTAACTTAAGCAATAATATAAAAAGCATTACTCAAACTACAAGTATCAATGATTTAAATAGCCATCAGCAAGATACCCTATTTCTACTAGATAACATCCAACCTAATTTCACCTATTTAGAGCAACAAGCGCTACCCTTTAATAATGCGTTTAATGCTAAAAATTTAACGACTAAGTTTAATCAATTAAGAGAGTTACTTAACAACGATACAGGAATTTATGCCCAACAAAATAAAGTACTCAAAAGTACTATTGCTGCGGCTCAAAATTTTGAACACTTTCAACAGCAATTTATAACAACAGAAGGTCAGCTTATTGAACTTAATAAATTGGCTGATGAGCGCTTTAATGCCTTACAAACTAATGCAAAGGCCGCCATAAATACTGGGATTAGTTCTGTAGTAATTATTACGCTTGTTTTAATTGTATTGATTATCGCTATCTCTATTTTTACAACTCGCGCAATGCTAAAACCGCTTAAAAAAGTAAACCGCGATTTAGCCCGAATCGCCTCAGGTGATTTATCAAAGCGAAGCCATCCGCGCAGTAAAGATGAATTTGGTACTTTGCTAAATAACATAAATAAACTCAGTGAAGACCTTACTCAGTTAATTGGCGCAATTAGTAGTGACGCCCATGAACTAGACCGCTGCGCTATTAAAACCAGTGAAAAAGGTCAGCAAATGACGGTTGTTGCACAACAACAGTTAGAGCGAAGCGCGCAGGCAACATCGCTTGCACAAAATATGCTAACCAACTCACAAGCGGTTTATGAACAAGCAGATAAAACATCAAGTGAAATAACCAATGCATCGCAATTTGCCAATGACGTAAACAAAATTGCTAATAAAAATAGTCTAAGTATAGAAACTTTATTACAGCGCCTTGATAAAGCAGTAGGCAGCACTGAGGAACTAGCCCAACACACTCAGCTTATTGAAGCCATTGTTGAAACAATTAGCAGCATTGCCGAGCAGACCAACTTATTGGCACTCAATGCTGCAATTGAAGCAGCGCGAGCGGGTGAAAACGGACGCGGGTTTGCTGTAGTTGCTGATGAGGTTCGATCATTAGCTGCACGTACACAGACCTCGACTAGCGAAATAAACACCATGATCCAAACATTGCAACAGCACACTCAAACAACTCAAGAACACATTACCGATGGCCAACACCAAGCCAAGCAATGTGTTAAAAACAGCACTGAACTAAATAAAGCCGTAGAGCGTATTAAAAGCACATTGTCGTCTGTTAATCAGATGAGTGAGCAGATTGCTCATGCATCACATGAGCAATTGACTAACAGTAACGACATTCAACAAATAATGGCCAAGGTGACAGAGCAAGCAACCTTGAATGCCAAAAACGCGACAACCCTAGCAAGCGAAAGTGAAGACGTAAATCAACTTGCACACTCCTTAACAAGTGCCGTAGAGCGCTTTAAGTTTTAAGTGCAAGTAATGACTTGGCTTGCATGAAATGGGTATAATACTTCAACTCTTTTGCTTAATAGCGGCCCACAATGAAATATAAAGATCTACGTGATTTTATCGATTTGCTTGAAAAAAAAGGCGAACTTAAACGTATCACCCAAGAAATCGACCCGTATCTTGAAATGACCGAAATATCTGATCGCACATTGCGTGCAAAAGGCCCTGCGTTATTATTCGAAAATCCAAAAGGCTACGATATGCCGGTGCTTACCAACCTATTTGGTACACCAAAACGCGTAGCAATGGGCATGGGCCAAACAGATGTTAGCGAGCTTCGCGAAGTGGGTAAGCTACTCGCTTTTTTAAAAGAACCTGATCCACCAAAGGGTATTAAAGAAGCTCTAGGTGCTATACCTATTTTTAAGCAAGTGCTTAATATGCCTGCAAAAGAAGTTAAAAAAGCGCCTTGCCAACAAGTAGTTTTAGAAGGTGATGATGTAGATTTAACTAAATTACCTATTCAGCATTGCTGGCCAGGTGATGCAGCGCCATTAATTACTTGGGGCCTTACAGTTACTAAAGGGCCTTATAAAAAGCGCCAAAATTTAGGTATTTATCGCCAGCAATTATTAGGCAAAAATAAAATAATTATGCGTTGGTTGTCGCATCGTGGTGGCGCGCTTGATTTTCAGGAATGGTGTAAAGAAAACCCAGGGCAACCTTACCCTGTATCGGTAGCACTAGGTGCCGATCCAGCTACTATATTAGGTGCAGTAACGCCTGTACCCGACACATTAAGCGAATATGCATTTGCTGGTTTATTACGTGGCAGCAGAACCGAAGTTGTAAAATCTATTTCAAATGACCTACAAGTCCCTGCCAGTGCAGAAATAGTACTTGAAGGTTACATTATGCCAGGTGAAATGGCGCCAGAAGGCCCTTATGGTGACCATACCGGTTACTATAATGAAGTAGATGACTTTCCAGTAATGACGGTAACTCACTTAACGCATCGTAAAGATCCTATTTATCACAGCACATTTACTGGCCGTCCGCCTGATGAGCCTGCAATTTTAGGTGTAGCACTTAATGAAGTGTTTGTGCCGATATTACAAAAGCAATTTCCTGAAATCGTCGACTTTTATCTGCCGCCTGAAGGGTGCTCGTACCGTATGGCGATTGTAACAATGAAAAAACAATATCCTGGCCATGCTAAGCGCGTGATGATGGGAGTTTGGTCGTTCTTACGTCAGTTTATGTATACCAAGTTTGTAATTGTGTGCGATGACGATATTAATGCCCGTGATTGGGAAGATGTTATTTGGGCTATAACAACCCGAATGGATCCTGCTCGCGATACAACATTAATAGAAAACACACCTATTGATTATCTCGATTTTGCATCGCCAGTCTCTGGCCTTGGTTCAAAAATGGGAATGGATGCCACCAATAAATGGCCTGGCGAAACCACCCGCGAATGGGGCGAGCCTATTGTTATGGATAAAGACACCAAAGACCGCGTAGATGATATTTGGGAAAGCCTTAATATTCTTTAAGTGTTTATATGTAAGTACATAACAGGCTATAAAATAACCCTGCAGATATGCTAGAATCGAGTCATTCGATTGCGTATCTGCTGTTTAAAGCGCTGCTAAAAGGTAAAAAATGCAAACATTAAAAGCTGAAGTTGTAGCTATCAGCCCACTTACAGAATTTGTTCACAAAGTAATTTTAAAGCCACAACAACCTGTGACCTTTGAAGCTGGCCAATACATGCAACTCGTATTGAGCGAAAAAGACAAACGTGCTTTTTCTATAGCTAGTCGCCCTTCACAGTGCGATGCAATAGAACTGCATATTGGCGCGTCAGGTGCCGATTCGTATGCAATGCAATCGCTGGAACATTTACGAAACGCCCATACCACTGGGCAGTTAGTAGACATTGAAGCTGGCTTGGGTATTTCACAGTTGCGCCTGCAATGTGAGCGCCCTATTATTTTACTTGCCGGTGGCACTGGTTTTTCATACGCAAAATCAATGGCTGATCACTTAGCTGAAATTAAGTGCGACCGTCCTGTATTATTTTACTGGGGTGTAAAAGAAGAGTCAGCTTTATACGCACATACAGAAATGCAAACATGGGCCGATAGCCACAAAAACTTTGAGTTTATCCCTGTGGTAGAAAATCCATCTGCTAATTGGCAAGGTCACACTGGCTATGTACATAAAGCGGTAATGCAAGATATTGTATCACTTGAACCATACGATATTTATATGGCCGGTCGTTTTGACATGATAGGTATTGTCCGTGATGACTTTATTACTCATGGTGCAATTCGTGAAAACATGTACGCAGATGCATTCGCATTTATCAAATAATTGAAATTAACTTTCAGTTATGAATAAAGGCACCTAATCGGTGCTTTTATTTTATATAACAACAAATACTCAATAGTTAAAACCTATCAATCTCATCAACATAAACAATTTCCTAAATCCCTATCTATAAACCATACTTTGTATAGAACATCAGCGGGAGAGACCCAAATGCTAAATACAAAAGTAAAAGATTTTATGCAACGCAAGTTGCCAAATATCACACCAGATACAGAAATGACGACAGCCATAGCAGAACTACAAAAATTTAAACTACTTGGCGCACCAGTATTTGATAAAGATAAATGCCTAGTCGGATTTATATCTGAGCAAGAACTATTAAAACCACTTACGCAAAGCAGTTATTTTTGTGATGGGATGGTTAAAGTATCGCAACTTATGCAAACAAAGGTAGTGACCGTTAGCGGCGATACCAATATTATTGAGCTTGCAGAGCAAATGCAGCCCGGTAAACCAAAAAACTACCCTGTTGTAGAGGGTGTTAAAGTAATCGGCATGATCAGCCGAGCAGATGTACTTAAAGCACTTTACGATAATTACATGAGCTGCCAAACACACTAAATTGCAGATAACAAAATGCCGCTTATAAAGCGGCATTTTTAATGTGTATTAAATAGAGTTAACGTGCGCTAACGATTGCTGAAAGCTCTTTTTTATCGCCATCGCTTAAAAATGCTATTTCTAATGCATTTTTTTGGGCTTTTTCCATATCAGCTTGAGATAAGCCCGCTTTAGGTGCTGCAACGGTATATTCGTACTCAATTTCAATGCCTTCAACCGCAGGGTCATCAGTATTAATACACGCTAAAATACCGTGATCTAAAAACTGTTTAAGTGGGTGCTTAGCTAAATCGTTTACTGTACTGGTTTGAATATTACTTGTTAAGCACGACTCAATACCAATACGGTTATCGCGTAAGTAATCCATTAGTTTTGGATCTTCAATAGCTTTAACGCCATGCCCTATTCGGCTTGCACCTAACTCATTAATTGCTTGCCAAATACTTGGAGCACCGAGTGCCTCTCCAGCATGAATAGTCGAAGCTAAATAAGCATTTCGTACTTGTTTAAAGTGCTCTACAAACAACTCACCAGGAAAGCCAATTTCGTCACCGGCTAAATCAACAGCGACTAAATCATTTTTAAATGCGAGTAAAGCATCAAGCTCTTTTTGACATGTTTTTACGCCATAAGTACGCGATAAAATACCAATCAAGTTAGCTTTTATATTTGCATCCTTTGTTGCTGATTTAATACCATCAACAACCGCCTCTACAACCCCTTCTGGGTGTAAACCTTGGCTTTGTGCCATGTAGTAAGGGCTAAATCGAAGCTCTACATAATCAAGGCCTTGTGCTTGTGCATCTTCAATGTTTTCAATCGCTATGCGTCTACACGCATCGTAGTCGCCAAGTACAGTGACACCCCAATCTAACTTTTGTAAAAAAGCCATAAGGTTTGGCTCAGGGTCAATAACTTGAACATGAGGAATTAATGCCTCAACGTTATCTGCAGGTAACTCTATATTAAACTGACGACCAAGTTCTAATATGGTTTGCGCACGTACATTACCATCTAAATGACGGTGAATATCTAGCAAAGGTAATTTTCTATTGATCATAATAGCAACCCAGTTTAGTTAAATTTGCGCGCATGATACGCAGATATAGTTATTTTTCAAGTCTATATGGTTTGCGTTAAGTTTAAGCGGTCATATGTCTGCTTTTTGTGCAAAAAATAACGTTACTTATTTATTTGATAAATAGTGCCAAAGAGTTTTAAAAAGCGTATTTGCATCAATAGGTTTGGTAATATAACTATTCATTCCAGAGGCTAATGCCTTTTTAACGTCATCGTCATGGGCGTTCGCCGATAGCCCTATTATGGGTAAATCAATTAACCCTAAATCACAACGAATTACTTTTGTTGCTTGGAGTCCATCCATTTTTGGCATCTGAATATCCATAAGAACAATGTCGTAGCTATTTTCGGTTAGCTTTTCTATGGCTTCAAAACCATCATTAGCAATGTCGGCAATACACCCTTTTGTTTTTAAAATGGCACTGGCAACATGCTGGTTAAGTGGGTTATCTTCGACTAAAAGTAACTTATAGTTTGCGAATGATAAGGTACTTACATCTATTTCGTCGTATTGCTGTTGAATTTGCTCTGCCTTTGGTAAAGGCGATATAAGCGGCAAACTAAATGTAAATGTAGAACCTTTACCTTCATAACTGACTAAATCAATTGCACCACCCATTAACTCAACCAGCTTTCTGCAAATACTTAACCCTAAGCCTGTACCACCATATTGACGTGAGGTTGAGCTATCGGCTTGCGCAAACGGTTTAAACAATTGTTTTTGTGCTTCGCTACTAATACCAATACCCGTATCGTTAATACTAAAGTAAGTCATTTTTTTCGACTGCCAAATTTTCAGAGTGATCTCACCTTCCCCTGTAAATTTAACCGCATTATTGAGCAGATTCAGCAGCACTTGTTTTAAGCGGATTGGATCGGTATTAATGACCAAATTTGATGTTTTATCAAAATCGAGACTTAACTTTATTGATTTAATGTCAGCTTCAAACTGAAGTAAATTAAGCATTTCATCCGCTAAACTCGCTACGTTAATAGGCTCTTGCATTAAGTCTAGCTTGCCTGCTTCCATTTTTGAAAAGTCGAGCACATCGTTTAATACCCGCAGTAAAACACCCAGTGCTCCATCTGCTTGTTCAATGTAACTCCTTGCTTGTTGCCAATCATTCTGTTGCAGCGCTAAATAATGCAGCCCTTTTATACCGTTAATAGGGGTGCGGACTTCGTGACTCATGTTTGCTAAAAACTGTCCTTTAATATGACTCGCTTCATCTGCTTTTTGTTTTTCCTTGCGTAATGTATGCGTTTGCTTAGCCACTTGTTCGCGAATTTGTATGTTTGTACCTGTAACTGAAATCAAAAATGTAATCAGTAACCACACAAACAACATACCTACTATTTGTGCAAGCCAATACATTAACCAAGACGTTCTAACTATTGGTTCATATAACTCGACCTGCCACATGCGTTTGCCAATCAACAATTGATATTCTTTAAACAGCGTTTGCGAGTTATCGGTATCGGCAATATAAATTGCCTGCTTTTTCCCTGGTATCGTTGTATCAAAAAAACTGACTGAAATTGAGTTGTTGTGATCAAATAATAGTGTTTGCGATAAGCGTTTCAGACTGACAATCGCTGCCACAAAACCTTGAAAATCATCTTCGGTAGACGACTCTCCAAAAACAGGATATAAAAAGAGTACACCGTCTTCAGCTGTATTTTGGACTAAATTAATTGGCTCACTTAGTGCAAGTTCATTAAGCTCTTTCGCTTTGCTAAGCGCTGCACCTCTTACTTTACTAGAAGCTAAATCAAACCCTAAAACACCTTCATTATCTTTTAAGGGATATACATATTTTACAGGAAAGTAATTACTACGAGTACCTGCAGGTTGCCAACCTCCATCAAGTGACTTTTCTTTTATATATAAAGGTTTGCCTGTGGCTGTATTTTCATGTGTTTCAAAATCTGCGAGTTTATTTGCTGGTACATAAGGTATCCATTCAAATGCTAAAATTTCTTGGCTATAGTCCAACTGCTTTGAAGTAAATTGTTTAAACTCTTTAAAGTTCACGTCATTACTACTAGCAAAAAATGTAGCTAACAATCCTAAGTGAGCAGTAATACCATCGAGCTTCTGGCTTATAGCATTTTGCACAGTAAGTATTTTGGCTTCTTGCTTTTGAATGTCTTTTTCTTTTTTAACACTGGCAGCGCCATAAAAACTAACGCTGATTAGTATATAAATTAATAGTGAAGGTAAAATTACCAACATACGGTGGCGTACTTGCGTGTAATTAAAGGCTGCGAGCATGAGTGGAGTAAATATAAGTACACCGATACTGTCGCCAATCCACCATGCTATAAAGCTATCAAAAATAGCATGCGTAGGGATCACATTATTCAATGCTAATAAACTAGTTCCCACACCTGCAGCAATAACACAGCATATTGGTCCTGCTACTATTAAGCTCTGCACACTGTGTTTTAAAGAAGATAAATCTAGTGGAGCCTTTATAACATTTACTATAATTTGACGACCAATCCAAGCCTGTAAAACAGAGGCTAAAGTGACGCAAATAGCTTGTAAAAGCACATTAAAATGAAGAATATCTACGGTGTTATCAAGATGAATTAAGTTAGTACAGAAAGCACCAAGAATAAGGCCAATAAATGACTTACGTCCCCAAATTAAAAAGCTCGCTAAAGCAATTCCTGAGGGCGGCCAAGAGGCGACCGCATAGCCATCTACAGAAAGAAGTGAGTTGCTAAAATACCCAGTAAAAAAGTAAGCACAAGCCAAGCTAAGGGTTAATATTAAAAACTTTCTCAATGCTTGTGCTCCTGAACTACAAAAAATGCTAAGTAGTTATAGTGTAGTCATTTATTGATATAAAACGAGCGCCTTTTCTGCTTGTGCACTATTTTTATAACTTAAAACAGCTTGTTCAGAGAACTGTTTTTTATTGTCGCTATTCAGTGCTTTATCAAAAATTCTAGCTGCTAAGTCATAATCACCTTTAGCATTAGCAAGGCAAGCCAGCGCAAGTAATAGTGAATTATTTGAATCATCCTTTTTAAGGCGTTCTTGTATGTTTATTTGCAACTTAGGCGCATCGGCTGCTGTTGCTTTACTTAATATATTGGCAAGCTCTAAGTGTTGCTCATTGTGCTTAACCATTTTAATTAAGTCACTTTCAATAGCAGCCAATTGACCTGCTTGCGCCATTTGCATTAAATATGCGGTGTGGGCATGAGCTTGCAGCTTTTTCGGTAGCTGTTTATATTTTTCACTCAGTTTGTCTGCATCTAACGCATTAAAGTAGGCACTAAATAACTGCGTCCACTGTGCATCAGTAAGTGCTTTTTTGCGTAATAAACGCGGCAAAAAATCTTCCAGCGCACTAAAGTGTTGTTGCTGTACTAATACTTCTGCATAAAGTTTTAACTCAAGTGCGGTGGCTTTTTTAGCTTCTGCGCTAATACGCATTTGTGATTCAATCGCGCTACTGTCGCCACTTGCCAACCATAGCTTTGCTACTTTTAATTGATGCTCTGGGCTTATTTCAAATAAACGCTCAAGTGCTTTATCTGTTTGATTATTAGCAAGCGCTGCTTTTGCAAGTAATGCTAAGCGAATATCTTCAAACTTATCTGGTACGCTATTACCCGATAGAGCCTGCTCTACATGCTCATAATCATCATTAATAGCACTCCACAGAGCCTGCTCAATAGCTACTTGTTTGCGCTCTTGGCTACGTGCAAAAAAGCCATGTTTAGTATTATGATAAATCGATAATAAGTAGCGGATTAGCTTATATGTTAAATATAAAACAACAGCGGTAATGACTGCCATTATACAAAACGATACTATCGTGCCTTCTATCGTCGTATTGTTAAATGAAATAAGTACATAACCTTTTTCATCTAGAACGAATGGAGTAACCGCTAGTACAACAACAATAGCTACAATTAAAATAATTAGCCCTATCATTGCGCCCACTCCTTAACCTTTTGTGTACTGTTTAAGGTTACTTTTGGATTAAAGTTAAGCTGCTCTTTTTCAAGTTTAGACAACGCTTTAAGTACCGTTTTAGTTGTATCATCGTCTTGCTTAAAGTACTCACCAACTAAACGTTTTGCTTCACTTAAGGCGCTAAAGAAAATACTCGCCTGCTTACTCATAAGTGCATCTTGTGCCTGAGTTATATTAAGCTTGATTCGTTGATTTATTAAATGGCGCTCTTGATCCGTAAGTAATGGCTCAATGGAAACACCCTCGTGCTGACGAATAGTAATAAAGCTATCCACAATTTTATTCCAGCTATTACTCAAGTTTTGCTGCCAATCACTCACATCACCACTTAAAGCATTTTCATCTATTGCAGCTGCTTCTTCTGGCAAGTTAACCGCATTAAAAACTAAATTATCAACGCTATTAAGTGCACTGTTTAGCTGTAAATAAATAGCCTCTGTTGCTATAGGTTTAAGGCTATCAAGTGTTTGTATATCTTGCATAATCGCTTGGCGAACTTCAACTGTTCCTGGATGCTCACTAAGTAATCCATCTAAGCGCTTTAAAACAGCACTAGTGCCTTGGTAGTCTTTTTCAGCCCATAGTTTAAACTCAGCCATACGCTGTAAGCTGGTTACTTCTTGCGGGTTTAACGATGAGCCTTGTTGCTGCGCCTTTTGCAAAGCCGCTTTTAGTTCTTGCTGATTTTGAACTGCACTTTCATTTAGGGCTGCGGCAACTTTTTCTTCACTATTAAACAGCGCTTGTTGCAAATTAGATTGCGCCGATTTAAGTGCTTGCAGCTCCTGGGTGAGTAACTTATTTTGCTCGCTTAACTCATTAACGGCTAGGTTTTGCGCCTTACCAGCATTTAATTTTTGATAAAACTCGTATCCAACACCAGAGGCCACAATTAACGAAATAAGAAGCGCAAGTGCTGCAACCTTACTTACCTTTTGTTTGTTTTTTTCTGTCGTATTTTTTGTAGCTGCAGGCTCTTGCTTAGCTGATTTAGCTGAGGCCGTGTTAGCTATTGTTGGTGTGGCTTTTTCTGCCGTAACTGGCTTTGACTGTTCGCTCATGTTGCTACCTTGCTGATTTATGCAGGTAAACATAGCATTATCGCTAGCCCCTGCTGCAATGTGTATATTAGCCGAACTTACCTGTTGCAACTTTAAATAAGCGGCTATCCGCTCGCTTGCAACATAAAATCGGCACTGTTGTAACCATTGTAGTTGGTGTGCAGTAAGGCTTTTAAATATAGCATCAACTGCTGCATTACTTGTTATGACTATACCGTGTACATTCTGGCTTTTCCAGTGGTCTGTCCAGTTAGGGGTAATACTCTCTGTGGGTTCACGTTTGTACACAACACAATTATTTAAAAAAGCACCGCGCTCTTTTAGCGTTTTAGCTAACTCAGGGCGGCCACCTTGCCCCTTAACTAACACTATATTACTGCCATCAACCTCGGCGAGTGATTTGAGCGCAAGTAACCCTTCTGAATCATACTGCTTTGGTACTGCTGCGCGCACACCAAATTGCTCATATATAATGTCGGCTGTTTGTTGTCCAACCGCATAAAACTGCGCTTTGGTATTTATATCGGGTTTTAATTGCGAAAGTGCACTGACTGCATCTTGCGATATAAATATTATTTTATCTGCATTTAACAGCGGACTAAGTTCAGTGCTGGAGGGTGTTAAATGCGTTATTTTTAATACCGGAAATAAAGACGCCTGATAACCCGCTTGCTCAAGTTGCTGTGCAAGGGCTGCGCCTTTTCCTTCGGGCCGAGTTATCAGAATATGTGTCATTTATGCGTCTCTATAAACTTCAGCTAATATTTTGTCTGCGCCTTGAGCTAGTAATTTTTTAGCAAGCTCAATACCTAGTTCTTCTGCGTCATTTACATGACCTGTTACTTCGTCACGTAAAATTTCGCTGCCATCAACAGCACCCACTAAACCACGCAAATGTACCTGCTCGCCATCAACCAATGCATAAGCACCAATAGGAACTTGGCAACCACCTTCTAAATAGCGGTTCATCGAACGCTCTGCGTTTACGCGAATACGTGTTTGGGTATGTTCAAGTGGTGCAAGTAATGCTTTTGTTACTTCATCATCAATACGACATTCAATACCTACAGCGCCTTGACCATTTGCCGGTAATGACACTTCTGGCTCAATGTAGTCAGCAATACGCTTACTCATTTTTAAACGAATAAGCCCCGCTGCCGCTAAAATAATAGCATCATATTGGCCATCATCTAATTTACCTAAACGCGTATTTACATTACCGCGCAAATCACGAATATCTAAATCAGGGCGAAGTGCTTTAATTTGGCACTGGCGGCGTAAGCTCGAAGTACCCACAATGGCGCCCTGTGGTAGCTCGTTTAAATTTGCAAAATTGTTTGATACAAACGCATCACGCGGATCTTCACGCTCACAAATAGTATACAGCTCTAATCCTTCTGGGAACTCTACTGGCACGTCCTTCATAGAATGCACGGCAATATCAGCTCGGCCATCTAACATAGCTTGCTCTAGCTCTTTAACAAATAAGCCTTTACCGCCAATTTTAGCCAATGGCGTATCTAAAATTATATCCCCTTGCGTCGACATTGGGACTAATTCTACGCGCACATCTGCATGAAAACGCTCAAGCTCTGCTTTTACAAATTCGGCCTGCCAAAGTGCTAAGGCGCTTTTGCGCGTTGCGATGCGTACTAATTTTGTTTTTTCTGTCATAGGGGTATCCAATTAATTACTGCGTTTAGCTAGTTTTAGTCAGCTAAAATTCTAAACTCTTTTTGGGCAATTAAATTGCCTTGCTCATCAACTACATCAACACGCCAATGGCCTGTTTGTGTGTCCATGATATTTTTTGTTGAGTACGTTCTGTAGCGAGGCGAAGTAACATTAAGTGTAATTTCAGCCATAGTTTCACCTTCAAACGACCAAACATGCTTAACTTGCTGGCCTTGAAGATTTTTAATCTCACTAAAAAACGATACGCCTTCATCAAACTGACTTAATCTAATATCAGCAGCAAACACATTAGTGGGCTCACGCTTACTTACTTTACGAGTAAGTACCGCACGGCTAATTTTACCCGTGTCTATTTGCGCGCCCAAAGCCACACTTGCCACTTGTGCTGTCGGCGAAAAACCTTCAGTGCCACTCAATGCGCCATCATCACTTTCTAACTCTAAAAGTAAGTCGCTTTGACTGGCTAGCTCAGCTACGTTTTGAGCTTCTGCGGTTTCTTCTTGCACATCATTATCAAGGTTTGAGTTTAACTCTGTATTAATGCTTTCGCTTTGTTCAGTAACACTATCGTTGTTAGCCAATAAAACAGGGGGATTATTTACAAGCTCAGCTTCATCAGATGTATTACTTGAAATGCTTAGTTGAGCCTCATTTTGCTCAGCTGACAACGGTTCAATCCGAGCTTGCATTACCTCTGCAGACTCATTAGGGGGATTGTTTATTGATGATTCAGACTCAACATCCGTTACTTCAACGTTTGTCTGGTTTTGAGCGTTACTGCTAAAGCTTAAAAATTGCTCCTGCTCATTTGGATGCTCACCTTGCTCTGCACTGGCTGACGTTGTTAAGCCATACACAACTGCTGCAGAGGTCATTAATACCAACATAGCAATACTCACAATACGACGCCAATTCCACTCGTAGCTTACCGTTGGTACACTCTCTTGTAGTTCGCGTTTAACATTTGCTTTAATAACTATTTTTTGACTCATATTGACCTCAGCGGTTCCAAAATTAGCTTAAACGAGCAATTAACCATTGGCGAATAGCTTGCAATTCTTCTGCGCAAACTTGGTGAGCCATTGGATATTCTTGCCAGCTTACATCCATGTTATGTGCTGTTAATACTTCAAACGCACTTCTTCCCGCACTATGCGGTACAACGTTATCTTGGCTACCATGAGCCATAAATACGTTTAAATCAGTATGCTTTGCTTCATCAGCAAATTTTTGCGGCACACACATATAAGTAGAAAGCGCCATAACACCCCCAAGCTTTTGCTCAAAGCGCGGTGCTAAATGCAGAGACACAACACCACCTTGAGAAAAGCCAGCTAAAATAATTTTATTAGCAGGTATACCATTAGCAATTTCTTTATTAATTAACTCTTCTACCTTTGCAGCCGAATCCCTTACGCCTTGTTCATCGGCACGCTTATCTAATTCTATAGATTTAATATCGTACCAAGAGCGCATTTCCATGCCACCATTTATGGTGACCGGTTGTACTGGCGCATGCGGAAAAACAAACCGTATACCAAGCTCACTTGGTAAATTAAGCTGCGGAGCTACTGGCGCAAAACCATCCCCAGAGTCACCTAAACCATGTAACCAAATAACCGTTGCTTTGTGCTCACTTTGGGCTGCATATTCTACAAATTCTAAACTCATAGTGATGATTGCCACTTAACTTCTTGGCCTGCTTGGCGAGTTGAGGCTTCATTTATAAACGCCCAAAATTCAGCGCCAGAACGGTTATCAATCCATAACCCATCACGCATTTCAAAATGATGTCCGTTAAACTTAGTCGCAACCCATACTTGGTGAAGAGGTGCTTGCTTGTTAATCACTATTTTACTTTTATCAGGAAAAATTATTTCTAAAATACCTTGTGCCGATTCGTAATCTAAATCAGCTTCGCAATCATCAACCTGCTCTTCAATAGTGAACATAAGAGCTTCGGCTAATTGGTGATATTCGTGTTCAGTCATTGTTATTTCCTTTGCAGGCGAGCCGCCTAATATTGGGTACGTTTTAGCTTTGAATTAGCTTTAAAAATGTGCAGCTAGGGCCTGTTAACCTTTCAGGATTGAAATTTGTTCTATCTAGGGGCGATTTAATCGCGGCGCGAGGTTTGTAACCTAGTGGACTAAGTTAAAACCGAGCAACAAAGAGTAAATCGTTCCTAGGACGAACCCAACGGGCAGCGCAAATTCAACCTCGAGAGATAAACAAGTCCTAGTGTAACAGGAATAAAATCATCCGCGAATAGCTGCATTTTTTAGATATTCTGTTACTCTGCGATTATAAAGCCAGCAACCGTATTAATCTAATGAAAGCGACACATACCTTACAATTAAAAAAACTATTAATAAGCACTGTACTGTTAAGCGCCTTAGCTGGCTGCGGACAAAGCGGTCCGTTATATTTACCAGAGCAACAAACAGAGCAAAACCAACCTCAAAATACAGCTCAGCCAGCCACTACCGCTGAGCAAGCCAAAATATCGCAAAGTCAGGAGCAATAAATGGATTATTTTAACTACAAAAACAACCAATTATTTGCCGAAGACGTCAGTGTGGCAAGCATAGCGCAGCAATACGGTACGCCGTGTTATGTGTACTCGCGCGCTACATTTGAGCGCCATTATTTAGCGTTTGCTAACGCCACTAAAAATCATAAAAGCTTGGTGTGTTACGCCGTAAAAGCAAACTCAAATATTGCCGTGCTTAATATATTAGCGCGCCTAGGATCGGGTTTTGATATTGTATCCAAAGGCGAACTTGCGCGTGTAATTAAAGCGGGAGGCGATGCTTCTAAAGTGGTTTTTTCGGGCGTGGCTAAAACAGCAGACGAAATAGCGTACGCATTAAAATTGGGGATTAAATGCTTTAACGTTGAATCAGCCTCTGAGCTTGAGCGTATTTCTGAAGTGGCTTGCGAGCTTAACTTAGAAGCGCCTATTTCTATTCGCGTAAACCCCGACATAGATGCAAAAACACATCCGTATATTTCTACTGGTTTAAAAGAAAATAAATTTGGTATTGATATACAAACTGCTGTAAGTGTTTATCAACAAGCAGCGGCTTTACCTGGTTTAAAAATTATTGGTGTTGATTGCCATATTGGCTCTCAATTAACTGAAGTTAGACCATTTTTAGAAGCCCTTGATAAACTCATGGCGCTTATTGATGAGCTAAAAACCAACGGTATTGAGCTAACTCACTTAGATATTGGTGGCGGTTTAGGCGTGCCATATAACAACGAGCAACCACCGCACCCAAGTGAATATGCAGCGCAAGTTACCGAACGCTTAGCTAACTATAAACACCTTGAACTAATTTTTGAACCAGGGCGCGCTATTGCAGCTAACGCAGGTATTTTAGTTACTCAAGTTGAATTTATTAAACAAAACCAAGACAAATTTTTTGCCATTGTAGATGCAGGTATGAACGACATGCTTCGCCCTGCGCTTTATCAAGCGTGGCAAAAAATCATTCCGGTATCAGTTCGCGACGACGAAACACCGACTCACAACTTTGATATTGTGGGCCCTGTGTGCGAAACCGGCGACTTTTTAGGAAAAGATCGTGAACTAGCGCTTAAACAAGGCGACTTACTCGCACAACGAAGTGCTGGTGCATACGGCTTTACCATGAGTTCAAACTACAACTCGCGCCCGCGTGTTGCAGAAATAATGGTAGATGGTCAGCAGCATCATCTTATTCGTGAACGCGAAACTATTGAAAGCCTTTATCAGGGTGAGAAAGTTTTACCATAAACGTTTTTGTCTACTAGCTGCTCTGTGGCATGATTAGCACAGAGCAAAACCGAATTAGAGCGCTATGTTAGTTAATTTTTCCAAAATGCACGGCTTAGGCAACGACTTTGTTGTGATTGATAACATTACACAAAATGTTTTTTTGTCGCGAGATCAAATCAAAAAACTGGCAGATCGCCATTTTGGCATTGGCTTTGACCAATTGCTAATGGTTGAAGCGCCATACTCTCCTGATCTCGACTTTCATTATCGAATATTTAATGCCGATGGTACCGAAGTAGAACAATGCGGTAACGGCGCACGCTGTTTTGCCCGCTTTGTACGTATGAAGGGCCTTACTAACAAGCATAAAATTACTGTGTCGACCAAGTCGGGCAACTTAACGCTCTACATAGAAAAAGACGGTCAAGTAACGGTTAACATGGGTCATCCAAATTTTGAGCCAAGTAAAATCCCTTTAAAAGCGAGCAAGCGTGAGCTTACTTATATTATTAGAACCGAAGAACACACTGTATTTAGTGGCGCGGTATCTATGGGTAACCCGCATTGCGTGCTAGAAGTTGACGACGTAACCACCGCGCAAGTTGATATATTGGGTCCATTACTTGAAAACCACGAACGTTTTCCGCAAAAAGCGAACATTGGCTTTATGCAAGTTGTATCGCAAGAACACATTAAATTAAGAGTGTGGGAGCGAGGCGTTAACGAAACCCTAGCCTGTGGCACAGGTGCGTGTGCAGCAATGGTTATTGGTCACATGCAAAATAAATTATCAACAACCGTTCAAGTAGATTTACCAGGCGGTAGCTTACAAGTACGTTGGAGTGGCGAAGGTCACCCAGTACGCATGACTGGCCCCGCAGAGCATGTGTTCGACGGGCAAGTAGCGCTATGAGCGAGCTAAGTAAAGAACAGGTTATTGATTACTTACATCAACATCTTGATTTTTTGGTT
Source organism: Pseudoalteromonas sp. NZS37 (assembly GCF_015864265.1). Classification (NCBI taxonomy): domain Bacteria; kingdom Pseudomonadati; phylum Pseudomonadota; class Gammaproteobacteria; order Alteromonadales; family Pseudoalteromonadaceae; genus Pseudoalteromonas; species Pseudoalteromonas sp. NZS37. The sequence goes on along the minus strand of NZ_JADYXL010000010.1, from coordinate 102,390 downwards.
CAACACCCGGAGCTACTCGCACAACTTGAGCTGCAACAGCAAGCTCAAGGTGCAACGTCGCTGGTACATATTCAGCAACGCCAATTACGCGAGCACAACACGCTTTTAAAAAACCAAATAGATGCTATGAGCAAGCATGCAACGCAAAACGAGCTCGTATATCGCTTGTTTAGCCAGTGCCATCGCCAGCTTTGGAATCATGACGATTTTGACACTCTTGCAAATAATCTGCGTAATATAATATGCTCAAGTGAAGATGTTAGCGACTGCAAATTAGTAAAATATAATCCCGAGTACGACGAACTTATTGCCCATCGCCTTACCCATTCTGGGCATTATTTAGGGCGTATTAATCAGCAAGAGCGCGAATTATTATTTAGTGAAGATACACAATCTGTCGCTATTTATTTAATTGGCGACACCAAGCACCCTATCGCTATTTTGGCGTTTGGTAGCAGTAACGTAAACCACTTTGAGCCCGCTCAAGATAACCTGTTTGTACTCGACTTTATAAACGCATTACACCTGCGGTTGCAAAAACTAGCATGAGTGACGATGCGCCTAATACTACCCAGTTAAGCGACAGTTGGCGTACACCCATAACGCTATTTAGCGATTATTTAAAGTTTGAAAAACAATATTCAGCGCACACCGTTAATCAATATGTAAGCCAGCTTGGCTTTGCAGCCCTTTATTTTAGCAAATTATGTGATGACTGGTTTGGCGTGCAAGGCGAGCATATTCGCCGCTACAGCATGGCACTACGCTCAAAACAATTAAGTGGCCGTACAATTAGCTTAAAGCTCAGTTGTATTCGCAGCTTATATAAGTTTTTAAAAGCAAAAAATATTGCCGAGCAATCGCATTACCATAATCCGGCGGTGGGTATAAAAGGTCCTAAGTTTGCAAAGCCCCTACCTAAAAATCTCGATGTGGATCAAATGGCACGCTTGCTCGAAATACCCGACGACGAACCTCTCGCAATTAGAGATAAAGCAATGATGGAGCTTATGTATTCATCAGGGCTGCGTATAAGCGAGTTAGTTGGCGCTAACATGCAAGATATTAGTGCTGCTAATGGCGAAATTTTAGTGCGTGGTAAAGGCAATAAAGAGCGATTAATTCCGGTGGGTAAAAAAGCGTTAGACGCATTAAAAAAATGGCTCACAATACGCCCTCAATTTACAAAGCCCGATGAAATAGCAGTATTTTTAAGTAGCCAAAAAAATCGTATTTCGATTCGCCAAGTGCGCCTACGCATGCAAGAGTGGGGAATAAAACAAGGCATTAGCTCGCAGGTTCACCCGCATAAGCTGCGCCACTCGTTTGCGTCACATATTTTAGAATCATCTGGTGATTTACGCGCCGTGCAAGAATTACTAGGGCACAGCAGTTTGTCGGCTACACAAGTGTATACGCATTTAGATTTTCAACATTTAGCCAAGGTGTACGACAACACCCACCCTCGCGCAAAAAAACGAACTGATTAGGAAAATAAATATGATCCGATTTAATCGTGCTATTAAGCCATTTTCTGTCATGAGCTTTGATTTAGACGACACGCTATACAGTAACCACCCTATTATAAAAGCAGCCGTTAAAGCCCAACAAAATTATTTAAACGCACTACCTGGCTATCAAGAGCAAGGTCCAAAGTACTGGCAACTATGCCGAGAACTTGCCGTAATACAAAACCCAGATCTCGCGGATGATGTAACTAAATGGCGCAAACACACCCTACGTTTAGCGCTTTCTAAACTTGGCTTTACCGCAGATGAAGTAGAGCGCCATGCAAATGCCGCCTATAACGCCTTTGCCGATGCGCGCAGCAACATAGTCGTAAGCGATGACGTACTTAACTTACTAGATAACCTAGCCAAACACTTTACGCTTGTTGCAATTACTAACGGCAATGTTGAAATTGAACGCTTTAACTTACACGATAAATTTGAACTCGTACTGCAAGCAGGTATGCACGGTAAAGCAAAACCTCACAGCACCCTATTTGATAAAGCAGCCACACATTTAAATGTTGCTAAAAGCGATATTTTACATATTGGCGATAGCCTAGATACCGACGTACAAGGCGCAAATAATGCCGGTTGCCAATCGGTATGGTTAAACGATCAAGGCGCCAATTATGCTTATAAAGGGCTGGCCGATATTGAAATAGCCAATATTCATGCCTTAACGCACTTTATTAAATAACCTATTAAAAATAAGAGGTCACAATGAGCCACTATACCAAGCTAATCACCTTGCTATTAATTGGCTCGCTTAGCCTTAACGCTTATTTATTATGGCCGCAGCCCGCGTTAACTAAAGTACAAAAAACGCAAAGTGCCCAGCAAAGCATATCGCCTAAACAACAAGATACGTTACTAAATACGGCAAAGCAGCAATTTAAACAACACCAATTTGAAGCCGCACTTAGTAGCTATCAACAACTCAAAAATAGCAATCCAGAAAGTGCAAAAAACCTTTATTCATCGTGGCTGATACAGCTTAAAACATGGCTAAATAGCAATTTATTACTCAGCGAGTCATTTCTCAATGCGCTATTAAATAACAGCCCTTATAACGTAGAATTACTTAACTTACAGGTTGAGTATTTAATAAATAGCGAGCAAACACAAAACGCCATTATTGCTTTATTTGAGCTGAATTCATTACTGCCTGCTGATCAGCAAAGTAACGTAAATACACGTTTAAATACGCTCACTCAAAACGAATTACACACATTAACTGAGCAACAAAATTGGCAAGCTATTATTGAGCAAACACAAATTTGGCTTGATTATAAAAGCGATAACGCGCAGTTTTTATATCCGCTTGCGTACGCCTACTTTCAGCAAGGCGATTTAATTAGTGCACAAGCAACCCTTGATCGAATGCCAAACCAGCACAATCTAAAAAGCCAAGTGCAAACACTGCAAGCTATGATCAATAAAGCACAATCGCAAGACGACTTTGTTGCTTTAACGCCTTACGGCGCGCATTACTTAATAAACACCGAAATAAATAACAATCTATCGACCGAATTAATGATTGATACAGGCGCAAGCGTGACCTCACTACCTACAAGTATAATTGAGCAAATTTCGCCACAACCTTTATATTTAGGCGATGTAACGGTAAACACAGCTAACGGTCAAATTGTTGTAAAACGTTATCAAATTGAATCGTTTAAAGTGGGCTCGCAAATTATTTATGGTTTTGAAGTGTTGAGCATTGAAAACACACGCGGACAAGGTTTGCTAGGGATGAACTTTTTATCGCGATTTAAATTCAATATAAATCAGCAAACAGATGAGCTAGAGTTGAGCGCTAAATAATTAAAAATCCAAAGGTAACACATGACACTAAATAACTATTTAAAAGCACTTGCTGAAAACCCAAAAAGCATTCAATTTACCGATACAATGGCGGTGATTGAAGCAAATTACGACTTTACTGCATGTGGCTTTAATAACCATGGATTACTTAGCGCTGCGAGTGAGAACAACGGCTCATGTAAAATTTTTGCGTTTGCTAAATTAAACGATTTAAGTAAACAAAATACGTTAGATTGCTTTGGTAAGTTTTACCGACAAGACGTGCTGCAAAACCCAGAAGGCGATGATCACCTAAATATTCGCACTTTTATGTTAGCACCAGAGGCAACACCTTTTTTAGGTATTACCTTTGAAGGCGAGCCACTAAAAGAAAAATAGCCAGCAAAAATTAAAGTGGCTTTTCCATAAAGTAACGCGTACCTGAGCGTGGGTAATTATTAAGTTGATACTTAACACTATAACCGCGCTTTTCGTAAAAAGGTTTTGCTTGAAAATCAAGTGTATCAAGCTGAGCAGTTGTTACTCCTAGCTCAATAGCAGCTTGCTCAAGTGCCGTTAGCAATTTATCTGCAAGCCCTTTACCTCGTGCACTATCGCTACACCAAAGCCAACTAATCATCAGCCAATTTCCAAACACACACCCACTAATACCGGCAACAAGCTCGCCTTGCTCATCAGTAAATTTATAGCCTAATGGCACTCTTTGCGCATCAAAATACTGGGCGTTAAATTCAACCATTTGTGCGCGAAGCGCTGAGTTTAACGCATCGGTATTATCTACTTTTAATTGATACATTTATCGCCCTTAAAAAGCAGATACTAGCAAATTAGCTCAATCAATAAAGATTATTTTTACCGTAAGGTACTTCAAGCATATTGCTGCCGGTTTTTTCTGGCTGACCGCACATTTCGTCGTAAGCGCTTGTTTGGCGCAGTACCATTTCGGCATACGCTATTTTGTCAAAACGCTTTTGAACATGCAGTGGGCTTAGCGCTCTTAAAAACTCACCGCTGTCTTCTGTTACATAGTATTCAACGTTATTAATCATTACTGATACTTGATAAAGCACCATATCTAACGAGTGAACAATGACTTTTTGTAGCGGCTCGTGCTTTTTTAACTGTGAAAATTTAATACCCATCTTGGCTACCTTTTTATATTTAACCTGAGTTCTGGTTATTTAACATTATCGATACGCAGCTTTGCTATAATCACGATCAAATTTTTATTAGCCGCTGGCGTCACACGTTATGAGCACAAAAATCCGACTCGCTAAATATATTGCCCATGCAGGTATTTGTTCTCGTAAACAGGCATCGCGTTTAATTGATGAAGGTGTGGTGACTGTAAATAGTCGCCCAGCGAATCATATAGATCACGTTGATGAGCAAGACATTGTAATAGTGAACGAAAAAGAAATTAAAGGTGCTGCCGATTTAGTTTATTTTGCGTACCACAAACCAGTAGGTATTGACTGTAAATTAAATATTGATGACCCAGCCAGCCTTATTCACCATTTGCCCACACTCACCCGCGTTTACCCTATTGGTCGATTAGATAAAGACTCTCGCGGTTTGCTTATTTTGACCAACGATGGGGATTTTTGTAATCAACTAATACATCCTGACTTCCACCAGCCTAAACATTATTTAGTCACCGTAAATAAGCCTTTAGACGATGCTTTTTGTAAAAAAATGGCAGCAGGCGTACCCGTTGATAAACACATAACCCTGCCTTGTGAAGTAAATAAAATAGCCAGTAATCAGTTTAGTATTGTTTTAAAACAAGGGCTAAACAGACAAATACGTAAAATGGCGCATTACTGCGGATACAAAGTTATTGACTTATATAGAGCTCAATTTAGTGACCTTGTACTTAAGGATTTAAACCTTTGTGAAGGGCAGTATATACAAATAAACAAAAACGATATTTTAAAATACCGCACCTAACCCCTACCTATTAGCTTAAATAACATGCTAGAAAGTTAAAAAATAAACTTGCAATTAAAGATTACAGGTGTAGTCTTTAATTGAAGATTACATTTGTAGGCAATAGCATGATTGAGTTATCAAAAGCAGAGTTTGACGTGCTCGACGCACTTTGGATTAACTACCCCGCCACCGCGAGCCAAATAATTGAACGCTTAAGCGACGATAAGCAATGGCACGAAAAAACCATTAAAACCCTACTAGGTCGACTAGTAAAAAAAGGCGCACTTACATTTGAAAAAGAAGGTCGCCAATATATTTATATGCCCTGTATGGAGCGCGCCGACTACACCTTAAAAGAAAGCCAAAACTTTATTGAGCGCTTTTTTAGTGGACGTATTGCGCCACTTGTAAGCGGTTTTGCTAAATCGGAGCAGCTTTCTCAGCAAGATATAAACGAGCTTAAAAAAGTTATAGATGACTGGGAAAAAAACCAAAAGTAAGGGATTAACATGGTTATTCAAACTGGTTTTAATTGGTTAATTGGGCAGCAACTACTATTAAGTATTTTGTTTTGTGGATTTATTTTACTCGAGCGATTTGGTTTAAAAGCCCTTGGCTCGCGGTTTGTATATAAATTAGCATGGCTATTACCTGCGGCATTGGTTATTGCTAATTTACCAAATGCGATTAAACCACTGCAAAATAGTAATATTAGCCATTACTTAATCACCCCTAACCAACCCTTTATACATGAAATGGGTATTAGCTGGGCGCTCATGTATGTACTTATTACCGCAGGGTTATTAATAGCTAGTTTTATTACACATACCCGTTTTGTTAAAAGCTTGCAGTTAACTGAGTTAACCCAATTTGAAGGCACTCTTGCCACTAGTGTTAAAACTTACACCAGTCAACATGTAGCAACGCCAATGGTGGTGGGTATTTTAAACAGTAAACTGGTGTTACCGAGTAACTATAATACCCAGTTTGATAAAGCCACATTAGCGCTTATTTTAGAGCACGAAAACGTACACATTAAACGCAAAGACAACCTAACAAACGCACTTATATTACTGCCTACTATTTTACTTTGGTTTAACCCACTAGCTTGGTTTTGTTACGCAAGTATACGCCGACTACAAGAGCTGACTTGTGATGAACGGGTACTTAGCAATAAAACCACACAACAACATATTTTATATAGCAAAGCCTTAATAAACTGCGCGGCAAATGCGCCCACAGGACTTATGGCTTATTCACACTACGGAGATAAAAAAACCATGTTACAACGACTAATTAATATAAAACACAGCGGGGAGCGTTCAAAGCTTGCTAAAGGTGGCTTATTACTTGTAGCCGCAAGCATGCTAAGCGGCTTAGCAATTGCAAAGCAACCTGAAGTAAATAAAACGCAAGAGGAACATATTTCACCAACAATACGCATTGAACCTGCTTACCCAATACAAGCAGCTCAACAAGGGATCAGCGGCTCTGTTGTATTAAAATACGATATTGCAGCAAACGGTAAAACAAAAAACATTAGTGTTATTCAATCTAAACCTAAAGATGTTTTTGATAAATCAGCGAAAGAGGCGCTAGCAAAATGGAAATATAAAGCATCAGATTCAGGTTTTGAAGATGTACTTGTGCAACTAGATTTTGCGATTAATAGTGAAGTGGCGCCTACCGATTTAATAGAGCGAATTAAAGTATCGCATTAACACCTCGAGTTGTTCAAGACTACAAAGCAAGCGCCCTTTTAGGCTGCTTGCTTTGTGGTTTTACGCTATAAAGTTACAAACTCACCACAATCATGGCAATGGCTGTACCCAAACCAATAAACCACACTAATGAGCGAATTATATCTAGGTTCATATAGTAAAATACGCAATACAAAATACGCGACACAATATGCGTAACAGCTAGCATTTCGGTTACTGCACCTACAGAGTTAGTGCCCAGTACAACTGCAATAGCGACAGCAAAAACAGCAAGCGATTCAAAACAGTTTTGATGAGCAGCAAGCGCCCGTGCACCAAAGCCGGTTAATTTTTTTTGTTGCGCCCTAGGATGTTTATTGTCGTATCGACCTAATTTTGCCATTGCTATAGCAACCGGCACTTTTGCAAAGTAAGGCATTAATACCGCAAGTAATGCACATACAACTAATGTTGTCATAATTTATCCTTTTGATGTTTCGGATAATTTAGCATAAGCGAAATAAAAAAGCCGCCAGATGCGTTTTATGACAAACGCTGGCGGCTAACAATAACATCAGGCTTACTATAGCTAAATTTATCCTCAAACCCGTGCGACATAATGTCGCAGATGATGAATATTCAACATCATAGTTAATGCATCGCTTTACTTCACAAAGCTTGTTAACTTTACTGCCTTACATTTTAACGATGACGACCATGACCTGGATATTTTTCACTTTTTTAGCCGCCTTTATGCAAGCATGGCGTAATGCCTTGCAAAGTAAATTAAGTAACGATGTGAGTGTGGCTGGCGTAACCCTCTCTCGCTTTATTATTGCAGGCCCTATTGCTGCCGTGTATTTATATGGCCTTTATCAATATCAAGATACCGCCATGCCTACGTTTAATAATGCCTTTTGGGGATTTATTGTAGGCGCAAGTGTGATGCAAATACTTGCCACTGGTTTAATGGTTAAGTTATTTAAAATGAATAATTACGCCGTAGGTGCTGGTCTTGCCAAAAGCGAGGCGTTAGTGGCTGCTATTTTAGGTGTATTATTTTTTGGCTCGGCACTTTCTTTACTCGGCTGGCTTGGTGTGTTTTTTGGCGCTATTGCCGTATTGCTACTCAGCGGCATAACAAGCGTTAAACACTTTAATGCTAAAACGGCATTACTAGGCCTTGCTTGTGGTACTTGCTTTGCACTTACCTCACTGTGGGTACGTGAAGCGAGCTTAAATTCAGGATTATTATTCCCACACTCAGCCGCTTGGGTTTTGCTGTTTGTAATTAGCTTACAAACACTAATACTACTGGGCTATTTATTATTAAAAGAGCCGCAAACGCTCAGTAAATTGTGGTACTACAAAGGCACTACAGCCGCTATTAGTGTTTTTAGTTGTATCGGCTCTATTGGCTGGTTTAGTGCAATGAGCTTACAACATGTTGCTTACGTTAAAACACTTGGACAGGTTGAAGTATTTTTTACCATGCTAATTGCCGTACTTTGGTTAAAGCAGCCACTTAAAAAACAAGATACTGCAGGCTTAATACTCATAGCCATTGCCGCTGTTTTGGTTATGTTGCCGAATTAATGGCAACATAAAAAAGCGCAGGCTTTTATACCTGCGCTATTCATAATTAAGCGTTTATTCAAATTACCAATTAAGAGCTGATTTTTAGTGTTATCACACCACTAATAATCATTAATACTCCCGCAATACGACCAAACGTAGCGGCATCGTTATAAAACAATATACCCACTAAAAACGTACCGGCGGCGCCAATACCAGTCCACACCGCGTATGAGGTGCCCATTGATATTTGCTTTTGGGCAAGCCACAACATAAAACCACTCGCGACCATAAATGCCACCGCTATTGCAATACCCTGCCAGCGAGTATCTGAGTTTTGCGAAATTTTTAAACCTATCGGCCAGCCAATTTCAAGTAAACCGGCAATAACCAAATAAATCCACGCCATTAAACATCTCTCTTTTTCAATATAACTTCATATAAATCTTCGCGACGATCTTTTAAGTTACGCACTGTGCCTTCGCTGTGAAGAATTTTTAACTTATCCATATCAAGGTCACTAAATAACAGCATTTCTGTATTAGGTGTGGCTTCGTTAAGTGTTGCATCGTGCGGGAACGAAAAGTCCGATGGCGTTAACACAGCCGATTGTGAGTACTGCACATCAAGGCTTTCTACTTGTGGTAAGTTACCTACCGAGCCTGCAATAACCACATAACATTCGTTTTCTATTGCACGCGCTTGTGCACAATGGCGCACACGTAAGTAGCTGTTTTTAGTGTCGGTCCAAAATGGGACAAACAAAATATCTAACCCTTGTTTTGCTAATATGCGTGAAAGCTCAGGAAACTCTACGTCATAACAAATTTGAATACCTACACGCCCAGCATCGGTTTCAAATACAGCAATTTTGTCGCCGCCTTGAATAACCCAATCGTTTTGTTCATGCGGGGTAATATGTATTTTACGTTGCTCGTCTATTTTACCGCTGCGGTGGCATAAATAACTTACGTTATAAATTTTATCGTCTTCGGCAAGCGGCATAGAGCCGGTAATAATATTGGCGTTGTATTCTATTGCCATACGCGACATCGCGTTTTTAAACGTTTCGGTATATTCCGCTAAATAACGAATCGCTTCAGTTTGGTTGCTTTGATTTCCTAAGCCCATTAATGGCGCGTTAAAAAACTCAGGGAATAGGATAAAGTCACTTTTGTAGTCAGATACGGTATCTACAAAGTATTCAACCTGTTTTAGCATTTCTTCAACCGATTCAACACAACGCATTTGCCATTGCACAGCACCTACGCGCACAATTGATTTAGTTGACTCGAGTACCGTGTCGGTTGGTTCATACATAATGTTATTCCACTCAAGCAAAGTGGCGTAACCAACTGACTCTTGATCCTCCGGTAGGTACTTTTTAAGTAAACGCTTTACCTGAAAATCGTTAGATAACTGAAAGCTTAAAATAGGATCGTATAACTCTCTCTGATCTACTTTTGCAATGTATTCCATTGGCGTCATTTCACTACTGTGATTGTAATAACGTGGAATACGACCACCCGCTAAAATAGCGCGTAGGTTATATTGGCGGCACAGTTCTTTACGGGCATCATAAAGGCGACGACCTAATCGCATGCCTCTGTGAGTTTCGCTAATGGCCACATCTAAGCCGTATAGCGCATCGCCGTCGGTATCGCTAAATACACGGTCGTGACCATCTGCAATGTCTTCGTACGTATGCGGGTTTGAAAAACGTGTGTAATCAACTTGTACACTTAATGCTAAGCCCACCAGCACACCGTCATCTACAATACCTATTTGCCCTTCAGGAAATTGGTCTATTAATCTAAAAATGGTATGACTTGGCCACGCACCACCTAAATCGGGATACGCTTGATCCATCAAGGTTTTAATTTGCGGATATTGCTCTCTGGTTAAGTTACAAATTTCAAGATGGGTTTTTTCTGCCGACATACACAACTCCTTTAGGCATAAGAAAATAAAAGCCGAATGTACGCTCGATTAAATCAAGAATACACTCAGCTTTGTATCATGTTTTTTACTTTAGATGTACTACTTTAAACTGCGATAAAAAAGTGTGGTTACTTTCTCTTTTGGTAACCAGCCTGCGTATTCAAGACCAAGTTCTGCCAATGGATCGGCTTTAAGTACTTGCTCTAAGCTTGCATTATTTTGCATTGCTTTTAGCATCACATCTTTCGCATTTTGAACTAGCTTACCATACGCTATCAGTCCTGAACGGTCACTTACCTTACCGTGTCCTGGTATTACTTTAGTGTTGTCGTCAATTTGTTTAACTACATCGTCTACTGCCGCTAAAATACCATCAACGCTGCCGCCGCTATCTACATCAACAAACGGTAAGCTGCCAAAATTAAAGTAAATGTCGCCCATGTGCACTATGTTGTCGTTACTAAAAAAGACAACCGAGTCGCCATCGGTATGTGCATGTTCGTAATGCACTACATGGGCGTGTTCATTATTAAAATGCAGTTTTAAATCGTGACCAAAACTAATGCGCGGTAAAAAGTCTGACCCTTCTCCATGCTGCTCTTCTAAACGTTTATGTACATTGTCGTGTGCTATAACGTGCGCACCCGCTTTAGCAAAGTTTTCGTTGCCACCGGTATGATCGCCATGATGATGTGTATTAATAACAAACTCTGCACTGCCTGGTTTTAAATCGCTAATCGTTTTTTTAATATCATCTGAGAGTTTGGCAAACTGATCATCAATAATATAAATGCCATCATCACCTACACTTGCTGCAATATTACCGCCTTGCCCAAATAGTACGTATACATGCTCACTTAGCTTTTGTGCTGTTACTGGTCCCTCGTCGGCTTGCGCTGCTGTACTTAGTAATAAACCTGTTATTAATGCGGGTAATATTTTTTTCATTTTAGTTCTCTGTTGTTTTATTGGTAATTATATAGAACGTGTTTAGCTATACTTTAGTTCATCGTGTCGGCTTTATTACTATTTGATGTATTAACTCTTGAGGCAATAAAGGTGTATGTTTACCCTCTACGTAATCACTAAACCCCGCTCTATAAAATTCAGAAAGAGGGTGCCCCGATTGCCCACCCGGAATAGCTAAAATTGCATGTTCTAAATGCCCAGGTTGGGCAATAAAGCGCTGCGATGCGCCAAAACTACGTCCTTGTACGGCGGGCATGTAGCTATCACCAAAACCCGCTGCTGTGGGCATATTTAATAACTTAGCAAGTAACGGCATTTGCTTTGCAAACGGATGCTCTATCACTAACTCATTGACCTTGCCCCACTGCCAGCTTTGTACATTATTACCAAATTGCTCAGTAAGCTTAGTGATAGTTTGGTTAAATGCACCGTGTAATTGTGCATCCCAGCTTTTAAATTGCGGGTTTATCCACGTATCGGGTTTGTTATTAATAAGCTGCCAAACTGCGGGCTCTAAATCTCGTTTTACGTATTTAAGTGTGCCTTGCTGTTTATTTAATTGGCTTTCAATATTACTAAATAAAATATTAATCACTTCATCGCGGTAGCGCTTAACTAAGGTATACCCTATGGAGGTTGAACACGCACATTGCTGCCAATTTTCGAGCGCTGTTATATATTGCTGATTTTTAGTTTTATCGGCTTTTAATTGCTTTAATAGCAGAGCATGCCAAGGCATTAAAAAGCGAGCTTGATTATCGAGCTGTAGTGCGTAAAAGTCGCTCTCTGCAAATGTTTTTTTTTCAAATAATCTATCGCGAATTTGACTCGAACGTGCACCGAGTGCATAGCCACCATTGCCAAAACGCGCGTTATCTTCAGCCGATACCACGCGAGAATTACCAGTCCATAATCTGCCGCTTTGTGGGTTTTTAATAAAGGGACGTTCTAATTCGGTTTGCTGCCAAAGCACTGAGTAGTCATCGGCATTTACACCGAGCTCACTTGGCGTTTTACGAGCCGGTATACCGCCCATATTTTTCCACGCTGCGCTACCAAGGCTGTCGACCACCATTAGGTTTTGCACAGGTATTCCTACATCGCTTGCTACGGCAAGTGCATCATCTACTGTTTTGGCTTGCTCTAACTTTAATAATTGCATATTAACGGCGTAAGGCTGATGTGCAGCCCAGCTCAATGCATAAGGTTTTTCGTTAATGTATTTTACAGGTCCGTATTCGCTGAGTATTAATGGGTAGTTTTCAACCTCCCCATCGGGTAATGCAATTGGTTCATCAACTTGCCATGTTTTACTATCATCGTTTAATGCAATCCAATCGGCTGTATCTAAATAACCGTTAGTAAATCCCCATGCAACATTGTTGTTAGTGCCAACAACAATGGCCGGCGCCCCGGGCAGCGATACACCGGTTACCTGAGCAGGTTTTCCATTTTGTGTATAATTTAGCTGAGCTCTGTACCAAATTACGGGCACTGCCATCGATAAATGCATATCATCCGACACCATACCAGCACCTGTTTTAGTCAACGCTCCTGTAACAGCCCAGTTATTACTGCCGCGCTCTTCGTTGGCTTCAATACTTTTAACTGTATGCTGTGTTTGAGTTGGCAAAGTAGGTATGCCGGCGCTATAAGGCGCTAATTTACTGCCATCAAGTGCGGCTTGGTACTTACTTGGTTGCGTTAAAAAATCAACCATTTGCTTTGTGTACGCTTGCTCAATTTGAATGAGTGCTTGGTCACGCTCAAATGTGGCGCTTTGTAAATCAAGGTACATGCTAAATATCACAAGTAAGCTGTCTTCGCTTTGCCATGGCTTTTGTGTTGCACCGGTTAGTAAATATTCAAAGCTTGAATACCCTACTTGCGCTAACCCTTCGTTTACACCTTGAGCGTAACTTTTAAGTAATTGCTTATCTGCATCAGGCAGCGTTTGTAAAATAATTTGGCTGCGTTTACGTAATTGATGAAAACGCATCTTTTTATCGAGTCCCAACGCGGCTTCGCCAAATAATTCACTTAGCTCGCCTGCGGCATTACGTCTTAGTAAATCCATTTGAAAAAATCGGTCTTGCCCATGCACATAACCTAAACCATAGGCTGCATCGTTTCGGCTATTTGCATTTATTACTGCTTGCCCTAGTGCATCGCGCGAAATTTTTACAGGATCTACTACCGCGTTACTACGTCCGTTTCCATCAAGGGCAGGTAAACTTAAACTAAGTACCCCATAAACAACGGCGGTACTTGCCAGCCCTAAAATCACAATTAATAATAACAAGCGTTTGATTACTTTAAACATCAACCTTTCCTTTGCACGTTTTGACCAAGCGTTAAGGACATATAATAACCACAGTTTTATTAAATAATAATGTTCTTGCTCGCAAAGGGTGAAATAAACATCAAAATCCACGATAATGTCAGCTCCACACATCGTGCAGAACTAGTTGAGATCAATATGACTGAAAAAACATTTATCAAAGGTAAAGACCGCGACCTAGAATCGTCAATCTTTACCATGCAAAACAAGCTTGAAGCCCTACACATTAATGTTGAAGAAGCGCTTTGGCTTAACCCTGTAGCTAACTGTTATTCGGTTCATATAAAAGACAGTGACTGCGGTGTTATGTTTACCAATGGTAAAGGCGCAACCGACAAAGCCTCTATTGCCTCAGCACTCGGTGAATACTTTGAGCGTTTAAGCTGTAACTACTTTTTTGCAGACTTTTATCTAGGTGAAGAATTTGCCAATGGCGAGTTTACTCATTACCCAACCGAAAAATGGTTTAAAGTTGAAGGCGACGAAGTACCACAAGGTATTATGGATGAAAGCTTATGGGATTACTTTGACCCAGAGCGCGAACTAAACGCATCACACCTTTTTGATTTTAACTCTGGCAATATTGATCGTGGCATTTGTACCCTGCCCTACACTCGCCAACGCGATAACCAAGACGTATACATTCCGGTAAACGTTATTGGTAATATTTTTGTATCTAACGGTATGAGCGCAGGTAACACAAAATTTGAAGCTCGCGTACAAGGTTTATCAGAAGTATTTGAGCGCGCGATTAAAAACCGCATCATCGCCGAAGGCATTTGTTTACCAATCGTGCCTGAAGACGTTGTTAAGCAATATCCTAAAATTCACGAAGCGTGTGAAGAGCTTCGCAGCCATGGCTTTCATTTACGTATTGCCGATGCATCACTTGGGGGGATTTACCCAGTAATGAGCGTAACGCTTATTAACCCAACTGATGGTTCTGTATTTGCTTCTTTTGGTGCTCACCCATCATTTGAAGTTGCACTTGAGCGTACCGTTACCGAGTTACTACAAGGTCGTCGTTTAGATCAACTAGATGTATTCCAACCTGCAACATTTGATAACGATGAAGTAGCAACACCAGAGAACATTGAACTGCACTTTATTGATTCAAGCGGTTTGATTTCGCATGATTTCTTCCGTGCAAAACCTGACTTTGAATTTGTACACTGGGACTTTAGCGGCACAACAGAGCAAGAATATAACTTCTGTACTGACCTGATTCACAGCATGGATCATGATATCTACATCATGGATTACACGCACCTAAACGTATACGCATGTCGTATTTTAGTACCGGGCATGTCAGACATTTATCCAGTTGATGAGCTTATTTGGCGCAACAACAACGAAGGCGCAAAATTTCGCGAAGCATTCCTATCGCTTGATCAGTACGATGCAGAGCAATGGATGGAAATTTACGACAGCCTAGAAGAAGCCGGTCATAGCGATATTATCCGCGCCGCAGAATTTATTGGCTTAGCAACTGATGCCGACACACCATGGCACACACTGCGTATAGGTGAGCTTAAAGCGCACCTATGTTTAGCCGCAGGCAGCGAAGAAGCCATTGATTGGGTTGATTGGATACTTCATACGGGCCAAGTAAACGAAGATGCAATGCGCCACTTCCGCTGTTTAAAAGCGATTCTTGAAATTAAATACGATGACGAGCGCGAATACGCTGATTACCAAGATGCATTAGGCTTAATGTTTGGTGCTAATAATGTAGCGCTGGCTATAGAAATTGCCGAGGGTAAAAAGCAGTTTAACGGTTTAACTTTCCCAGGTTTATCGCTTGAAGGCTTTAAAAAGCATGCGGCACTACTTGATGGTTACCGCAAGCTACACGTAGCAAAGCAAAATCATTGGGCACGTGAAGTTAGCGATTCGTAACTCGCTAAACTACTAATTATAAAAAATAAACGGCGCATTTGTTAATGCGCCGTTTTCATTTATGTCATAAATTAGCTATAGTTAATTTGCCTAAATTAACGCCACGATGTAGCTAATGCCACCGTCTAGTAATAACAAAAAAACGAATGTTTATAACTTTAAGCTGACCTTTTGGTTATCGCTTACGCTAACTGTACTAGTTGGTGTTGTTCTTGATCGTATTAACTATAATCGTGTAAAAGATGCTCACCGCCTACAAATTCTATCAGAAGTAAGTACTTATAGAGCTCAACTCGAATCAACCTTAGTTTCTAATATTCAACTAGTACGGGGTTTAGGTGTTGCCGTTGCCGCAGAACCGGGTTTAGAACAAGAACGCTTTGAACAAATCGCAGCTCCTCTTTTTGATACATCAAATGAACTTCGTAATATTGGTGGCGCTCCCAATATGGTCATTCAAATGACCTATCCTTTAAAAGGGAACGAAAAAGCAATTGGCCTTAATTTTTTAGATAATAAAAATCAGCGTACTGATGCACTTAGAGCTCGCGATACCAACACAATTATTATGGCAGGACCGCTAACATTAGTTCAGGGGGGGGAAGCATTAATCGCCAGGGTTCCGGTGTATACCCCTCCCAATAATGAGTTTTGGGGGTTGTTGTCGGTTGTACTCGATATTGACAAGGTTTATATCAATTCTGGTGTTTATGAATTAGAAAAACAGTACAACGTTGCCATTCAAGGGCGTAATGGTTTAGGTAAAAAAGGCGAGTTTTTTTTCGGCAATCAAAATATTATTCAGCAAGATCCCCTTGAATTCACTCTAAATTTTCAAGGCGGCAGCTGGCAGTTATATGTAGCGCCAAAAATCGGTTGGAGCCCTCCTATTTCATCAATATGGCCACTTCGGTTATCGATTATTATTATTTGCGGGTTATTAATTTGGGCCTTTTTATTCTTTTTGAAAATGCTTAATCGTCAGCAACAAAACGAAAAAATGCTTGAAGCAATGAGTGATCTAGCTCAAATAGGCGCATGGTCATTTAACTTAGAAACTAAACAAGTGTATTGGTCTGATATGACCAAAAAACTATTTAAATACCCATTAAATAACCAACCAGAATGGCCTAAAGATTTAAATTACTTTAAAAAAGGCACTAGCCGAGAAACAATTAAACCTTTAATTGAACGAGCCATAAAATATGGTGAAAGCTACGAAGTTGAATTAGAAGTAATGGATGCAGAAGGTGAATCTGTTTGGGTACTCGTACATGGTGAAGCAGAACGAAAGAATGGACGATGCACACGCATTTTTGGCTCACTACAGAATATTGATACCCGTAAAAAAATTGAATTAGAAAATAATAAAACCGCATTACATAACGAAATTTTAGCTTCTCTTACCGTTAATAAATTAATATTAAATGGGCAACTTAGCCAATCGAAAGATATTATCACTGAAGCAATCTGCCAAGCATTCGATATTAAACGTGCCAGTATTTGGTTTTTTAATGAAGACAAGTCTCAACTAAGCCCCTTTGCCATACATAGCAAACATTCGTCTAGTGACAAAATTGACTCTATTTGGCTAAGAAAAAACAACCCCGGCTTTTTTAATGCAATAGATCATCAAGCAGTATTTAATGCACCCGATGCACTAGAACACCCAATACTCGCACCAATTAAAGAGCAGTATTTAATGCCACTCGAGATTAAATCAATGCTGTGCATAATTATTCCTGCGGGAAGTGGTGCTATAGGCGTTGTTTGCGCCGAGCAATGTCAATCCAAGCGCCACTGGTCTAAAAACGAAGAAAGCTTTTTAATTGCCGTTGCAGCGTTAATTGGCAGCTTGCACTCGAGCCAGCAACGAATTGAAACTGAACAAAAGCTGGTTGCCGCCAAAGAAACTGCAGAACAAGCTGTTGAAGCTAAAAGTGAATTTTTAGCAAGTATGAGCCACGAAATTCGCACACCAATGAATGGTGTTTTAGGCATGCTTAATATAATTAAGCAAACGCAACTAGACCTACAGCAAAAGCATCATATCGAACTTGCTCAGTCATCAGCTCAATCTTTACTTAATATAATTAACGACATATTAGACTTTTCTAAAATTGAAGCCGGTAAGCTCGATATTGAAAACGTGC
Organism: Pseudoalteromonas sp. NZS37; assembly: GCF_015864265.1. Classification (NCBI taxonomy): domain Bacteria; kingdom Pseudomonadati; phylum Pseudomonadota; class Gammaproteobacteria; order Alteromonadales; family Pseudoalteromonadaceae; genus Pseudoalteromonas; species Pseudoalteromonas sp. NZS37. The sequence goes on along the minus strand of NZ_JADYXL010000010.1, from coordinate 84,545 downwards.
AATTTAACCTACCTCGGTTATTAGGAGAAGTGGTTGAGTCGTTTGCTTTAAAAGTAGAGCAAAACAATACAAAACTTATTTTAGATGCCACTCAAATTACAGTTAGCGAAATAATTAGTGATCCGAACCGCTTACGCCAAATTTTGAATAACTTAATTGGCAACGCCGTTAAATTTACTATTGATGGCGAAGTAGTTATTACCGCCAAAGTGGATGAAACAACGGATGGCTCGTTCCTACAATGTTCGATTATTGATACTGGCATTGGTATTGACCCTAAAAAACAAGCGTCGTTATTTGATTCGTTTACACAAGCAGATACCTCAACTACACGCCAGTTTGGGGGCACAGGGCTTGGCCTTGCCATAGTAAAACAACTGTGTGAGCTGATGAACGGTGAAGTAAGTGTAAACAGCATGCAAGGTGAAGGAAGTACATTTTCTTTCACAATACAAATACAGCCTCGCTTAAGTAAAGAACAAGATTTACCGAGTCATTTAATTAAAAACAAACATATTTTAATTATTGATGAGTGCTCGTTAAATGCAAATACAGCCAGCAAACAACTCACGGTATGGGGTGCAAAGGTTAATTGCATACATGACTATCTTGAGGTTGATAATTATTTAAATAATGTAACCACCCACCCTGAAGCTATTTTAGTTGATTACTACTTTTTTGAAAAAGCGCCGCAAACGCATATAACTGCGCTTAAAAACTTTATAAATATGCATAGTTGCAAGTTAGTTCTTATGGCGCCAATGAGTTATTCACCTGAGGAGTCTAAAGTAGGTATGGAAGTCGACTGTATGATTTTCAAACCACTCACACCTTCTGATTTGTTTGACTCACTCACTAACGATAAATACATTGAACAACAGCAGCAACAAGCACAACTACAAAATAAACTAACTAAAGCACCGGTACTCGATTCATCAGAGCCACAACTACTGCTCGTTGAAGACAATAAAATAAACCAAGTAGTTGCCTCGGCGCTCTTAAAGCAAGCAGGTGTGACTTTTGATATTGCTGAAAATGGGCTTGAGGCAATTGTAAAACTCAATGCAAAACAAGGTAAGCCATATAAACTAGTTTTAATGGATTGCCAAATGCCTGAAATGGATGGCTACCAAGCCACTAAAGCCATTAGAGAAGGCGATGCAGGTAAGGGTAATGAAAATATTACTATTATTGCACTTACAGCCAATGCCATGCAGGGCGATAAAGAAAAATGCCTAGCAGCAGGCATGAACGACTATTTAAGTAAGCCGCTCGATTTAGCCGCACTAAAACCTAAACTCCAGCAATGGCTTGGTATCCAATAAAGGTGTAAGCTAATAAAATACGCTTACTAATTTGAGATTATTTATGCAGTTATCAGCAAATCAACAACGTATTCTTGGTTGCTTACTAGAAAAACAAAGCACAACGCCAGAACATTATCCGCTATCGTTAAACGCTCTAGTGAACGCATGTAATCAAAAGTCTAATCGCGATCCTGTGTTAAATCTTACAGATAGTGACGTGCAAAACGCACTTGATGAACTAATAGACATGCGCTTGGTAACTATAGATGAAGGGCTTTCTGGTCGCGTAAATAAATACGACCACCGCTTTTGCAACACTGAGTTTAGTAATCTGCAATTTTCTGCTCAGCAACGTGCCATTGTTTGTTTATTACTTTTACGTGGTGCCCAAACCCCAGGTGAATTAAGAACTCGCAGTGCTAGGCTTGCTGATTTTAATAACGTAAATGAAGTAGAAACAGCGCTCAATAAACTGATTGAAAGCGATTACGCCCGTAAATTAGAACGAGAAGCAGGTAAACGCGACAGCCGATACATTCATTTATTTGGCGAACAACAAAATAATCCCGCCGATGCCTTTGTTGCTCTACCAAGCGAAGTAATTAAAGATAAAGAATTAAGTGATTTACTGGCAGAAGTGGAAGAATTAAAAGTAGAGCTTCGCAAAATAAAAGCTCATTTAAAACTTTAATTAATTAAGACTAAATCACATAATAAGTTTATTGCGTATCACATATTAAATTTTATAAGGAGCTGGCAATGCGCGCCGAAATTATGGCTGAAATGAAGGTTCAGCCAACTATTGATGTAAATGCTGAGATAACTCGCCGGGTTGCTTTTATTAAAGCACGTTTAGTAGCAGCTCACTCACGATCACTAATATTGGGTATTAGTGGTGGTGTTGACTCATCAACTTGTGGCCGCTTATGTCAACTTGCCGTAAACGAGCTAAATAAAGAACACGATACTGACAAATACCAATTTATTGCTGTGCGCTTACCTTATGGCGTACAAGCCGATGAAGACGAAGCGCAAATGGCGGTTGATTTTATCCAGCCAAGTAAACGTATGACCGTAAACGTACAACCTGCGGCTGATGCATTGCATGAGCAAGCTATAGCTGCTGTAGTTGGCTGTGGTGAAGCACTGCCTGAGCAAGCTCAGATAGATTTTATTAAAGGTAATGTTAAAGCACGCCAACGTATGGTTGCTCAGTACGAAATTGCTGGCTTTTGCCAAGGCTTAGTAGTGGGTACCGATCATAGTGCTGAAAACATTACTGGTTTTTATACTAAATTTGGTGACGGCGCGTGCGATTTAGCTCCGCTATTTGGTTTATCAAAACGCCAAGTGCGTGCACTTGCTACTGCACTCGGTGCCCCAGCTTTATTAGTAGATAAAGCACCTACAGCTGATTTAGAAAGCGACCGCCCAGGCTTAACAGATGAAGAAGCACTTGGTTTGAGCTATGAGCAAATTGATGACTTTTTAGAAGGTAAATCTGTTTCTAAAGACGTTGAACAAAAGCTTGTAAGTATTTACATGCGTACACAACATAAGCGCCAACCAATTCCGACAATTTACGATTAATGTTTTAGTAAATAAAATAAAGCAATTAACGCCTTTGAGGATTAATTGCTTTTTTGATCGACAGATTAAGAAACTGCGTATATTTTAGTAAATTAACGCTTTAAATTTTATAATACCAATTGCGTTAAATTAGTGATCTATTATAGCCCTAAGAAAATAGCGATAGATCGATCATGTTTTAACAATATTGGTATAAGTTACCCGCCAAAGAGAACACTGCCTTATATGACATCGCCCATCTTAATTACCGGCGCAGGCCAACGTATTGGTTTAGCGCTCGCTCAGCATTATATAGCCCAAGGGCAGGCTGTTATTATTACGTATCGTACTCGTCACGACGCTGTTGATAAATTAGAGCAACTAGGCGCTGTATGTATTTATGCCGATTTTAGTACCGATGACGGTATAAGTGCATTTATAAATACGCTTAAAGAGCATACAACATGGCTGCGCGCTATTGTTCACAATGCATCAAGCTGGGACTGCGAAGCTAACAATCCTGACTTTGCAGTACTGTTCGATAATATGATGCGTATACACGCCAAAACACCGTATTTAATTAATTTAATGTGCGCTGAGCTGCTTATAAACTATCAGCAAAGTGAAAAAGTACCTGCTGATATAATTCACCTTACTGATTATGTAGTTGAAACAGGCAGCCCTAAACACTTAGCTTATGCAGCAAGTAAAGCAGCTCTCGATAACTTAACTAAATCGTTTAGCGCTAAATATGCGCCAAACATAAAAGTGAACTCGGTTGCTCCATCACTCATTATTTTTAATGAACATGACGATGAGCAATATCGAGCTAAGACCCTTAAAAAATCATTAATGGGCATTGAACCCGGATGCCAAGAAATTATCAATAGCATTGATTTACTATTACAAAGCCACTACATCACAGGGCGTTCTTTGCCTGTTGATGGCGGCCGTCATTTAAAGTAAATATAAATAAACTGAGATATTTATGCACAATGAATTAAAAGAAAGTTACGAAAAAATCATCACCGCAGTAGGCGAAGATGCTAACCGCGAAGGCTTACTTGATACGCCAAAACGTGCTGCAAAAGCAATGGAATATTTAACGCAAGGATATCGTCAAACGCTTGATGAAATAACTAATAAAGCGGTATTTACATCTGACGCTGACGACATGGTGTTAGTGCAAGACATAGAGCTTTACTCTATGTGTGAGCATCATTTACTACCTTTTATTGGCCGTTGCCATATTGCTTATATTCCAAACGGTAAAGTATTGGGCTTGTCTAAATTTGCACGTATTGTTGATATGTTTTCACGCCGTTTTCAAATTCAAGAACAGCTAACGCATCAAATCGCTAAAGCAGTTGAAGAAGTTACTGGCGCTAAAGGTGTGGGCGTTATTGTTGAAGCAAAACACATGTGTATGATGATGCGTGGTGTAGAAAAGCAAAATTCAAGCATGCGTACATCAGTAATGTTAGGTAACTTTAGAAGCGATCCTAAAACACGTAACGAATTTTTGCAGCTTATAAAAGGTTAACCCTATGGCTAATGCAATTATTAACGTTACTAATTTGCGCCTGCGTACGTTTATTGGCTTTAACCCCGATGAGCGTGAAAAAAAGCAAGATGTAGTGATCAACCTAGAGATTCACTACCCTGCTGATGACGCGTGTAAAACGGATGAAGTTGACCAAGCACTTAATTATAAAGTGATCACCAAAGAAGTAATTAGCTTAGTAGAGCAAGGCCACTTTTTACTGCTCGAAAAATTAGTGGCTGAAATTCTTGCGGTTTGTCACGCACACCCAAGTGTTCATTACGCTAAAGCACGTGTTGATAAACCGCATGCACTGCGTTTTGCCGACTCAGTGTCGTTAACGCTTGATTGGGCTAAATAAGGCCTTAAAAAACTTATTTAAAAAAGCTTTTCGAATCCTACGGCAAGGGCGATAACCGCTAAATAGCGCGCGCCTTTGCCTAGTGTTACTAGTAATAAAAACAGACTAAAGCGTACTTTAAATATCCCCCCAATTACAGTTAGCGGATCGCCTACTACTGGCAGCCAAGCAAACAACAAACTATACACACCGTATTTATTAAATTGCTTTTGTGCGTTATCAAGCCCTTTTTGCGATACCGGAAACCATTTTTTATCTTTAAAACGCAGTACTTGTGTACCTAACCAGTAATTAACGCAGCTTCCCAATACATTTCCAAGTGTTGCTACGCACCACATAAGCCATAAATTAACTTTACCTTGGGCAATCATCCCCACCATTATCACCTCAGAAGAGCTAGGCAGTAATGTGGCAGATATAAATGCGCTAATAAATAACGTGAGATAAAGCATAATGTCCTTATGGCTAAACGTAAAAACCCAGCCTATAGCTGGGTTTATAATACCAATTTTATTAAAAACATGATCATTCTAGCGTATTAAATAACTCACTAACGACGTTAAAAATCATTTATATAGAACAACTATGTATCATAATTTTAGCCTTGTTATTGAGCTATTTTCTTATCGCTATAATAGATCACTAATTTAATGCAATTGGTATAAAAATAACTGAGGTTTTATTTTATCAAATTTAAACTAAACGGGTAATTAAACTCTTTACCTTCGTTAGCTTTAATACTTGCCATTACAAACCCAAAAATTGCCACTATAGGTAGTAATATTAAGCCTACTGCTACAAACATCAGTAAAAAACAAACTACATATGCAATTGCCATCGTTATTTGAAAGTTAAGCGCCTTTTTACCGTGCACGTCAACAACTGGCATCTCATCTCTTTTAATTAACCACACAATTAATGGCCCAATTATTGAGCCAAACGGCACAATAAATCCGGCAAGCGCACTCAAATGGCATAACATAGCCCACATACGGTCATCTTTATTAACTGGTTCAACCTGTTGATTTTCTTCCATAACACTCTCCTTTTTGTTTTATGTATGTTGCCTCTTAACTAAACAAATGTCTACAAATCAACCAACGTATTTGTATTTAAAAATCACAGCGTGAAATCTTGTGATAAAAAAGTGATAAGTTTGTGAGAGTTTCTGGAGACGATTATTCAATACTTAACTCGAATCATCACTTACAGGAATAATAATGAAAACTTCTACATTAACAATTGCAATTCTTTTAGCGGCAGCTAGCCAATCGACTATGGCCGCAGAATTAGACCTAAAAGTTACTAACCTAACCAAGGGTATTCACTTCACTCCACTGTTAATTACAGCACACAACAGCGAAGACACACTATTTGAAGTAGCAACAGAGGCATCTACAGCATTACAAACAATGGCTGAAGGCGGCAATATTGCAGAGCTAGTTGCACAAGCAACTGCAGCGGGCAGTGATATGGCTGCAAATCCAGCTGAAGGTTTACTTGCACCAGCCGCATCTACAACGGCAACACTAACAACTACTGACGGTAACGAGTACCTATCTTTAACTGCAATGATGCTACCAACTAATGATGGCTTTGTAGGCTTAAACAGCTGGAAAATCCCAACAGAAGCGGGTACTTACACAATTAATTTAAATGCTTACGATGCAGGCACAGAACAAAATAATGAGCTTGTAGTTGAAGGCTCTGGCGCTCCAGGTACTCCGGGTATTCCTGCGGCTCCAGGTGGCGACGCTGGCACTGGCGGTACAGGTATATTAAGTGGTGATACAAATACAAGCATCCATATTCACCCAGGTAGCTTAGGCGATGACGATTTAGAAGCGGGTAATAGCGATTTAAGTAATACAGTACACAGATGGTTAAACCCAGTAGCGCAATTAACCGTTACAGTTAAGTAGGAGCATGATTATGTCATCTGCTAACAACCTTAAAAAAAGTCTACTAGTGCTTGCACTTGCAACCACACTTGCAGCGTGTAGCGATAATGATAACGACCCAGTGGTTGAAGAGCCGGTCGTTGTTGAGCCAATTGTTATAGAACCTGTGATCAGTGAGTTTACTATTACTTTTAGTAACTTAACTGCAGGACAGCCTTTGTCACCACTCTCTGTCATTGCTTTTGAAGATGAAGCACCTTGGACATTCGGTACAACAGCTTCTGTTGGTTTAGAAATGCTTGCAGAAAGCGGTGCAAATGAAGAATACCTCAGCTACGAAAGTGCACTTGCTGCAGTTTCAGCTGAAGGCGCTATTGGCCCTGGTGAAACCACCACAGTAATCATTACTGTTGAAGAGCAAGAAACGCTTAATTTGTCATTTGCTGCCATGCTTGGGAATACAAATGATGCTTTTACCGGTCTTAGTTCTTTAGATGTATCAACATTAGAAGTTGGCGGCTCGTTATCACGCACTACGACAGCTTATGATGCGGGTACGGAAGCAAATACAGAAACAGCTGAAACTGTGCCAGGTCCTGCCGCTAGCGGTGAAGGGTTTAACGAAATACGTGACGATACAGCCGATATAATAACGATGCATCCAGGCATTGTTTCAAATCAAGATGGATTATCTACATCAGCACTTGGTGTTGAACATAAGTTTGATAACCCAGTATCGAAAATAGTAATTACGCGCACGCAGTAACGTTCCAGCTTGTAATGGGGAAGTAAGGGAGCACGGATGCCCCCCTTTTTACGAGGTAATACATGCGTCACGAAAAAATATTAGTAGTAGAAGACGACAGAGAAATAGGTAAATTAATTACCACACAACTTACTTCGCTTAACTTACATGTAGATCATGTTGTAAGCGCAGAACTTGCCTTAAAAAAAATAGCTAAGCATCCCTACGGACTTATTTTACTCGATATAAACTTACCCCAAATGGATGGTTTGAGCTTATGCCGAAAAATAAAAGAGCATTACCCAACTACCTCCGTAATTTTACTCACCGCGCTTAGTAGCGATATGGACAGAGTTATTGGCCTTGAAATGGGCGCCGATGATTATATTTGTAAACCCTTTTTTGCACGCGAATTACAAGCCAGAGTAAAAACCCAATTACGCCACAGAGCACAACTACTCGCTAGCCAAAACAACGACAACTCCCCCGTTGATAGCGAACAAACACTAAATGTAGGCTCACTCAATATAGAATTTAGTTCGCACCAAGTGTATTTAGGCAAGCAAGCCCTTAACCTTACCGCCACCGAATTTGATTTACTCGTTTACTTTGCACGCCATCCTAATCATGTTTTTAGCCGCCAGCAGTTACTCGATAAAGTATGGGGTTACCAACACAGTGGCTACGAGCACACGGTTAATTCACATATAAACCGCTTACGTGCCAAGCTAGAAGAACACCAACAAGCGCCTATCATCGAAACAGTTTGGGGTGTTGGTTACAAACTAAACCCTAGCCAACTCAATTAAGACACCTATTATGAAATTATCTTTGTATCAAAAATTAGCTATATCGCTAGTCGTGATTTTTTGTTTTATTTGCGCCCTAGTTTACGGCTGGAGTAAGCAATTAGAACTGACTTCAAAACACCACGCCGAACAAAATCTGCACTTAGCGCTAGCTGAGCATTTAGTACAAGATAACCCATTAATAAAAGAAGGTGTTTACGACTATAAAGCGCTTGAAAACCTCTTTCATACCTTAATGTTATTAGGCCCGGCGTTTGAATTTTATTTTGTAGACAAAACCGGAAAGATTCTTACTTACTCAGCAAAACCGGGTAAAGTTAAACGCACGCATATTAGTTTAACGCCTTTAAAAAGGCTGATTAACGACCCAAGCGCTGCACCTATTTATGGTGACAACCCTCGTAATAAAGAGCAACAAAAAATATTTTCAGCCGCGCCAGTATTTAATCAAGATAAGCTACAAGGTTATTTATATGTAATTATTGGTGGTGAGGCTTACGATACCTCACTAAGCACTGTAAAAAATAATGATAAGTTATGGCTAGCTGCTTTATGGCTTGGCTCTGCACTCGCATTTTTATTTATTGCGATGCTAATTTTACTACGTTTTTTTACCAACCCAATTCAGCGCTTAGCACGCGATGTTAGTAATATTGAAGCCGCTAACTACAGCCTTACCGACACCAAGCTAAGTAACTATTCAACGCAAAAAAGTAACGAAGTGCATAGTTTAGGGCGAAGTATTCAAGCCATGTTAACCCGTATTAATGAGCAGTTTAAAGCGCTTGAACAAGGCGATAAACAACGCAAAGAGTTGCTAACTCACTTATCGCACGACCTACGTACACCACTTGCTTCACTGCAGGGGTTTTTAGAAGTTTTAAATCAGTCAGGTGAGCAATTAAGTCAAAAAGAACAACAAGAATACTTACAGGTATCGCTTAATAATTGTGGGCAATTAAAGCTACTCATAGAGCAAATATTTGAACTTGCTCACTTAGAAAATGGCGAAATAAGTATAAATAAAGAAACCTTTAATTTAGGTGAACTCATTTACGATTGCATGGCAAAATTTAGTTTAGCCGTTGACAAAAAAGGCATTAGTTTGTCGGTAGAACCTGCGATTTGTGATTTTCCTGTGGTTGCCGATATAGCTAAATTAGAGCGCGTGTTAAGTAACTTAATTGATAATGCAATTAGGCATACCCCTCGCGGCGGCAGCATTGCAGTACATGTAAAACGCAGTGACGATAATCAACTATTTGTGCATGTATCAGACACGGGCGTAGGCATAAAAGAAGATGAGCTGAATGCTATTTTTGATCCGCACTACCAAGCAAGTAATTCTAATAAAGAAGGGCGCCAGCAAGGTGGTTTAGGATTGGCTATTTGCAGAGGGTTATTAAAACTGATGGATAGCGAAATTTACGTACAAAGTGAAATTGGTAAAGGCACAATGTTTAGCTTTAACTTGCCACAAAAAAAGGTGCTTTCTTAAAAAGCACCTTACATTTTTGTTTATTTTAAATATATAAATTAATTACTTTTTAATACCCGCTAAATCAAGCATAAATGCATAGTTTAGCGCGGTATCTTCTAAGCGCTTAAAGCGACCCGATGCGCCGCCGTGCCCTGCTTCCATATCTATTTTAAACAGTAACTTATTGTCATCAGTTTTATAGTCACGCAGCTTAGCAACCCATTTTGCAGGTTCAAAGTATTGAACTTGTGAATCGTGCAAGCCAGTCGTTACCAACATATTAGGATATGCTTGCTTAGATACTTGGTCGTATGGCGAGTAAGACAGCATGTAATCGTAATACGCTTTTTCGTTCGGATTACCCCACTCGCCGTATTCATTTGTTGTAAGCGGAATGCTCGCATCAAGCATCGTTGTTACTACATCTACAAACGGTACCGCAGCAACCATGCCTTTATAAAGCTCAGGCGCTTGGTTTGCTACTGCGCCCATTAATAAGCCACCAGCACTGCCACCTAACGCAAATATTTCATCTTTTGCGCCATACTTTTGAGAAACCAATGCTTTGGTTACGTCAACAAAGTCATTAAACGTATTCTTTTTAGTGAGTAGCTTGCCGTCTTCGTACCAAGGTCGACCTAGCATTTGCGAGCCACGTACATGGGCAATTGCAAATACAAAACCACGGTCTAACAAGCTCAAACGTGAGCTTGAGAACGTTGGATCCATGGTTGCGCCGTACGACCCATAACCATATTGCAGTAGCGGGTTAGTGCCATCTTTTTTAAACGCATCTTTACGGTAAACTAAACTTACCGGTACTTTTATGCCATCGCGTGCTGTTACAAAAATGCGCTCTGAAGCGTAATTGTCAGCATCAAAATCACCTAACACAACCTGTTGCTTAAGAAGCGTTTTATCGCCAGTCGCTAAATTTACATCGTACGATGAGCTTGGAGTGGTCATGCTTGTGTAGTAAACACGTAACGTGCTGCTATCTATATCGTTATTGCCATAAGTACCAATTGTATAAGCGCTATCGTTAAAGCTCAGTGGTAACTCTTTACCTGTTTTTAAATCACGCGCAATCAACTTTGATTGGCCCATTTCACGTTCTTGGTAAACTAAGTAGTCATTAAATAAATCAATGCCTTCGAGTTTAATATCATCGCGCGCTGGGATCACACTTTGCCAATTAGCCTTGTCGCCTGCTTTATCAATATCAACTTTCATCAGCTGAAAATTTACAGCATCTAAGTTAGTTACAATGTAGTAAGTATTCCCTAGCTTCGAAATATCATATTCAAGCCCTGCTTCGCGCTCAATTAAGCGTTTAGGCATTGCCTTAGTATCATCAGCACTTAATACAGATACGCCTGATGCAGCCGTGCTACTGTGCCAAATATAAATCTCTGACTCATCTTTGCTTTTACTCATACCCATGTAGTAACTGGTATCAGTTTCTTCGTAAATTAGCTCATCATCAGCTTGCGATGTACCTAATGTATGACGATACACTTGGTAACCTAGTAGAGTTTGTAAATCTTTTTTAATGTAGTAAACCGTTTTATTATCGTTTGCCCACACAATGCCACCGTTGGTGCCTTCAAGTGTGTCTTCGAGTAATTTACCGGTAGTTAAATCTTTTATTTTTACGCTATAAATACGACGGCTAACAGTATCTTCGCCATAAGCCATTAAATTGCCATTAGGGCTTACATCTAAACCACTTACTGCATAATAATCATGACCTTTAGCAAGCTCATTTACATCTAAAATAACTTGCTGATCGGTACCTGCAAAATCGCTGCTGCGTAAGTAAGTAGTGTACTCGTTATCGCCACGTGTTTGTGTTGAGTAAAAATAATCACCGTTTTTAACTGGGACCGAATCATCGTCTTTTTGAATACGCCCTTTTAGCTCTTTAAACAACTCACTTTGCAGCGTTTTAGTATGTGCGAGCATTGCATCAGTGTATGTGTTTTCAGCTTCTAAGTAGTTAATTACCTCAGGTGCTTTACGTTCATCATCACGCAGCCAATAGTAATCATCTATACGTGTATCACCATGAATAGTCATTTCATGTGGCACTTTTTTAGCTACCGGCGCTACAGCTTGGGCTACTTGAACCGTTTTAACTTGTGTATTACTTTTTTTGGTTTCTTCAGGGGCTTGATTACAGCCACTTAAAATAGCGAGCGATAGTGCTGCGAGTGCGAATGGGTTGCGTTTCATCAGTCAAAGTCCTTGTTGTATTTTTATTTTTTATTAAGTAATTAAATATACCTAAAAACAACCTATGTTGTGATTTAGTTTGTGAAGCTATGTAAAAAGGGAGCCGAAGCTCCCTTTATATAACTATTTAGTTATAAAATTACTTTTGTTTACGACGACGTATGAATGCAAACGGCGCTACTAGTAATGTTAACCATGCAAGTGAACCAGATGAGCTCTTTTTGCTTTCTGGTGCTACAGTCTCTACTACTGGTGGTACAACTTTAGTAATACTTACAGTAACTACAGCAGGAGCAGATACATTACCGCGTACATCAATTGCAACAACTTGAAGTTCAGCTGATGAATCACCAGTTAACAATTCAGTATTAGTTACAACCACTTGTCCATCCGCATCAATACCAAAACCTTGGTGAGTACTTGATTGCACATAGTACTCTGACACATCTAAGTCTTGGTCAGACTCAGTGATAGTTAGTGCACCAACAACCGTTCCGTTAGCAGCATCTTCTGAAACACTAAACTCACCACCAACTAGCATTGGGGCGTCGATTGCAGGAAGCTCTAACTCAGTACTACTCATCACTTTAACAATATCCAAACCAGATGTTTGTGATAATGCAAATGGACCGCTTGCTTCAACAATTGCTTTTTCACCCGGTTTAAGTGAAGTAACTGCTTCGCCAGTTTCCATAGAAGTAAGCGTTACACTTGGAGATGCTCCAAATGTAGTTGAGCCTTCAATACTATCGGTCTGAGTGAATACACCTGTAACATATGAAGGGTAACCTACAGATGCTTTAAAGTTCATGTTTTCACCAAGTAATGAACCATCAACGTTTAGTAGCTCACTACAAGTTGAGAAGGTAATAGTATCTTCACCGGCTGAGTGATAAAGCGGAGTAACCCATGCTAACGAATCGTTACCAGCGCCATCAGTTTCACCAATTACTGTACGGCTACGGCCAGGGAATGCTGTTTCACGACCGCGGTCGTTATAGTTTTGCATAACTTGATCATAAACACCGTCATTATCAGTATCAACTTCTAATCTGTAGCCTGCTTGGAATACATGCGTTAATGGGTCGCGCAATTGGATAGACGACGTTACAAAAATACCAGAGTCACAAGAGCTATCTGCAAATGCAGAGAAAGTAGTCGCTAAAATATTAAACTCAGCTTCTTCTCGTGTTTTCTCTGTGCCTGTTGCAACAATGCTTTCTGCAAAAGGAGTAATGTCTGTTTGGCCGCTATTTTCAACAATAAGTGCCATTTCGTTATCAATGATTTGAGACGAAACGCTTAATTCTGTCGCAGCTTTTGGCATTGCATGATATACAACGTGTAAATCGTGGTCTGTATCAGTGCTTGCGTCATTAAATACCAATGCACCATCAAACTCTACTGAAGTAAGAGCAGCGCTTCTTGCAGCAATGTCGTCTGCACTAAATGGGTTTTCTAATTCCCACGCTGGTAGTTTTGTTGGATCAACAGTTAGCGTCACATCAAAGTTAATTGACTGACCTGCAGGGATTGTTACCGACTCAGGGAAATCCCAGCTAATTGCAGCTGTATCGTCATCATTTTGGTAGCGAGCTTCAGTACGCAGCGCATACGTTTTAGCATCTGATGAGAAGTTCTTAACAGTCACTGTTTTAGTTAGAGACTCTGTTCCAGCCATTGACACAAGGCCGAATGAAAGAGCCGCTTGTTTAGTATTAAACTGTGTATTATTAACCCATGCAGCAACTGGTAAGTTGACTGCTTTAGTTACATCAACCAAGCCTGAACCAATCATACTAATTGGAGCCAGTTCTGAGTCAGGACTGCTTGCTAAAGGCTCATTTGTTACATTTAAGTCAGCTGCATTCATTATTGTAGCTTTAATCTCAAATGCATTACGTTCAGGGTGAGCTTCACGTACCATTGCAACAGCACCGGCTGTAATAGGGCCTGAAAAAGATGTTCCAGATACAGGAGCTAGCTGATCTTGCGTGCCTGCTGCTGCAACTAATATACTAGTACCAGGGGCAGTAATTTCTGGTTTTAATAAACCATCCATCGAAGGGCCACGAGAAGAGAACGTAGCTACTGCACCTGCTGTAGTTTTAATTTTTACATCAATATCAAATGTTGCCGTATCGCCTGCAGCTAATTGAGCTTTTAAAGCAGCACCTGCAGCAAAATTAATACCTACACTTTTAATAGTTACATTGTCATCACTGCCACCCATTGGTGCAGGAGTGCCATCATCTGTGTTATTTGCAATCAGTACAAATTCAGCACCTTTCTTCTGTGCACTAAGTACTTTAACTGTAAATGCACATGCACCACGGTCAATTAAAACCGCTTTACCAGTAAAATCAACATCATCAGCAAAATCAACACAACCATCTTGGTTTGTGTCAGGGTACACTAAATCAATATCTGCACCTGTAATTACAAAGTCAGTTTGCGGACCAAAGCCTGATGCTTGAATATTACCTTCGATACCAGCAATAGTACCTGTAGCAGTACCAACTTCAGTTGTAGGATGAGTCATTGCGCCTACTGATAACGCATTTGGTGTCGTGCTTGGGCCACCAATACGGAATGGATGATCACCATCATTACCAGCTGAAATAACCATATTCACACCTAAATCAACAGCACGTTGAATTAGGTATTGCGCACCACCACCTGTATATGTATCGCCAAACTCGCCACCTAATGACATGTTCATAACATCTACGCGGTCTGAAATATCACCATCGCCATTTGGATCCATTGCAGCTTCTAATGCCGCAGCTTGAGCGGCACTTGGACAGCCACCACCACAAACAGAGTAAACATATAATTCAACATCTGGTGCAATACCATTTACTGAGTTTGAAGAAGACGTACCATGATTCGTTGCATCACCTGTAGAAGGAGAATTTGCAGCATCATTTTCAATTGGATCAGCATCGTCACGAATAAAATCGTAACCGCCTTGTACAATACCTTGTGGCCAATCAACCGTTGTAGGATCAGCTTGAGCAGCCTCGTATGCTTCTACAGTACCCTCACCACCAAATGCTTTGTGGGTATAGTCAATACCAGTATCTAGAACAGCCACACGCTGACCTTTACCAGTTACAATACCATCAACAATTAAAGGCTTAGCATTAATATATTCAGACGTTGCAGCTACATGTAATTCGTAGTCAAACATCGGTAATACTTTAGCCACTCGTGAATCTTTAGCTATTTTAGCTAAGGCTTCTGGTGTCGCCTGCACAATTAATGTTGGTGCTAATATTTTTGTTTTACCAATTATTTTTGCATCAAAGTCTAAGCTACTAAGCTCGTTGGCCATCGTGTTTTGAAGCAGCTCAACGTTAGCAATCATTTCACGACTGCTTGACGCTTCATAAGTGCCAGAAGCCACAGCATCAACAGAAGTTGCTGCACGTAAAACAATCATATGTGCTGAAGGCTGTTTTTGCTCAGATGCTAATTCTTTCAGCTGCTCTGCAGCTTGAGGTGCAATCGTTGCATTAGGTAAAGTTGCCGCATTAACAAAAGTAGCAAGAAATGCACTTGAGACTGCCGTAGCTATAGCAGTTTTTTTTATTATATTTTTAGCCATGAGTTCCCCTTGGATAGGTTATGTATTATTGTATTTGTATTAATCAAAATGATTATATTGTTGTACTGAATATAAAACTTTTGGTACAACCCAAGCAACACCTTGGTTACAAACACATGACATCAAATCCAAAAAACAAGAAAACACCACCTCAGCAAATTGATTTAAAACAATAAAGTTAAAAAATCATATTTGTGAACTAATGTAAACAACTCTAACTTTTTCTTGAGAAATGAATGAATAACGAAGTAATTAACATTTTAACCATGGCTAAAGTAATTCAAACGGCCGTTGCCCCTGTATTCTTAATCACGGGTATTGCTGCTACTTTAGGTGTTTTATCTAATCGTTTAGCACGAATTACCGATAGGGCACGTCAGCTAGAACGCAGACTAAAAGTAAGTACTGACGAGGACTTTAATAAATCACTCGCTACAGAGCTGCGCGCCCTTTTAAAGCGTTCTCGATGTATACATATTGCTTTTAGTTTAAGTGTATTAAGCGCACTACTTGTATGCGCTGTGGTTATGTTGTTATTTTTATCGCATATTCAATCTATAAACTTAGGCGTTACAATTGCCTGTTGTTTTGTAGCAGCAATGGCATTACTTATATGTGCATTTATGTCGTTACTTGGTGAGGTATTCTTAGCAACTAGAAGCATGCGTCGCGGGATGATATTTGCAGATATTGATATAAACGATTAAGTTTTAGTTAAATCTATCGTATTCACTTGAATAAATACGATGTTAGATACAAGATACCGAATTAAGAATTACAATTTTCAACAGGGGCAAACATGAAATTAAAAAAAGTATTAGCAACAATAGCACTGGCAACGTGTGCATTTAGCGTATCGGCAAATTCTGCATTTAAAGAGCCAAGTGACGCGATTGAATACCGCCAAGCTGCGTTTTCAATGATCTCAGTGCAAATTGGTGACATGGGCGCAATGCTAAAAGGTAAAGTACCTTTTGACGCAGAGCAATTTAAAATGCGTGCTAACAACGCTGCTGCACTTTCAAAAATGCCATGGGAAGCGTTTTACGAAAGAACAGATAAAGGCGACACAGCTGCACTTGCTGCTGTTTGGGCCGAAAATGCAACCTTTGTTGAAAAAGCGAATGCTTTTGCAGCAAATGCAGATAAGCTAGCGTTAGCTGCTCAATCGGGCGATAAAGCCGTAATTGGTAAAGCTTTTGGCGCATGGGCTAAAGGCTGTAAAGATTGCCATAAGCAATTTAAAGATTAATTATTGTTGTAGCCAGTTTAACAACAATAAATAGATAATAAAAAGCACTGAGCGTTAATAACGGTCAGTGCTTTTTTTATGTTTTTTATCTACGAGACTTTCACAGCTCGGCTTTTAAATGGGCGTTTAAATACGGCACCAATATCACCTAAAATAATATATAAACACGGTACTAATATAAGCGTTATTAACG
Organism: Pseudoalteromonas sp. NZS37; assembly: GCF_015864265.1. Lineage (NCBI taxonomy): Bacteria > Pseudomonadati > Pseudomonadota > Gammaproteobacteria > Alteromonadales > Pseudoalteromonadaceae > Pseudoalteromonas > Pseudoalteromonas sp. NZS37. The sequence goes on along the minus strand of NZ_JADYXL010000010.1, from coordinate 67,540 downwards.
TTGCAAACATAACAGCAAAGCCAAGTGCTACTGCCATAGGTATTACAAACTTAGCCTGCAGGCTTGTTTCAAACATAATAGGTAATACACCAGCAAAGGTTGTTATAGACGTTAATAGTATTGCTCTAAAGCGGGCACAACCAGCTTCTATTACTGCATTTTTAACGCTAACACCTTCGCGGCGAACTTGGTTTACATAATCTGTCATTACAAGTGAATCATTTATAACAACACCTGCTGCGGCAATTAAGCCAAATCCCGACATTAAGCTCATATCTAAATCAAACCAGTAATGACCCCAAATAGCCCCGGTTAAACTAAACGGAATAACCGACATTACAATAAGCGGTTGTGAATAGCTTTTAAGCGGCACAGCTAGCAGTATGTATACTAAAATCATTCCGCCAATAAAAAACATTATTTGCTCATTAGCTTGAGCTTGCTGCTCTTCTATTGCGCCACCAAGCTCTGATTTAACACTTGGGAATTCTTCTATTAGCTGTGGCAGTAGATTTTCTTTTACTTGCTTAACCACTTCGCCTGGCTCAATTTGCTCTTCATCAATATTGCCATAAACATACACGGTACGGTAACCACCTTCACGGCGTATATAGCTAATACCTGGCGTTTCTGTTAGCTCTACTACATCACCAAGAAGTACTTCTCGCCCTTGTGGGGTAGTAACAACGGTGTGTTTAAGCGATGAAAATGCCTCACGAGTCAGCTTAGGGTAACGTACCATTACGCGTACTTCTTCGCCGTTTCGGATTACACGCTGTGCTTCGCCACCATAAAAACTAGCACCCACTTGATTTGCAATGCCGGCTAAATCTAAGCCTAAATCGTAAGCAACGGGTTTAAGGCTCATTTGCACTTCTTTGCTCGCAGGATCTATGGTTGAGCTAATATCAAACAACCCTTTTTGCTGTTGAAGTAATTGAATAAAACGACGACCCGCTTGATTTAAAGTATCTATGTCTGAGCCATACAGTAAATAGCCAAACTCGCCGCCGCCATTACCACCGCCGCCACCAACATCGTCTTGAATAGTTAACGACTTAATACCAGCAATAGTCGGCATAGCCTCACGCCAGCGACGCGAAAGTTCAAATGCATTGTATGGACGTGAATCTTCGTCAACTAATGGAGCTAGTAACTGCGACTCGGTTCTGCCTTGGTTAAATACCAATACATCACGAATAATTTTTTGACCAAATTCACGCTCAGTTTCTTCATCGACTCTAAGTACCATAGCTTCTATTTCACGAATAGCCGCAATGGTTTGTAAGTCAGAAACGTTGTCGTTCATTTCTACTTGAATTTGTGGAAAGTCGTGCGGCACTTTAGGAGTTGGAACTGTACGTACTTTATTAGACGTAATAAGTGCAATACTGATTATAAACATTGCAATAAAAGCAAACAAAACAGTCCAGCGCCAATCAACACACTTAGCAATAAAACGTTTATATGGGCCATTTACGAAACCAAAAAAGCGTGTATTGAAGCGATCGCGCCAACCACCTTTTTTAATCGGCGAAAAGTGCGTATGAGCAATGTGAGCTGGCAGTATCAGCTTTGATTCAATCAAACTAAATACTAAACACAGCATTACTACAACGGCTATACCATAAAAGAAGGCACTTTCTGGCCCGCTCGACATTGTGAATGGTGCAAATACAGCAATTGTTGTTAACACACCAAAGGTTGCTGGGGTCGCGACTCGGTTAGCGCCACGCACAACATTTTCTACACCACCGCCGCTTTTTTCAACTTCGGTGTAGGCAGCTTCCCCTATCACTATGGCATCATCCACCACTATGCCGAGCACCATTATAAAAGCGAATAACGAAATAATGTTAATGCTAATGCCAAATAGTGGCATCATCATCATGGCCCCTAAAAAACAAACAGGTAAGCCAATCATTACCCAAAGCGCTAGTTTAAAACGTAAGAATAACGACAACATAATTGCCACCAAAATTGCACCTTGAAACAGGTTAGCTTTCATCATATCAAGGCGAGCATTTAGGTAGTAGGTCATATCCATTAATGGCTCTAATCGAATACCCGGCGGTAGTTGCTTATTTTTTTGATCAATAAACGCTTTAACCGAATCCGCAACGGGAATCATGTTTTGCTCTTGCGTTGCTTTAACCGATAAATACACCGCGTTTTCGCCATTAAACTTAAAGTAGCGCTCACCTTCGATAAATTGATCTTTAATCACGGCAATATCTTGCAGTAAAACTTTAGCGCCATACTCGCCAATTTTTACCGGAATTTGCCTAAACTCTTCACCCGAGTAAAACTGATTCTCGACGCGAACAGAAATAACACCTGCGTCTGTTTTTAGCTGCCCCGCCGAAAAGTTAGCTGAATAACGACGCACTGCATTCATTACATCACTAAGGGTTAGGTTATATTGACGCAGCGTATCGGGCTCTATTTCAATTGCTATTTCATCAAGAGGAACATCGTTTACCACTAACGACACGTTAGATAACTGTAGTAACTCATCCTCTATTTGGTTTGCTATAGGCTTAAGCTCTGTAAGTGGTAAATCAGCAACGAGCGTCATACCTATTACGTCTTGCCTAAACTCAACCTGACTTATGGTGACCGGTTCCATACCTGCCGGAAAAGTCGCAATACCATCAACACGCAACTTTACTTTATCAAGCACATCGGTAAGTTTTGCATCGGTGTTTATTTCCAGGCTTGCTGTACCGCCATTTCTAAATGCGCGATACACGCCTTTTTTAATTTCGGTTATATCTTTAAGTGACTCTTCAACTTTTATAAGAATACTTTCTTCTATTTCCTGAGGAGAGGCACCTGGGTAATTAGCCTCAATATTAATGTAGTTAATCTCTACATTAGGAAACATTTGACGCTGAATCGTAAAGTAACTTATAGCCCCCATAATAATGATAAAAAACATCATTAAATTAGCGGCTACTGAATTATTAGCAAAGTAGGCAATTAGCCCTGTTTGTTTTTGTTGTATTGACTCGCTCATAACTATTACACCCTACAGCTGTTGCGTGTTTGAAGTGCTCGTTTCTGAGCTTTCAGGTTTTGCAGCTACACCTGCAATTTTAACCTGCATTCCTTTTTGCGGGTATTCAGGTAAAGTAATAACGAGTTTGTCATCGGCATTTAAACCACTGCTAATATAAAAATACTCACCCTCTTCTCGAATAACCGTTACTTTGCGAGGCTCTAGTTCTTGATTTTCGTTTACTACCCACACAGTCTGATTGTTAACCAAAGCTTGCGGTAAACGGTAAATATTATTAAGCATTGCACCTGCAAAATTTACCTGTACGTAGCTGCCAAACTTAATGGCTGGTTGTATGTTTTTAAGACCGTATGGGTCTTCTATACGCACGACTAGACTGCTCATACGCGTAGCGTTATCAACAATCCCTAGGTCGCGGTCAATTACACCTTCTCGGGTAAAGCTGTTTAGGCCTTTTTGAATAATCGTTGCGGTAATACCTTTAATACGCTCTGGTAAAAAAACGCTATCGAACCCTGCTATAGGAATAATCACTTCAGCAGTTTCAATATTATTGAGCTCAGCAACTTGCGAACCCATAGTCACAAATTGACCAACACCTACATTTCGGCTAATAACCAATGCATCGTAAGGGGCTGTTACTTCACAATTATCTAAGTCACGTTGTGCACGTTTTAATGCAGCTTGCGCCGACTTTACAGATGCCTGCGCACTTAACACTTGAGGCTTACGTAAAAATAAGTCGGTACGCGCTTTACTTGGAAAACGCTTTGCTTCATCTACGGCCACTTGAGCTTGGGCCTGCTCTTCAATCAAGCCTGCTTGTGCACGAGCAATTTCTGCCTCTGCAACAAGTACTGCTGCTTCGTAGTTGTCTTTTTCGATAGTGAATAACGTTTCACCGCGAGCAACGATGCCACCGGCTACAAAATTAGGATGCCAACTTAACACTTCACCCGACACCTGCGCCGAAAGCTGTGTACTTTCAAGAGGCTTTACTTCACCGTAGCTATTAATAATAACTTGATGATCGTTTGCAGCCACTGGCTCAACTTGCACTGTTGGACGAGTATCAATTACTTCTTTTTTTTCTGGCTCTTGTGCAATGGCATTTATTCCCATAAAGCCAACAACACCAACAATTAGCGCTACAAATGGAAAAACCCATCTAAGTGAATTTGTTTGCATATCCTATTATCCCCAAAATTCTATTAACGTCATAATACCAGAGCCATATGAAACATTAAGGTGACATTTGTAAGCAACTGTTGCAAATACATATAAACCACTGCTATTTAGGGCTATAAAAATAACTTTGCATGCAGCTCACCTCATTTGTTATATTTTGTTACAAACTTTTGTTTATTAATATCAGTTAATTAGCGTTGTACACTTAAATTTCGTCGCGAAGATGTGCGAAATTAAATTAATTTACGTACAGTCCAATTAAATTAACAAATATTAAAAGTCTCAAAATGAAATTAACGACCATCACCCTTGCGCTTAGCTTAGCGTTTGGCAGCCATGCATTTGCAGCCGATAAAAAAGACGAAAAAGAGCCAAAAACACTTAGCGAAATGATCAAAGGACAAACCGAATTTGCCGGTATATTTAGCCTTTATCAAGACGAAAAAACCGGTAAGCACCTTATGGTGATTAACGAGTCCCAACTTAATACGCCGTTTGTATATTTTGCGCACACTGTCGATGGCGTTACAGATGCAGGCCATTATCGTGGTTCGTACCGTGAAACTAAGTTAATTGAATTTAGAAAATACTTTGATCGTATCGATATCATTAGCAAAACACCTCGCTACAAATTTGACGAAAACAGTGCAATTTCAAAAGCGAGTGATGCCAATATTAGTGAAGCGGTACTTGCGAGCATTAAAATAGAAAAAGAAGAAGACGGTAAAATAGCATTTAACGTAAATAAGTTATTTTTAAGCGAAGCACTTCATAAAGTATCACCTACGCCAAATCCAGCTGATAAAAACGCCAAAAAGCGCTTTAAAGTAGGCAAATTAGACGATAAAAAATCACGCATTATTAAACAGCGTCCATACCCTAATAATCTAGACGTGGTTGTTGATTACGTATTTACTAACCCAAGCCCAACGGTACGTGGCTCAAATGCAGTAAGCGACCCACGTAGCGTATCGGTAAAAGTTCAGCACTCGTTTGTTGCTTTACCTAGCAATAACTACGCACCACGTATGGATGATGCGCGCATTGGTTATTTTACAAATCAATTTGATCAAATGACATCTACCGATTGGGCACCTTATGAAGATGTTATAAAACGCTGGGATCTACAAAAGAAAGACCCTAGTGCAGCACTTTCAGAGCCAGTAAAACCAATTACTTGGTGGATAGAAAACACCACACCTATCCAATGGCGCGATACTATTCGTGATGCAGTTTTAACATGGAATACTTCTTTTGAAAAAGCCGGTTTTAAAAATGCCTTAGAGGTAAAAGTACAACCAGATGATGCAGATTGGGATGCGGGCGATATTAATTACAACGTACTGCGTTGGACTTCGTCACCTAAACCTCCATTTGGCGGATACGGACCTGCACTTGCTAACCCATTAACTGGCGAAATACTGGGCTCAGACATTATGCTTGAGTTTGTATTTATGAAAAACCGCTGGATTTACGACACACTTTTCACTCAAGGAACAATGAGCCATGGTGATACAACACACACCGGCGAGTTAAATTGTTCACTAGGGCATGAAATTCAACAAAATCTAATGCTTGCCAAAGGCCTTGCTAGCGGCGGAAAAATTGAAGATAAAGAAATGCTTCGCCAAGGTCTAACACAATTGGTACTTCACGAAGTAGGCCATACTTTAGGTCTTAACCACAATATGAAATCATCAATTTTGTGGGATGAAAAAGAAGTACACGACAAAAACAAAACCCAAGGCATAGTAACCGGCTCTGTTATGGATTATGCACCGGCTAACATTGCCCCAATTGGTGTGCAGCAAGGTGATATTTTTCAAACAAAACCAGGTCCTTACGATGATTGGGCAATTAACTATGGCTACAGCGTAGCGCTTGCAGATGAAGCTGCTGAGCAAGCTAGACTTGAAAAAATACTTGCTCGTTCAAGTGAACATGCCCTTGCCTTTGGTAACGACGCAGACGATATGCGCGCACCAGGTCGCCATATCGATCCACGTGTAATGATTGGTGATTTGTCATCAAACCCTGCGGCCTATGGCGCAGATCGTATGGCGCTAATTAATAAATTATTTACTGAGCTAAAAGATAAAGCAACAGTTAAAGGTGAGTCTTACCAACAGCTTGTTACCTCTGCTAACAGCTTATTTGGTCAGTACCGAGCTCAAGCGGGTGTTGTTTCTCGCCAGATTGGTGGTGTGTACGTTGAGCGTGCTGTAGTGGGTGATGCAAACGCAGATAAACCATTTACACCTGTATCGCTTGAGCGCCAAACACAAGCGATGGATATACTCGCAAAGTTTGTATTTTCACCAGACGTACTACAAAACATGCAACCTCTTTATAGCTACTTACAGCTGCAACGTCGTGGCTTTAATCACTATGGCAAAAATGAAGACCCTAAAGCACACCAAATGATTTTAGGGATGCAAAAGTCTGTACTTGCACAGCTATTACACCCAGCCGTATTACTGCGTATTTCTGATACTGCGTTGTACGGTAATGAATATAGCCTAACTCAGTTTATGCAAGATTTAACCGCTAATATTTTTGTGAAAAGCAAAGACGCAAATTCTATTAGTCACAACTTACAAATTGAGTATGTTAATCAGCTAATCGCAATTGCAGGTCTTGGCAAAGCAAGTAAATACGATAACTTAGCTAAAACAGCTGCGTTATATCAGCTAACTCAAATAGCCGATACCAGTGTTGCTTGGGGTGCAGATACAGCAACTAAAGCGCATAAAAAATATATTGATCGCTTAATTGCAAAAGCGCTAGAAGCGTAAAATATCTCTACTAATTGAGTAAACCAAGGCCACGTTTAACGTGGCCTTTTTTATAACCTAATTCACAGATCAAATATAAATAGTGCCTTTTAAATACCTTACAGCATGCCCCGTTAAGGTGACTGTTGTATCACCCACTTCACATAGTAAATGCCCGCCTCTGCTTGAAGCTTGATAAGCACTTAACGTAGTTTTATTCAACTGCTGCGCCCAGTAAGGTGCCAAGCCAGTATGAATAGAGCCTGTTACATAATCCTCATCGCCACCGCTTGCAGGCCAAAAATAACGAGATATAAAATCATATTCAGTACTTGGAGCAGTGGCCACTACATCAAGTGGATAAAGCGTTTTTAAAAGCTCTGAGCTAGTTTTCAATTCAAGTATTTGATCACCGCTTTCATAAATAACAAAGTAGGCTTGGCGATTTTTAAGCACTTTACTCGGTTGTATAGATAGGCCGTCAAGCAGTTGCTGCGGCACATTTTTCACTTCAACCGGTGCTTGTTTTGGAAAGGTCATTGCAAAGCTGCCATCAGCGTTTTTATTAACGATTAGCTCGCCCACCGCATCAGCAATAAAGCGAATTTGCGATATGTTATGCTCTTCACATAAAACATAGGCAGCCGCAAGTGTGGCGTGACCACAAAAATCGATTTCCATTAACGGCGAAAACCAACGAATAGCAAAACTGCCATCGTCTTGCAGGCAGGTAAAAGCAGTTTCAGATACGTTATTCTCAGCGCCAATCTTTAGCATTAAATCGTCACTTAACCACGATTTTAGTGGGATCACTGCCGCATAGTTACCTTTAAATAACTCATTCGTAAACGCATCAATTTGATGAATAGCTAATTGCATTGTTTAAACTTTGTAATGATTAATAGCTTAAAACTGCCATACCTAAACTAAATTAGCACTTTTATTTTGGCTTTAAGCTATTACAGGCCGCATTCTATAATATTGCATACAACCAAATTGCACAGCATTGGTAAGCAACAGCATAATAAACATAAGTAAGTGCGCCGTGCTTGGAGCCGCTGTTGTAAGCTCAACAACTAAGCCGCAAATACCAGCAATAAACTGCAAGCTAAAGTAGCGCGCGCTTAAATTACTCACATTACCCGTACGCAATGTTTTATAAGTTTGCGGCATAACACGTACCGAACTCATCACAAGGCCAACATACGTTAAAGCGCTTAATACCGTTGCAGTATCGAGGCTTGAATTTAAAAGCAGTGAAAAAGGCAGTAACGAAAAACCTAGCATAGTAACCAGCTGTACACGTTCTCGTTTAGCTGCGTTATAACGTGCAAAAAAATATAAAATAAGCCCGCTTAACGCACCGGTTACAATAAATGGTAACGCAATATAAAAACGCTCAAAATAAATATTGTAGGTTATAAAATAAAGGCTTTGTGCTAACCCAAACGTCATCATCAATAGTGATAAACCTGAGACACTACGATTTTTTCGAATTTTGTTTAGTAATGGTAAAAAACTAAAAACCAGAATAAATGAAGACAATATAGGCAAATAATGCGCCAAAGCAACCTCGCTCGTTACATAAATGTTAATTAAAAGCAGAAATAAAAACATTTAATAAACATTTGTTTTAAAAGGCTTTTACTATGAGCGCGGCATTGTAGAGCCGCGTAAATTTAACTCAACTAAATAAGATATTCTTGTTTTAGGTACTGGCAAGCTAGGTATACAAAAACCGTAGAATTAAGTTCACGGTTTACCGGTTTAATAGAAAGCCTCACCGCTAAACTATTAAATAAAAATGATAGTTGTTATCATGCGCAAGTCATTAGCTGCTGTATATAAAACTACCTATGAGAAAAACTCTTTTTAAAATTCACAGTTGGATCGCTCTAATAGCTATCATTCCATTGATTGTTATTAGTATTACAGGGAGCGTATTAGTTTTTAAAAGTGAAATAGATGGCTTACTTATGCCAAGCAGCCACTTTGTTGTAAATGCACTGCCAGAGCGCATGCCAATCGACACGTTAATTGCCAAAACAGAGCATGCTTACCCTGAATATGTAGTAGGTAGTTGGGAAATATTTAACGATGATACAGCTGATCGGGTTTACTTAGTCAAACGCGGCACAGAGCAATGGTATAAGTTTCATTTAAACCAGTATACGGGTGACATTTTGTCTGAACCTGTTGGTACCAGCCATTATTTTACCGATTGGTTTTTAGAACTACATTACACTTTTTTACTGAACGACTTTAAAAACCTGCCAGGGCAAACAGGTACTGTACTAGGCTTCTTTTTTGCTCTGTTTTTATTGGTATTAGGTATTACTGGGCTTATTATTTATCGTAAATTTTGGCAGCGTCTATTTAGTGTGCGCTGGCGTGCAACACTGCAAATTGTACTTAGCGACATTCATAAAATGACGGGGGTTATAGGATCTCCCATCATTATTATTTTAGCTATCACAGGTGGCTACTTTAACTGGGCGGTGTGGTATCACGAAGTTATTGAACACGCAGAGGAAGAGCACTTTGTACTAACCAAAAACCTACACAGTAGCGATATTTCATTTCAACACATACTCAATGACAGTAAAAAACAAATACCCACTTTTAACGGCACGTTTTTAGTTATGCCACTCGAACCTGACGAAAATATTACTTTATTCGGCGAAGTCGATACCGCCAACCCACTTGCTAGTGAGTATGCCAATACGGTTAGCTATAACAAGCTAACAGGCGAGCACATAGCTAACTGGGATATTCGCGAAGTAGGCGTTGGCTGGCAGGTAATTGATAGTTTTAGAAAACTTCATTTTGGCTACTTTGCAGGGCTAATAAGTAAAATACTGTGGTGCGTAATTGGTTTAAGCCCAGTGTGGCTAGCAGGTACTGGTTTTTACTTATGGTTTACTCGCCGAAAACGTAAAAAACAATCACAAAAAAACCGATTAAATAAACGCCAAGTCACTAGGGCGTGTTGATCTTTGGTGGGTGAATTTGCAGCAGTATCTTTGGTTTTTAGGCAAGGCGAAGCCTATGTAGTGTGGTTATTCCCCATGAATAGGCGATAACGCAGCATAAATACCAAACATGCGCTGCCCTTTGGGTTCTTTCTAGGGACGATTGACTCTTTGTTGCTCGGTTTTTACTTAGCCCACTAGGTTACAAACCTCGCGCCGCGATTTAATCGCCCCTAGATTGAACAAATTTCAATCCACAAAGTTCAACATGCCCTAGCGTTTAAAAATAATAGCTTATGATTCATTTAATAATAAGCTATTTATAAATTATAAAAACAGCACTCTACATATTATTTATAGAAGAGAGTGCGCAATAATACTTAGTCATTTTGAGGGAGTAAACCTAACGCTAGTTGCATTAAAAACGTCTCATTTATAACAACTAAATAACGAAATTTTTGCCTTACTATCGACAAGATTTTTCTGCCTAAAAAGAATTATTAATTAATCTTCGCACATCCAAAAAAATGTTATCGCCAGCCTTTTAGTATTTAAATCATCTCCAAAATACTCAGATGCACTGTGAACAATACTACCTTTAAATATAATTAAACGATTAAAGCGATTCTCAATATCTATGTCTTTATACCATGCGCTATATGGAAGGCTACTTACATTAAGTGCATCAACAAGGTTAGCATAAGGAGGATCGACAATATTTCCTCCTGCCGCTTCATTTGCATACTTTAAACGATAAAAAGAGGTACCGGCAGAGGTAATTGGATCAGGATTTAAATACAAAACAGCAGCGTATCTACATAAATAACGATTATCTACATGAGGCCTAGAAGCCCCTTCTTCAGCCCCCACTAAAATTGCAGTATTGGTATCAACTACAACCTTATTGGAATCAGCAACCCATAATTTATTTTTTTTGATAACTGACTTAACATATTTTTCTATTTTTTTAAGCTGTTTACTATTTAGAGCATTAGGAGTGCGCATTCCAGGCCAAAGTTCTTTGGTATACGGCTTACCGTACTTCCAAACCTCTTTTTTTAAACATGAAGAACGAATAACCATTGCTTCTTCATGTTTAAAAAACTCATCAACAACCCAATAGTTACTACCTAGTTCTGGCTTTTCATACCTTAAACCAGGTGCGTCGGAGGGGACGCTTGGAAGTACAACGCTCTTGGGAACTTTCTGATGCTTAAATGACATTGTCAAAATACTTATTTTATTAAAACAGCTCAGAATATAACATTTACTTAACAGTCATTTAAAGTGAATAATAAAACTCTACTTAGCGCATACCCAAAGCTACTACCGTTATTTTGCCTACAGCTCTGTATTAGGGCTGAGGGCATAGTTTATTAGTGTTTCATTATAAAACTATGGTCACATTAGTATTTAAGCCAAAATTTTATACATCGTAAATTTAGCATTAGTCTATTTATAAAGTTTTTAGAAAAAACATCTATAACATTGATTAAAAACCCACCACATTGTAATGTAAAAATTAACAAAGGAGTGGGTTATGATATTTATCAAAATAGTTATTAGTATTACCTTTTTATTTTTAGTTGGATGTAACACAACCAAGGTTCAGCAAGTAGAACAACAAGTAGGGCTTGAACAACTATTAAACCATTCTTTGTTTAATAAACTCGACACACCTTCCGAGCACAGTATTTTTGAGTTACCGGATGCTGAAAAAGAAATGTTTTTAGCTTACGCCGAAAACCAAAAGCTATCCCAAATCCGTGATGACCGCATAATTTACAACTACCTCGAAAGCCAGATAGCTAACTTTAAATACCATGGCGATACACTTACTTCAGCTCAAACCCTAAAGCGTTCGCAAGGTAATTGCATTAGTTTAGCCATTTTAACGCAAAGCTACGCACAAGCTCTTGGGTTAGAAACAAGCTTTCAAGAAGTTACAAGTAAGCCCATATACGCAAAAGAAAATAATGTTGTTTATGTCGCTAATCACTTTAGAACAAAAGTATATGCTCCAAAAGTAGAGAAAAAAGATGATAATATTATTGAGTTTTTCAGAGCGGGCACATTAATCGACTACTTCCCTACCCGTCGCAGTTTTTATTCAAGCAGCGCAGACTATAACGATTTAGTTTCTAAGTTTTATAGTAATTTAGCTGCCATAGCATTGGCAGACAAACAACTGGATATTGCTTACTCTCTTATTTTACAAGCGAATAAATTTACACCAAATGATGCAGAGCTATTTAACATAGCGGGCATTTTACATCGCCGAGCTGGTGATTTACAAAGCGCTAAAAACATCTATCAAACAGCACTTAGTAATAACGAAATAAGCATTAATTTAATCAGCAACTATCAGCTTTTAGCTAAAAAGTTAGGCGACAAAGAGCTTGTTAAAGAGCTCACCTCACAATTAGTTAATAAAGAAAAAGACCCATACGAATTACTAGTGATCGCTAAAAACAACTTACAAGCTGGCCACGCTCATCAGGCTAAAGCACACCTTGAGCAAGCTATTACTAAAGCGCCTTACATTGCTGAGTTATACTTGGAACTCGCAAAAGTTCGCTATCAACAAGGTAATATTAAACAAACACAAACCTTACTTGAAAAAGCAATTGAACTAGAACGTGATAATCAAAAACTCGATGTATATCAAGCTAAGTTACTATCCTTGCAGATGGATAAGTAACTTAGCCAATTAATATTTATAACGAATAATAAAAGCTCAGCCAAGCACGCATTTCATCTTCAAAACTGTCGCCTTCTACTCGCGACAGTCCCATATTAAACGTTAAATCGTTTACACCTGCTGGCCCCATTCCAAAACTAAAGTCACCTTGGTATTTTAAGCCGTAGCTTTGTGCGTATACGGTGTCGTCGAGTTGATGTTGCTTATAATAAAGCCACGGCATGCCTTCTTTAAAGCTAAAGCCGCCACCGTAGCCTTGATAGCGCTTTGCAGTTGCACTGTAAAAAGGCAGCTCAGATGAAAGTACATATTCACTATTTTGCTGCTGATTAATAAGATTTGAGCTAAAGCCACCTAATGCAAGGCTGCTATCGTCACGTTGCTTTTGATCAAAGTTTGTATAAAGAGGAATACCAAACGCTTTACCAAAAATTTTGGCGGCTAAATCATAACCTTGCCAATTATTACTTTTGCTACTGCCATCGTACCAACTCGCATAAATACTTTGGCCTATAGCAAAGTCTTGACGATCATATTGCCAATTTTGAGCAATACCTAAACGCGTCCAACTTTTATGGCTTTGCTTATAATCAGTGTAATTGTAGGCAAGCTCTGGCATTAAACTTAACTGTCCAAATTTAACGGGATAACTTATTGCGGCAAAACCACCACGGGCATCCATGTCTGCACTTAGACTTTGCTGATACTGGCGCGATGTATCTAAATTGTAGTCAAACAGTGCAAGTTTCAGTTTTACATCAAGCGCATTATATTTTGCCTGCACATAACCACCGTGCAATGCCCCATCGTGTAAATCAGTGCTATAACCCGCTTGTAAGTCGAGCTGCTTTAATAAGTCGCTACTTTTAATGCTTAAATCTAACAAACTGGTAGAAGCCGAATAATACTGAGAGCCAAGCGCAAAGGTAGCGTGCTGGTCGAGCACGTTGTAATTTGTTTGCTCTGTAGTTTCGTGCTTATATATTTTAGCTTTTGGAAGTGTATGTTCGTTTACTATTAGCAGCGGTGCTTTTTTGTTAGCTGCAAACTCAGTAACTACAGTGCTTTTTATAGCTTTTGGCAGTGTTTTTACATTTGGCCCATCTGCAGTTATCGAAAAATAGAGTAACGAGCCATCAGCCATTTCAATTGGGTGGGCAACGGCCTCTTGCCCTTGGGTTAACTTGGTGAGTGTTTTACTCTCTATGTTGTAGTTATAAATATCGGTGGCGCTATTTAAACCTGCAACAAAATAAAGTGACTCGCCATTATGGCTAAAGCTTGGCTGACTTAAATATTGATACCCGTCTGGCATAGGTACTGATAGCTGTTGTTCGCCGTTTATACCTTGTATATACAATTGCCAATTTTCATTTAATGATGTTGATAAATAAACTAATTTAGTTTCATCAGGACTGAGTATTGGGTAATCGTAAGTTGTCTCAAGGCTTTTTGTAAATAATTGTGTGATGGTTTGCGTATTGAGATCAACCTTTACTAATTCAGAGTAGCCATCTCTTATTTGCTCGCCATACAAGGTTTCGCCGTTACTGGTTACGCTAAATCGTCGTATACCAGCAAGTTCGGTAAGTTGTGTAATATTTCCAGTGTCAGTGTTATAGCTAAATATGTCAGACACTTTGTTATAAATACCCGACTCTTCATTGCTGTACGCATTGAAATATAAAGTTGTGCTATTTACCCATTGAGGATTTGCAATACCGGCTCGGTTAATTTGATTAAGCACTTGTTTTTGTTCACGCTTAAATACACTTGGTGCTGTATCGGGAATATCTTGTGCATCGTTTTCGAGTAGCTCTTTTTGCGCTTTAGTAAACTCTTCTTGCGCTTTAATGTTGTCATCAGTGCTATAAATTATAAGCTTGGTATTACTTTCTTTATCTCGCTCAACAATCGCAATTTTACTACCATCTTTTGAAAGTACTGGGTTACTTGCATATAAGTTAAGCTCAAGCCAAAGTTCACTATTAAGTAACGGCTCACCTTGCTCTATTTGCATTGCTTTATAGGTATATTCAGCTATAAATCGGCGATATAGCTTGGCTGCACTTTGCCCAAACACACCGCTAAATGCCTCATCAAAATTCCGCGTTTTTACGCCTTGCATTCGCGTCCAAACACTATCGAGTTTTTGTTCTGAATAGTTTTTCTCTAACCAATTTAAAAAGCGACTACCCATTAAATACGCCATTGAGCCGCCCATAAAGCCCTGCTCGCCATTTAACTGCCCATAGGTTGGCAGTGCGCCCTGTTGAGCAAATTCTCGCAGTATTGACTCTGAGTAGTTATCAAACAAACGTCCACGACCCGTCATTTTAGACTCAATCAATGTGGCATAACCTTCGGCTACCCAGCGCGGCGTATCACTGTAGGTTAAGTCGTATAAATCCCATATACCACGTACTTTCTGCTGCCAGTGATTGCGTGTAGGCTGTGCTAAGTGCACTAAGTGAATATATTCATGCAACACAAGCAACTGCTGCCAGCCAGAGCTGTTTGATATAACTGTGTCGGATTGTGGTGGGGTTGTAAAAAGTGCCATTACAGGGTTACTTGAGGTAGGTAGCGCAAAGCCGTTTGCTGCATTTAGGGGATCAAACACCACTACATCAACTGTTTTATCAAGTGCTCTGTTTTGCTGCTCAAGCACTTTGGTGCGTACTATTTCAAGCTCTGTTGCAGTTGATTTAGCAAAATCAGCATGCTCAACACTGTAGTGAATGTTGAAATGTTCAGTATGAATAGTTTGCCAATCGGCTGCAAAGCTTGGTGCTGCTAGTAATAAAGCTGATGCGATAAGTGTTTTTTTCATGAGCGTCCCTAAAAGAATTCCTTAATACCATCTAGGGTATTATTAAATGTCTTTCATGGGCAGTAAGAAAGTGTAATAAAGCATGTGCAAATGTGTATTTACACATGTTTTATTAGGGGAGTTTACATCCAGCTGCGAGTATCTGACTCAATCTGCTTAATTGTAAAATCAATAATAAAGTCAGCATCTTGCTGCTTTATGTAGGGCATAAATGCAAACCCTGAAGCAAGTTGTATATACAGGCTTTTTAAGCCTGATTGTCTCATTAAGTACGTGCTTATACTGCGTGCACTTTGCGCTTTATAAAGCTCAAAAACACGGTAATGAACGCCAATCATACCTTTGCGTACAACCATGTAAAATCGGCCATTATCCTCATGCATGTAATAACCATAACGCTGATACGACAAAGTTACCAAGCCAGAAAACACCACCAAAACACCAAGGCTTATAAAAGTATTAATATCAGCAATAAAACAAAAGCAAAACACTAATGCACTGGGTAACAGTGAATAAAAGCCTAAATTTTTATACAAAAGCGCTCGCTCTGCGCGCTTAAAAGCGAGTTTTTTACTATTAAACCACGGGTAAATCCACTGGCATACACTATCAACTTGTTCGCTATTTAATACAGGTAATACTAAGGTTTGTTTATTTTTTTTAGCCGCAACACCGGCTGCTATTCCGCCGCTACTTGCTTGCAAGCACTCAACGGTAAATCGCTTTAGTAATCGCCCCATTAGGTTTTGCTTAATAACAATAGATTGCACTTTATCCATGCTCATAGAAAGCTGATGGCGCTCTAACAAGCCAGCAATACGTTTAAATTTTTGACCTTTAAAATAAAGCTCAAAGTTATAAAAACGAATAAGCGACATAGTCACCGATAGCATTACAGCCACCAAAACTAACAAAACAATTAAGGTGATCATCGCAAAGGTAGCAGCACTTGCCAGCATACCAAGCTCTTGTTGGTAAAAGCCTTCTACTTTCGCAATAATTTGCTTCTCTAAAAAATCGATAATCAAGTTTATAAAAGGGGCAAAAGCAGCGATTGCTAAAATAGCCATATTCGACATTAAACCAAATTTAGCTATTTCTTTATTGCTAATGCTTAGGCTGTTTTCGATAGTGTCTGTTTCGCTTTGTTCAGTATTTTGTATTTCTTGCTGTTGCTGCGCTTTAAAATCAAATATTTGTTTACGCATTTGCTGTGCGTAATCTTTAGTGACGCCAGGTAAAACAACTTCTTGCGACACACTGCCAGCAGCATCAAAAATACAATTAACTAAGTTTACGGGGGTAAAGTAAAATGGCTCGGCAATATTAACGTTTTGCACACGGCCAAATTTAAGCGTAAGTCGCTCTTTTTTAAATACACCTTTGTTAAGCAATATTTCGTTGTCGCTACTAATACAAAACTTAAAATTTAAATAATATAAAAATGAGTAAATAAGCAACGAAATTAGCGCAATCCCACCTGCAACCTGTGCCCAAAACAACTTATTTTCTACTTGAGTAACAAACACGACAAGCATAGGCAGTAAGTTTAAAAGGCCATCTTTTACAAAGCGCACACTAAAGTGCACAACAAAGTATAAAAGCGCCCAGGGCGATACTTTTTGCCAGTAAATAGGGCTCGCTTTATCTTCGATAGTTGCATTACTCATCGACTAAAGTTGCCTGAGTAGTTGCGTCGTCTTGGCGATAGTTTTGTACAAATTGGCGCATATTTTTACAATCATCATGGGTTAGCCCACTAATTTGTAAATCGGCACTTACACCGCCAGCGCTAAATAATTTAATACTCGCAAGGCTAAGCTTTCGCTCTATTGGCCCTTGATGTATTTCCATATGCTGTACACGCGCTAAAGGTAATACCGTCACTTGTTGCCAAATAACGCCTTTTTTAAAAGCAATGTCATGATTTCGCACTGCAAAACCTCGCAACCTCACACTTATTATGTTGTACGCCATAGATACGGCCACCAAAATTGGCATACCAATTAGCAAATACGTTTGTGCATTATTAGCAAAGGCTTCATTAAAATAACAAACAGCAATAAGCGCTCCAATTAGCGGTATATAAAACAGAAGCGAGCTAAGCTGTGTATGTAATAAGGCTTTATCAGCCAATGGCTTAAAGCTAATATCACTATGCTTTGGTAAATCCATTATTTGTTGATTGTTAAACACTATTTGTCCCTATTCCTGCTTTTAATTATGACTAGCTTACCAACTAATGGTGGTTATTAAGGTGTGGCTTTGTTTTGGCTCAAGCGTTACTTTATCTGTCAGTACATTAGCAGCCTCTAAGCAGAGCATTGTTTTATATTCATCATCAGCAAAGTTAGATAAGCGTTTTGATTTTTCTATCCATGGGTTCCACAGTACACACGAACTTGAGTTTTCGCGGCTCACATTAATAACACCTTCTGGCGTATTAATGGTTTGCACTGTACTTGCTTGTGTATAGACCATATCGGTTTCGCGATTAAAGCTTACAACATCGTTTTGTACAAATGGCCCTTCACTAAACTCAATATATTGCGCGCCTTGCAAACCATCTACATGGGTATTTGTAATGTCTGATGTAGGAAAATAGGTATGTAGCGCTTGAGTAAAGCTAAATGGCGCACTCCCTAAGTTAGCGGTCGTTAAGCGAACCTGTAATTTACCGCTTAATACAAACTCAACTTTTAATGCTGACTGATGTGGCCAATACGTCGTATTAACAAGCTTCATGGGTAGCTTTAAACTAACTGTAATTTGCTCATCAGATTCGTGTACTTCATCAGCTTGCCACACACTTGTGCGCGCAAAACCATGGGCAGGCCAGCCATCATTAGCGTGTGTACCAAACCACGGCCAACAAATAGGAATACCACCTCGAATACTTGCCCCTTCTTGATAAGTTTCGTCTTGTGATACCCATATAAGTGGCTTGTTATTTTTAGGGATAAACTCGGTAATTTGCCCACCTTGCAAAAATATTTTTGCATCGCACTTTGAGCTAGCTATTTTAATAAACTCAAGACCGGTTTCGCTTTGCTCAATGCTAACTGATGGCGATAATTTCATACCTTCCCCTATAATACTGATACTAAAGATTTTTAATATTTGTGCAGAAACAATAATGCATGCTTAAAGTATACGCTATTGATATTAAATATTGATTGCTGAATTTGTTCATTGCCGATTAATACATATACAGTAAACTCACAAACAATTACTTTGTACTAACAGCTGTAAATGAATAATACTAAAGTCTATACAATAAGACTTGCCAATTATTCACAACATACGTACTGTGCGCAACTTAATGCACACAAGATGCTAAGAAAATTTAATATAATTTAAACAATATAATTTTACATTAGTTACTGCTCTAACTATTAAAAACCAACAAAAGCGGCCTAATGTGCAATATATTGTTTGAATTCAATTTATTTGATGTGTAACATTTCGCGATTACGGCAAACTACCGCCCCATCGATGAGATAAGCAAATGCAAAAATATGACGAGTTATTGGTTTCTTTACGTAAAGTGATCCGCGCGATTGACTTACATTCTAAGCAGCTAAATAAAACTTCGGGTTTAACTGGCCCACAATTGCTTATAATGCAAGAAGTTAAAAAAACCGATGGAATAACGGCGAGCCGTATTGCTCAAAACGTAAATTTAAGCCCAGCAACGGTCACCAATATTCTCGACAGAATAGAAAGCAGAAACTTAGTAACACGCGTACGCAGTCAAATGGATAAACGCAGAGTGAGCTTATACCTCACCGATAAAGGAAAAGAGTTACTTGATAAAGCACCTCAGCCACTGCAAGAACACTTTATTGAAAAGTTTTCTGCGCTTGCTGAGTGGGAACAGAGCCTTTTACTCTCATCAATGCAGCGTGTAGCCGCGATGATGGATGCAGATAAATTAGATGCATCGCCCCTTCTAGAAGTTGGTGCACTTACTCAAGCTCCTAAAGAATAAACAATAAAAAAAATACATAGTTTTGTACTTACTCTAAACGTAAGGCGTTTTTTGACGTCTTGAATTTTTTATTTTTTAATCACAAGCAGAGCGGCTATTATGACTAAACTCTCAAAATTAACACTAGCACTAGTCCTAGGTGGTGTTACAAGCACTTCTTATGCGTCTGATGATCTAGACACACTACAAAGCCAACTTAAACAGCTAAAGCAACAAATGCAATTGCTTGAAAATAAGTTAGCTGATGAAAAAACAAAACAACAGCAAATTAATAAGCAGCACGAACAACAAGTTGCAAACATCAGTAAAAAATCTGATCAAAAAGTAGTTGAAGTTGCCGCAGCTGAACCTGAGAAAAAAGATGAAGGCATTAAAGTTGGTGGAGCAATACGCTTTAATTACAGCACCAACACATACGATGAAGATACCCAAGATCGCGGTGGCGATTTTGATTTTGATATTTTCCGTATAAATGTATCTGGTGAGATTAACGATATTTCACTTAACGGCGAAATACGTTTTTACGATTACATGACCGTTGTTAAGTATGCTTACTTAGGTTACGAGTTTGCAGATGGCTGGGAAGGACAAGCAGGTATTGCACCCGTGCCTTTTGGTAATGGCCCATACAACTCACACAGCTACTTTTTCAGTACTAATTAT
Organism: Pseudoalteromonas sp. NZS37; assembly: GCF_015864265.1. Taxonomy (NCBI): domain Bacteria; kingdom Pseudomonadati; phylum Pseudomonadota; class Gammaproteobacteria; order Alteromonadales; family Pseudoalteromonadaceae; genus Pseudoalteromonas; species Pseudoalteromonas sp. NZS37. The sequence continues at coordinate 47,396 of NZ_JADYXL010000010.1, read as the reverse complement.
TACGTAGGTCTAGAAGACGACTTTGACTTAGGTGTAGTAGTAAAACGTAAACTTAAAGATAACTGGAAACTAGACCTAGGCTTTTTCAAAAATGATGAGCTAGGTGGTATAGACGGTGGCTCTTCAGATATTAACCATCGTTACTCTTACGACATTATTGGTAGTCGTTCAGCAGAGGAAGGTACATACGATGCACCAGGCTCTCGCATAGGCGAATACAATACGTTTGCCGGGCGTGCAACATATCAAATTGAACACAGCAAAAATATAACTACCGATGTGGGTGTATCACTATTAAGTGGTGGCTTACATGACGGTAACGATCGTGCAGGTAACTACGGCGCATGGGCATTTCATGTTGATAGCACAATTAACAACTGGAATATCCAATTTCAACACGGTGAATACGACTACGATCTAGACGACAGCAGCGACCGTTTTGTTGTTGGTGCGTATGCTTATTACGATACCGTATCTAGCGAAGCAACTATGACTAACTTTAACGTTGCTTATAATTACTCGCTTGATTGGGGTCCAGTTACCGACATTCAATTTTACAACGATTACGGTATTATTTATGACAAGTCTGACGATAGCGCAGATACATGGATGAACGTAACGGGTATGAGTGTTGCTGCAGGTGGTTTCTTTAGTTACTTCGACTTTATTCAAGCACGTAACCAGCCATTTATTGGCGGAACAATTATTGGTGATGGCGATACAGAACGTCGCTTCAACATAAATATTGGTTACTACTTCTAAACTGTTAACCGCATTTATTTTTAAAAGGGCAAACTTAGTTTGCCCTTTTTTATTGATTTTAAGCTTCGAATTAATAGCTATTTAGCCTACAATTAGAGATACCATAACACGCCTAAAAAGAGCCTAAGTGAATATAAAAGCAGTGTTTATTTGTTATAAAAACTTATGGTTTAAAGCACTTGGCTTAATACTTGTAGCCTTGGGCATTATTGGCATTGTGCTGCCGGTCATGCCTACCACTATATTTTTTATTTTAGCGCTCACCTGCTTTACTCGCTCATCACCCGCGCTTGAACAATGGCTGTTAAACCACCCTCGTTACGGTGTAACTTTGCAGCAATGGCAAACCCATAAAGTAGTGCCTGTTAAAGCCAAATGCTACGCCGCCATTGGCATGTTAATTGGATTTATATTTTTACTGTATTCAGCCGCCCCTATTTGGGTTATTTATCTCGTTGCAGTAATAGAAGTATCGGTAATGATTTACCTTATTTTAAGACCCTCCAGCCCCCCTAAGCATTAAATATTCATTTTTTACCTGCATACCACCTTTGTTTTAAAGTTTTTATGTAAAGATAAGTAAGTAAATTTGTAATAGCTAATGCAAATCATTATCATGTTGTAAATTTAATTTATTTACTGTTTTTATGTCGTTTATTAATAAGCGGGCTTTGTATAGTACAAGCCGTGCTCTACATATTTATATTTCTACAGCTTTGTTTTTTTTGCTTATTTTATTTTGCGTTAGCGGCATAGTGCTCAATCATATTGATTGGCTTAAAAACGATAAAAATAACGGCCAAGTAACGGCGGTAATTCCAGCAGAGCTAGTTACCAAAGCAAATGAACAGTTAAATACGTTGCCAACGCTTTACCCAGAAATAGAAGCTTACTTAGCCGAGCAATATGCACTTACTAAAGTAAAAAGCATTGAGTGGGAAAAAGAAGACGCGCTTGTCATGCTCGACTACCCACTGCCTGCTGGGTTTGCTTACGCAGAGCTTGATTTTACAACTGGCGAGTTAAACCTTGATTACCAAACAGGTGGCTTTTTAAGCCTCATTGGCGACTTACATAAAGGCCGCCACAGCGGTGAAGTATGGAGTTGGGTAATTGATATATCTGCCGTACTAATGATTTTATTTGCCATCACCGGCATGATTATTTTGTTTCAAAATAGAAAAAAACGCTTAGCAGGAATATGGATAACCTTACTAGGAGTCGCAACTCCACTGGTTATTTATTTATGTTGGGTTCCACAAATAAAAGGAGTGTCTTAATGGTTAAATTTAAATTATTTATAAGCGCCGCATTACTGCTAGTAGCTGCGTTTTTTCAAACAACAGCGCATGCACAAACACCACAGCTAGAGGTTGAATTAACGCTTCCCGACTTAGAAGTACAACCGTATCACCGTCCATACGTTGCAGTTTGGCTTGAAACACCAGAGCGCAAACACGTTACAACGCTTGCACTTTGGGTACAAAAAGCAGAATGGTTTAAAGACTTACGCCAATGGTGGCGTAAAGCCGGTAAAAGCGATGCCAACTTTGACGGCATTAGCGGCGCAACAAAACGCGCGGGTACTTACACTATAAATTGGCAAGGTAACGATTTAGACGGTAACCCAGTAAAACCAGGTAAATACTTACTAAATATTGAAGTTGTACGCGAAGAAGGCGGTAGAGATTACGCCCGTGTTGAGCTTGATTTAACAAAGTCGGGAAAAATTACAATTGATGGTAAAAACGAGTTTTCACAAAGTTTCGTCACTGTAAGCACTAAGTAGCACCTATTTATTACTAGAATTTAAGCAAAGGAAAAATAATGAAAATTAATTTATTAAAAACTGCATTAATCGGCGCATTGAGCTTATCTGCTTTAGTGTCAACTTCAGCAAGTGCACACGGACGTTGGTTACTACCTTCGCATACATCTTTATCAGGCGATAAAGCGCATTACGTAATGATTGACGCAAGTATTTCAAACGAAATTTTTGCACCAGACAAAGCCTTTAAACCTAAAGAAAAAGGCGCCGAGTACGACGACACATTATTAATGGCACTTGCGCCTAATGGTGAGCCAGTATCTGAAACCATTCGTGCTTATTACTTAAAGCGTAAAAGCTCAGCTGCGGTAAGCTTAACAGAGCAAGGTACTTACCACATTGCAATGACCCAAAAGCCAATGTACATGACCTTCTATAAAAACGAAGAAGGTAAGCGCAAACGCGTATTTGGTAAGAAAACAGACGCCGAGTTACCTAGCAATGCAAAAGATGTAACTACAACGAAGGTTGTTTCAACAGTAGATACATTTGTAAGCCGAAATGGCACCTCAAAGCCTGCCCTATTAGGTTTAGGCTTAGAGCTTAGCGGTCCAACGCATCCAAACGATTTATTTGTAGGTGAGCAAGCACGTTTTCAATTACTACAAGATGGTAAATCTGCTGGTGAAGGCATTGAAGTAAGTATTTTAAAAGGCGACACACGCTACCGTAACGACCGTGGCGAAGTAAAAGTAACGACCGATAAAGACGGTATGTTTACAATTACGTGGAAAGAACCAGGCCTATACCTAATCGAAACCTCTAACAAGGTTACCGTAAATGAAGAAGGCGTAGATGCAGGACGTTATGCATTATTTACAACGCTTGAAGTTGCCCCTGAATAATTTAAATCACTAAATTTAAAAAATTGAAAGGCCAAGCATTTGCTTGGCCTTTTTACGTCTTACTAACTTTTATCTAAAATTCCCTTGAATTCGCAACCATTCGACACAAGATTGCAACTACAACGATCCAAACGCCTATATCGCGCGTAAACAGTGACCTTATATGTTAACAACTTAGAATATCTTAGATAGTTTTTATCTTTGCACTAGGGTAGTCGCTTCTATATGATGCGCTCCTTTTCGACTAGCAGCTCTTGGGGAACAATTAATGACTTTTAAGCGTTTATCTGCAAATAAACTAGCACTTAGCTTGGCCGTTACCACTGCACTTAGCACACCTTACTCTACGGCCGTTGCCGCAGAGCAAGACAATCAAGCAGAAAAGAATATCGAAGTAATTTCGGTTACCGGTACTCGCAGAAGCTTACGCAGTATTGCCGAAAGTACGGTACCCGTAGACATTATTACCAGCGGTGATATGCAAAGTACGGGTCAGCTAGAAATAAGCCAAATACTAGCAAACCAAGTACCTAGCTTTAACTACCCAAGTGCCACTATGGGTGATGGTACTGACCATGCAAAACCAGCTGTTTTACGTGGATTAGCACCCGATCACACATTAGTACTTATAAACGGTAAGCGCCGCCATGCCGGTGCGCTATTAAACTTAGCAGGTGTTGTTGGCCGAGGCTCTACAGCTGTTGATTTGAACATGATCCCAACCTCTGCAATTAAACGTGTTGAAGTACTACGTGACGGCGCAGCCGCACAGTACGGTTCTGATGCAATTGCTGGGGTAATTAACATTGTACTTAAAGATGCCTCAGAAGGCGGTAGCGTAAGCGTAACGTACGGTAAATACGATACTCAAATGGCTGGTGTATCTCAGCTAGACAGCACCTATGCAGATGCAAACGGCGACTTAGCCTTTAATACCGGTGGCGACAGAGAAGTAAACGACGGTGCAACACGCACTGTTAGCGCAAACTCTGGTTTTGCGTTATCTGATAACGGTTTTGTAAACGTATCCATTGAGTACCGTGATAACGACTCAACGCAACGCTCAGGCTTTGACCCACGCGAACAATACAGCCGCCTTGATGATGGCAGCCTAGACCCACGTGAATTTACTATCGATCGTTACAATCACCGTTTTGGTAAAGCAGACCTTGAAGATTACGCGTTGTTTTACAACATGGGTTACGATTTAGATAACGGCTTAAACCTTTATTCATTTGGTAGCTACTCAAAGCGTGAAGGTAATTCAGGTGGTTTTTACCGCCGAGCAAAAGACAGCCGTAACGTTTTAGAAGTGTACCCAGATGGCTTTTTGCCGCAAATTGAAACAGACGTACAAGACTACTCATTTGCACTGGGCTTACAAGGCGAAACTAACGACTGGACATGGGATGTAAGTACCAACTACGGCCGCAACGACTTTGGTTTCGGTGTTGTAAATAGTATTAACACATCACTAGGTGCCGACAGCCCAACCGAATTTGACAACGGTGCATTGGTTTACGATCAGTTTTTAGTAAACGCAACGGCCAATACCACACTCGATTTAGGCTTACCTGATGACGTATTTTTTACCGTAGGTACTGAATACCGCCACGAAAGCTACAAAATAGAAGAAGGCGAAGAAGCATCTTACATCACCGCACTTGATAGCGATGGTAACCCAATTGCAGCCGGTGGCGCGCAAGTACTTGCTGGTTTTGGACCAGAAAGTGCGACTGACGAAAGCCGTCATAACATCGCTTTATTTGTTGAGTTTGATACCTACTTAACAGAAAAGTGGAACGTCGTTTTAGCGGGTCGTTATGAAGATTACAGCGACTTTGGCGACACATTTACTTCTAAGCTTGCTTCGCGTTACAGCATTACTGAAAACCTATCGCTTCGTGGTGCAATTAGCACAGGTTTCCGTGCGCCATCTTTAGCGCAAAGCTCGTACCGCCAAATATCAACCGTACTTGAAAACAACCAACCATTTGAAGTTGGTTTATTCCCAACCGATTCTGCAGCAGCGCAAGCGCTAGGTGCACAGCCGTTAGATGCTGAAGAGTCAGTAAACGTTACTGCGGGCTTTATTTACACTCAAGACAGCTTTAGCTTAACTGTTGATGCGTACCGTATTGATATTGATGACCGTATTGTATTGTCTGAAAACTTAGAAGGCGATGCAGTTGTTGAAATACTACAAAATGCCGGTGAGCTAAATACCGAAAGCGTACGTTACTTTACCAACGCTATCGACTCACGCACGCAAGGTGTAGATATAGTTGCCACTTATAACCTAGATTTAGACAACTTAGGTGATTTACGTTTAAACGTAGCAGCTAACTTTAACGATACCGAAGTAACACACGTAAACGACAACCCAGCGCAGCTTAACTCACTAGGTGACGACTACGTAGTGTTTGCACGTCGTGAAGTAGGTCGCTTTGAAGAAGGCACGCCAGATAGCAAATGGAACCTATCAGCAGTGTGGAACTTTAACGAATGGCAAACAACGCTTCGTGCCACACGTTATGGTGAAGTCGCTGATATATCAACTACAGCTGATCGCGATGAATACCTAGACCCTAAATGGATCACCGACCTAGAAGTGGCATACCGTCCAGACGAATATTGGAAATTTGCCGTTGGTGCAAACAACTTGTTCGATCAGTACCCACAAGCCACCGCGGATAACATTGGTTACTCTGACTTTGGCCAAATATTCCCGTACACACCGTATGCGCCTTACGGATTAGACGGACGCTTTTTATACGGTAACATTACTTACAGCTTTTAATTAGTTCCCTAATAAAAGCAGAGCAATTATAAAAGGATGCATCGCGCATCCTTTTATATTAATAATTAGTTATTTTAACCACTTATTAGTATTTCAACTTTCATAAAAAACCACCACCCTATATAAAACAACAGCTTACATTTCGGCCTCATTTTTGCTCTATATTGTTTATATAAATACAAACAATAAATACCAAAGGACTAAACATGAGCTCATCAACACAATTAAGCATTGCAAAACCACTTTCACTTATTGGCGGAATTTTATTATTAAGTGGCTGTGTATTTCATATATCGCCAAGCGTTGCCTCAGTAAAGCAAACTCAACAGCTATCACTGCCAAGCAATAATCTTGAATATTTAAATGTGTTAAGCGGCGCAGGTAGCCTTGAAATAAAAGGCTCAAAAACGGCCACCAGCATTAGTGTTGATGCCACTATTTACACAGCCGACATTGAAGACGAATACGAGCTAACGCTCGAGCAAGACGGTAAACAGGCAAAGCTTGTTGCCCAAAATAAAAGCCGTAATGGTATTAGCTTTTACAGTGGTCAATCTCCAAGTATTAATTTAGTGGTTACTGTGCCAAGTAATCTAAATTTAGATATTGATGATGGCTCTGGCGACATTTTTATAAATGCTATGCAAAGCAATATTAATGTAAAAGACGGCTCGGGGGACTTAACTATAAGCGGTGCTAAAAACCTAACTGTTGACGATGGCTCAGGTGAAGTAAACTTTGAAAACATCGCAGGTAATTTAGAATTAACCGACGGCTCTGGCAGTATTCATATAAACAACGTAAGTGGCAATGCAACTATTGACGATGGCTCAGGTGAAGTAAACTTTGAAAACATCGCAGGTAATTTAGAATTAACCGACGGCTCTGGCAGTATTCATATAAACAACGTAAGTGGCAATGCAACTATTGACGATGGTTCTGGCGAAATGCACGTGAGCAACATAACCGGTTCGCTAAACGTTGAAGATGGATCGGGTGATTTAGTAATAAGCCATATAAGCGGTGCAGTTAATGTTGATGATAACTCTGGCGACATGATCATTGAGCATATTGGCTCAAGCGTAACAATTGAAGACGGTTCGGGTGATATTCGCGTTAATCATGCAAAGGGGCTGACTATTACTGAGTCGGGCTCGGGCGATGTAAGTATCGATAATATTAGCGGTTCAGTAAAAGTAGCTGACTAACAGTATGAGCTAAAAATAACGTATTTTCAGCCACATGAATTATTGTATTTTATAAGAACCTAAGTCATTCTATTTATGCTCAAATACCTTGAGCATAAATAGAATGACTTAGGATAAACGCGTGTTAGAAATTGCTTTAATTTATTTAGCAGCAGCCATAGTAGCTGTCCCTATTGCAAAACGAGTCGGACTTGGCTCTGTGTTAGGTTATTTAATTGCCGGCATACTCATTGGCCCTTATGCGCTGGGTGTTGTGGGCGATCAAACCGATGTAATGCACTTCGCTGAATTTGGCGTAGTAATGATGCTTTTTTTAGTAGGCCTTGAGCTACAACCTTCGCGTTTATGGACATTGCGCCACTCTATTTTAGGGCTTGGCGGCTTACAAGTTGTGTTAACGGCAGCGGCAATTTTTGCGTTTTGTTATTGGTTTTTTGCCATGCATTGGCAAACCGCACTCGCCATTGGTTTAATGCTCGCGCTCTCCTCTACCGCTATTGTGCTGCAAAGCCTTGAAGAAAAAGGCTGGCTAAAGCAAGAAGCCGGACAAAACGCATTTTCGGTATTGCTGTTTCAAGACATCGCCATTATTCCTATTTTAGCTCTATTGCCACTGCTTGCATTTGCCCCGCAAACTAGCACAAAAGAAATCAGCGATTCGATTATTTCGAGCTGGCCGGTATGGCAACAAGTATGTGTATCGGTTGCGGTTATTGCCGCTATTATTGCCGGCGGTAAATATGTATCGGCGCCGTTATTTAGATACATTGCCCAAACACACATGCGCGAAATATTTACTATTTTTGCACTGTTTTTAGTGGTCGCTATTGCGCTAGTTATGCAAAGTATTGGTTTATCGCCAGCTTTGGGGACTTTTTTAGCAGGCGTAGTACTTGCCGAGAGTGAATTTAGACACGAATTAGAAGCCGATATAGAACCCTTTAAAGGCTTACTTTTAGGATTGTTTTTTATAACTGTTGGCGCATCAATTAACTTTGAACTGCTATTTAACGAGTTTAGTACTGTTATAGGCTTAGTGGTTTTACTCATTGTGGTTAAAGCCTGCATTTTATTTGCCCTTGCCGTTACCTTTAAAATTAACAGCAAACAGCAGTTATTATTTGCCTTAGCACTTGCCCAAGGGGGTGAGTTTGCCTTTGTACTTTTAAGCGTAACCACCACCTTAAGTATTTTAACGCCCGAACAAACCAGCCTTGTTACTTTGGTTGTGGCGGTATCAATGCTAATAGCGCCGTTATTACTTATGGTTTATGAGCAAATACAAAAACGCAGCAGCAGTGCTCTGCCCGAGTTTGATAAGCCAGAGCAAATTAGCACCGCTAAGCACGTAATTATTGCGGGCTACGGACGTTTTGGCCAAATTATGGGGCGTTTACTGCACGCGCAAGGCTACGAAATTACCGTACTTGATCACAGCCCTAGCCAAATAGAATTACTACGCCGTTTTGGCAATACTGTATTTTATGGCGATGCAGCACGCCAAGAACTCCTTGAAGCCGCAGGCGCACACACCGCGCAAATGCTAGTAATTGCAATTGATAACCCCGATAAAACTATTGAGATAATTAAGCTCGCGCATAAAAACTACCCGCAGTTAAAAATTGTTGCTCGCGCAATCGACCGCCGCCATGCGTATCAGTTACTTAATTTAAAAGTAGATGCGTTTAACCGCGAAACCGTCGACTCAGCTATTAACCTTGCCGTAGAAGCACTCGAGTTGCTAGGTAACACTAAGCAAGATGCAGAGCGTGCTGGTAAGCTATTTAGAGACCACGACCGCGCTGCAGTGCTGCAACTTGCTGCATTATGGGGCGACGACGCTAGCTACGGCGTAGCCGTGCGCCAACGTATGGAAGATTTAAAGCAAGTGCTGCAACAAGATAAACAAGCACAAGACGATTTAAATACCTGCGACAGCGGCGACTGCGAAGACGGCCTAACAGAGCTAGCTGATAGACCCAAAAAGCCTGATGATGCTCATTTGGAGTAGTATTAGTTAATTATATTTGTGCTGTTAACTGGTGATGGTAGTTCCTCAATAAGATTGAAAATAGTTGATTAAAATTTAGTGACATAGGAGCATAACCAACTATTTTTAATTTTAAAGCTCTTAATATAATTCTAAGCTCCGTTTTTCGTATCTAAAGTTGCTGGTTTTAAAGCTACGGCTTTTTGAGCAAACACAGGAAAGGTAGCACCTAAATATAACGCGGCTAACCATGTAGTTACATTACCGGAACTAGAAGCAAAAGCTGTAATAATCAATGCGCAGATAGGTAGCAATATTAACTTTAAAAAATAAAAGAGCTTACACAACTCAGTTCTTTTTGTTTTTTCAATATTTTGACGTTGTATTAGGTCAACGATAAATGGAAAAAAGCCACCAAATAGTCCAGCTAAGTTAACAAAAGTTGTTTGCGCTATATTAACGCCGAATATAGCAATCTCAGTAGACACGGTTGAGAAAAACCCCCATTACTTTTTCAGATATACCCGCCGTTTTATTATATTTTTTGCGAGTACTGTATAGTCGGTGACCAGCTTTATCAGTTCGATACAATTGAACAACATCATTCGAATGCTTCTCAATTATTGAAATGATTTGGGTTTCAGGTAAACCTGTTTCTTTGGAAATCCCATGTATAGTTCTGTATCTGTAGTTTTTATTCTCAAGAGAATTGAGAATTTTCATGTATAGAGAGCTAGATTGGTTTTTTGCTTTTTTGGAGGCTACTTTCACTATTCGTTCTCCTAGGCTTATAGCAGCTTTATCAGAGGGCTTTTCCTTACTTTTACAAGCGTCCCTATAGTGTGAACTTCTATTAATATCAAAGAATGTAAATTATTGCCAACTATAACGTCATATGAAAGGTGAGTAACTTTGGAAGTAAGAGGAAGGTTACTCAATAAGATTACTTTGTTGGCAATGACTTACATTAAAAAGCCCACTTAATTTCTGCTTATAGTCCATAGCTGCCCGTCAAAGTGTAAACGTCACTCAAAAAAGCAAACAAACTATGAACTACAACATTTAAAAAACTAGTGGTGGTGTCCGCCTTGAATAGCCTCGCCCTGCGGGTTATAAAAGCCAGTTGCGCCGTGCTCAATAAAACCAAGGTTTATCATTTTAGCTAAAAATGGGTCATTTTCGTTATCGCCAATGTCGGCGTAATCGGTAGTTTGAAAGCGATCCCACTGTGCAAATTGAGCACTAATTAATGGCTCATTAGTGTTTACATTATTAAGGCTTAGCAATGTACTTGTTTGGCTTTTTTTATTACTAATACTAAATGTTTTAACTAATTTTGAATGCGTAAAAAAGGCGAGGTTAAAGTCGTTGCCATTTTCGCTCAGTGTATAGTTTTTTACTTCATCACAGCCTTTGCCTTGTGTGCTTACTAAGGTCATTTTTTCGATTAAATGTGTATCCACCAGCTGACTTTTAGCACTCCAGTTTTGTACGCCGCGTACCTCAGATGGTTGGTATTCAATACCGCGTTGCTGGGCGTTAAAGTAACGTATTGGTCGTATTTGATTATTAGCTAAGTGCTGCCAAAGTTCGGTTATTACTTCACTTTGATGCGCTACTTGCTGATTGTTTCGCCAAAGGGTAAGTGACTCGCTACTTTGCTGCGCTTTATGGCTGTTGGTAATTTTATAATCGGCTTTTAAATGCTTGGCATCAATATCACATTGCGAGGCAAAGCTACTTGTACTTACAAGCGTGGCAATTATTAATAACGCTTTTTTCATTTAGCTATCTCTTATTTATATTTCAAGTTTATGGCAATAACATAACGATTATAAATGTCAGTTTAATGACAAAAACCCCGCAAAGTAGGCGGGGTTTTTTATTTAGATATATTTAACTAAATTTATAACTAGCCGGTATTTATTGCGCTAGTTTTTCGTCTGCTGTTTTTACAAAGTCAGCGGCAAAGTCCATTACATGGAATAAAAAGCTTTGCTCGTTTGTGCCTGTTACCAAATGTGCACCTGGTCCCATTGCATAAACGCCAACATCTTCACCGGCATGTGTTTCTGAGCCAAGTGGTACTAACGACTCTTGGTGAAAACCCGGTGTTGTTGTATCAACATCGCTCAAGTCAACACGCCCTGTTACCGGTGCGGCTAAGTAAGATGCATCGGCATTGGTTTCATCGCCTAAATCTCTGTAACCTAAACCATTAGTGTAGCCAACAGTTGTATAAGGCATATCGTCGGCGGCGAGGCTTGGCTCAGTTTCGCCCACGGCAACCACTTTACCTAAAATTGGGTTACCGCGTTTAGGGTAACCGGCAATGGTAAATACATGGCTGTGATCGGCTGTTACAACTATTAAAGTTTCTTCTGGGTTGGTGTTTTCCATCGCCACTTTAACGGCTTTAGCAAGCTCAATAGTGTCGTTTAACGCGTTATAAGCGTTACCCGCATGATGCGCGTGGTCAATTCGACCCGACTCAACCGTTAAGAAAAAACCTTGCTCGTTGTTATCAAGCACGTTTATTGCTTTTTCGGTCATTTGTGAAAGCGAAGGTTCGCCTGCAACATCGTTTGCGCGGTCAGCTTCGTATTGCATGTGGGATTCGTTAAATAAGCCAAACACTTTAGTGGCGTCGTCACTTATTGCATCAAAACCCGTTTGATCCATAACATATGTGCCATTTGGATATTGCGTTTTCCACTCTGCGGTTAAGTCGCGGTTATCGGTTCTATCCCCTTCAACTGCACTTACTGCATCGGCTGAATTAAACGCAGCATCTTTTGGTAAAAAGTGACGACGACCGCCGCCCATTACTACGTCAATACCGTCTACATCAACACCACTAAAGCGTGCTTCTAGGTTGGCTTCAAAGTTAACTAGTTGCGATGCAATATCTTCACACGCGGTTTCTGACTCAGGCATATCGGAGATATCTTCCCAGTTACGCTCTGCCGATTTAGCATACGTTGCAGCTGGGGTTGCGTGAGTAATACGCGCTGTAGAAATAATCCCTGTTGCTTTGCCTGCAATTTCAGCAAGCTCTAACGAGGTAACAAGTTCGTGCCCTTTGCTTGATGCACAATTACCGCGTTCAACCGCTTCATCTATACCTAAAACGCCCGCGTCGGTTTTAACACCCGATGCCATTGCAGTCATAGTTCCTGCCGAATCTGGCGTTTGCGCATCGACGTTGTATGTTTTTACAAAGCCCGAAAAAGGCATAGTTTCAAAGCTTAACTGGTGATCTTCACCCATTTCACCCTCTAACTGACCCGCTAAAATACGTGCTGCGGTTATGGTAGAAATACCCATACCATCGCCAACAAATAAAATAACATTTTTAGCTTTGCCTGATTCAGTAACAATGTTGCTGCTGGCTGTTTGTGCAGCACCTAATTTTGTTTGTGCTTCACTAAACCAAGTATTACTAGTGAGCGAGGCTAACTGCTCGCTTGTTAACGAGGTTGCAGGTGCATTACACACTAAGTTAGTTGAGTTAACTTCATCGCTATCTAGTACATCGTTATTATTGGTATCTGCGCCTACTTGCGTCTCTACACCGCCATTAATACACTGCTCAGAGCCCACTGCAATAGCGTTATCTACTGCGATAATATTGTTTTCATTTTTGTTATCGTCACTCGAGCAACCTGCTAGCGCGACCATTACTGCCAAAGAAAGTACCGTTAATTTGTTCATGTTAGCCGCCATTATTGCTGAGTTAGTTCAAGAGCTTGATTAATTAAATGAAATACAACGTTTTGTTCAATTACGCCTTGTGCTAGCTGAGCACCTGGACCTTTTGCATGTAAAGATATGTCTTCACCTGCGTGTGTTTCTGACCCCATTGGTACAGTTGCTTCTTGGTGAAAACCTGGGGTTGTTGTATCAACGCCATTTAGCTCAACACGCCCTGCTACAGCAGCACTTGTGTAACTTGCATCAGCATCGGTCTCACTGCCTAAATTTCTAAAACCTAAGCCATTTGCGTAACCGACTGTGGTGTACGGCATATCGTCAGCGGCTAAGCTTGGTGTTGTTGCACCTACTGCAACTACTTGACCTAAAATTGGATTACCACGCTTAGGGTAGCCTGCAATAGTAAATACATGGCTGTGATCGGCGGTTACTAAAATAAGGGTTTCTTCTGGATTGGTGTTATCTATCGCTGCTTGCACGGCTTTAGCAAACTCAATGGTGTCGTTAAGCGCATTGTATGCATTACCCGCGTGGTGCGCGTGGTCAATTCGACCCGACTCAACCGTTAAGAAAAATCCGTTATCGTTTTTACCAAGCACTTCTATTGCTTTAGTGGTCATATCGGTAAGCGAAGGCTCGCCCGCTACATCGTTTGCGCGGTCAGCTTCGTACTGCATGTGGGATTCGTTAAATAAGCCAAATACTTTAGTGGCGTCGTCTGCTATTGCATCAAAGCCTGTTTGATCCATCACATACGTGGCATCTGGGTATTGTGTTTGCCACTCAGTCACTAAGTTGCGCTCGTCAGTACGGTCGCCTTCTATAGCGCTTACAGCATCTGTTGAGTTAGCTGTTTCGTCTTTTGGTAAAAAGTGACGACGACCGCCACCCATTACAAAATCAAGACCGTCTACGTCGGTACCTACAAATCGTGCTTCTAGGTTTTTTTCAAAGTTAACCAGTTGCGATGCAATGTCTTCACAGCCACCCGTTACGGCATCTTCTGGCATATCTGATACATCTTCCCAGTTACGGTCAGCCGATTTAGCATACGTTGCAGCAGGAGTTGCATGAGTAATACGTGCTGTAGAAATAATACCGGTAGATAGCCCTTTAATTTCAGCTAATTCGGTCGCGGTAATTAGCTCATTACCTGCTACTGTTGAACACACGCCGCGTTCAATATCTTCGTCTACACCAATAACGCCCACATCGGTTTTTACACCCGAAATAATAGCCGTCATCGTGCCTGCTGAGTCGGGAGTTTGAGCATCTACGTTATACGTTTTAACTTGTGCAGAGTACGGGAACTCTTCAAAACTTAAATAACCTTCTTCGCCAGATTGATTATTACGCTGCCCTTGTAAAATGCGCGCGGCGGTAAGTGTAGAAATACCCATGCCATCGCCAACAAATAAAATGACGTTTTTAGCTTTAGTGGCTTGTGTAGCCTGCGCTTGTGCTGTTTTTGTTGTTAGTTTAGTTTGCGCAGCGCTATACCAGCTGCTGTCTTTTTGGCTTTGCGGTAGTACATCAGCATGGCTAACTGCGCTAAACGCAAATGTTAGCGCGATTGCCGCAGCGACTTTTTTAATTTTCATCCGTAATTCCCATTGTTTAGTGGTTATTTTTTGAAATGTGTAAACACAAAAAAGATCAACCGCTGCACTATAGAAAACAGATGTGACTGATAAAGGTAATTTTGATGAAAGTAAGATGACTAAACTATTACAAAAATAAGTCACAAAAAAAGCGCAACGTGTTAAACGTTGCGCTTTTAAGGGAAATTATTGAGGGAGTTATTTAAATATTAAAAACGTGCTTTAAACGATACCCCAAAGTAGCGCTCTGCATCGCGCGGTATTTGGTAACGGAAGTTATCGCCACTGTAGGTAGTTACGTAGCTTTCGTCGGTTAAGTTTTTAGCAATAAGCGATACCCTAAACGCGTCATCTTTAAACGACAAACCCACACTTGCATTTAAAATACCGTAATCTGGTAATAAAGCAGCTGGATTGAATTCGCCTACGTTGTCTGGTAGGTCTGAGTATTGCTCATCGGTGTAAATGTATGAGCTGTTTATGTGTACGTTAAAACCATGGTCGGTTTCAATAAAGTAATCAGCCGTTAGTGAGTATTTAAGATCTGGCGAAAATGGTACATCTAAACCTGAGCGGTCAGTACACGAACCCGCAGCTACTTCTGCCGGACAATTAAACTCGTCAATTTCGGCTTTAATGTAAGCAACACCACCGGTAAGCGTTAGCGACTCTGTTGCAGCCCACATAAAGTCAACTTCAACACCTTGTGTACTTACATCGCCCGCATTGGTTAAGCGGGTAATACAGGTGCCGTCTGAACAGTCAAAGTTGTTAGCTTGAAAGCCTTCAATTTCGGTTCTGAAAAGAGCCATGTTAAATACAAATTCGCGGCTTGCGTATTTGTAGCCTATTTCATAAGCGTCTGACTCTTCAGGTGCTATTTCGCGGCTGTCGTTGTCAGGGTTAAAGTTATAATAAATATTAAAACCTGGGCCTTTGTAACCTTGCGAGTAAGTACCGTATACCATTTGGCCATCGCCTAAATCGTATTGCATACCTAGACGACCCGATACGTTGGTTTCTTCGGCTTTGCCTTCATCATCTGTATTAAGTGTTGCTGGGCGCACGCCTACACCGGTGCGGCCATATACATCATTACTTACACGGCGATGCGTGTAAGACACTTCATCGTCGGTGTAACGAATACCAAATAAAACGCGTAAATCTTCAGATAAATCGTAGGTACCATCGGCAAAGGCTGCCCAGTTATTAAATTCTGTACTCATAAAAGCAGTGGCCGATACAATATCGTTTGCGTTACAGCTAACGCCTAGGCCTTGTGTGTAACCTTCTAAATCAGCAAGTGCTGTATCAAGCTCAGCGCCCGATAAGTTATTTTGCGCGTAAAAAGCCATTGCGCTATCAAGCTGACCACCATTATTTTGGCAACTTGCATCGCGAGTAAAGTTACGTTGTGAATCCATGTTCCAATAAAATAAGCCGGCAACATAATTAAATGGCCCAGCTAGGTTTGATGTAACTCTAAACTCTTGTGAAAACTGATCCCATTGCTGTGCACCAATATCATGTAACTGAAACGGCGCGCCAAATACCGGCTCACTGCTGTCGCCAGCAATAGAGGTAAAGTCGCCTTCGCGGTATTCTGTGTTATCCCATGAACGCTGTGCAGTAATTGAAGTATACGTATAGTCGCCAATTGTTTTATCAACTTGCACCGAAAATGCGCTATGTTCGTCAATTGTGCGCGACTCGTAGTCATGGTCAACTTTGCGCTGGTCTAGGTCAATATCGGCTACACCATCCACAATGCCGTTACTGTTTGGCGCTGCTTTTGAATCAGGATTACGACCACTTGGCAGGGCTTCTAAATCGGCACAACAGTCGTCATCTGCGTTATAAAACTCAGCTATAAACTTTACGCTTAAGTCGTCCTCTGGCTCGTATTTAAATACAGCACGTGCACCTTCGCGGTCATAACCGTTTACTTTTTCGTTGTTATAAACGTTATCAATGTAACCGTCAAACTTGCCTTTAAATACCGTTAAGCTAGCGGCTAAATCGTCGGTTAAACCGCCGCTTATAACACCTTTAAAACGGTATTCGTTATCTTGATAAAACGAGGTTTCTACGCTGCCGGTTGTGTCGTACGACGGATCTTTAGTGGTAATATTTACCACACCTGCTGAGGCGTTTTTGCCAAATAACGTACCTTGTGGCCCGCGTAATACTTCAATGCGGTCTACGTCGTATAAATCGGCAAATGCTTGACCCGAGCGGCCAAGTACCACGCCATCAACAACAGTTGCCACACTTGGTTCGGCAGCAATACTAAATGAAATAGTACCAATACCACGCACTGTTAGCGCTGAGTTACGTGTTGTGGTGCCTTTTCTAAAGCTAACCGAAGGAACAAGTGACTGTAAGCCTTCCATGTTATTAGCAAAAGCTGAATTAATTTGATCGCTATTAAGTACCGATACCGCAACAGGTACTTCGTTTAAACTTTGCGTTCTTTTTTGTGAAGTAACGACTATTTTTTCAAATGTATCGTTTTTAGCTGTTTCTGTTTTTTGTTGTTCTTGTTCGGTTTGCTCTTGCTGTGCTTGTACCTGCGCGCTAAGCGCTAAACCGGTTGTCATTGCTAACGTGACTGCCAAGCTTAAGACGGACTTTTTAGCTCTCATGTCATTCTCCATATTGTGCGTGTGCTGTGTGGTACCGCGCTAGCAATTGTGTGAGTTGCTAAAAAGCGGTGTCAGTGTGTGTGATACTTTCCTTAAAGCTCTTATATCTTATATAAGAGCTTTAAATTTAAACAAACCATCTTACTAATGCAAACATTATGTGAATTAAATGTGATTTAAGTTTGGTGTATAGAATATGGCAGCACGTTATGCGGCGTTTTTAGCCCCAATACGCGCTAAGCTATTTTCGTAACGAACCTGCCAACGACGTACACTCCACCAGCTAAGCACTAAAACAGTAGACCAAACAGCAACTAAACTTGGTACAAAGTACACACTGGTTCCACCCACTAATCCGAGCGGCGAAAACAATATATACAAGCTAACAATCAAGCCTACTAATACAATTGCACAAGGTAATGCGTATTTCCAAGGATTAAGGTCTACCTCAGCTTTGCGTGTAAATTGCCATGGTGTTTTAAGTGGTTTGTAGTAACCAATACCCAGCATTATTGCCAATTCAATTATGAACAAAATGGCGTAAATATGAATAAAGTTAATGTCTACATCCCATACAAATTTAAGCAAGGTGTAGGCAATAATATGGAATATAATCGCGACTTTAGCGCCCAGTGCAGGCACTTTTCGAGTAAATAAACCAACCAATACAATTGTGATGACCGGAATGTTGTAGAAACCTGTAAACACACGAATAATGTGCCATAAACCTTCAGGCGCAAACATCAATAATGGCGCAGTTATAAACGACAATATGGCAATAACAATACTGGTAATTTTGGCTACTTTTATAAGTTGGCTGTCTGTTACTTTATTTTTTTTCATTGGCTTATAAACGTCTAAGCAAAATAAGGTCGCCGCGCTATTGAGCAATGAATTAAATGAGCTAAATACAGCACCTAGCAATACGGCCAAAAAGAAGCCAGATAAATACTGTGGAAGTACTTCTTTTACCAAATGTGGGTAAGCTAAATCGATAGTTGGCAGGCTTTCGTGTTTATAAAGATGGTAAGCAATAACGCCTGGGATCATCATCATAAACGGTACTAGCACTTTAAAGTACCCTGAAAACAACACCCCTTTTTGACCTTCAACTAAGTTTTTAGCGCCCAATGTACGCTGGATCACATACTGATTAGTGCCCCAATAAAACAAATTAGCTAAGATCATCCCTGTAAAAATAGTGCCAAATGGCACGGGATCATCGCTACTACCAATAGCATTGAGCTTTTCTGTGTCGGTGTTTACTAGGGTGCTTAACCCTTCTGAAAAACTACCATCACCCAATGCAATTAAGCCCAGTGTTGGCACTAAAATACCAATAATTAATAACCCAACACCGTTAATAGTATCTGATACCGCAACCGCCTTTAAACCACCAAATACAGCATAAATAGCCCCAACTGAACCCACTGTAATAATGGTCACAATTAGGCTTGCTTGGTAGCTCATATTTAATAAGGTGGGTACATCAAAAAGTCTAAGTACGGCAATTGATCCTGAGTACAAAACAGAAGGGATCGTTATAAAACAATACCCTACCATAAATAAGATCACCGTCATGCGTCGTACGGTATCGTCAAAACGATCCCGTAAAAATTCAGGTAAGGTAGAAAACGCGCCCGCTAAATAACGAGGCAAAAAGATCAACGCCATAATAATGGTTGAGATCCCTGCGGTTACTTCCCACGCCATTGAGCTTAGGTTGTAACCATAAGCTGAGCCATTAAGGCCAATTAGTTGCTCGGCCGATAAGTTAGTGAGGATCATCGACCCTGCTATAAATGTACCTGTTAACCCACGACCCGCTAAAAAGTAGCCATCTTGGGTGTTAACTTCCCCTTTGGTTTTTTGGTACGAGATATATCCCACCAGCGCCATAAACGCCAAGCACGATAGCAGTGTCATGGTAATGTTCATACCTTCCATCTTGCGCCCCTTTTAGCTTACTTTACTCGGTAAAAAGTAAGCTAATATCTTTATTATTGTGTGTTGTATGTGTGTTGTGTGTGTTTTTTATTAAGCCGAGTTTTATTTAGGCCATGCTGTTAATTGGCTCATGTCTTGTTCTGTGTGTTGAACCTCTGGGCCAAGCATTAGGCTGTCGCCTTCGCGTACAAATACTGCCATTTCTTCAAGTGCGAGTGTGTGCTCGTAGTACTTACTCCCTTCGTAAACTTGTTTATCGGGGAAGCGAATCCAATTGCCTTGCGGTAAATAAAACTTAACTTTACCATTTGGTACTACACACGGCACAACCAGTAATTTTTCACCGCACATAAATTGCTGATCAAAACTATGTGCCAGTACATCATCAGGAAATGCCAATACCATGGCACGCTGAATCGGCAAGCCTGTTTGCTGCGCTTGCTCTGCACATGTTTGTAAGTACGGAATTAACTGGTAGCGTAATTTAAGTGCTGCAAATACCGCATCACTTGCTTGCTCGGTGTAAGACCACGGTTCGCGAGGACCAATACCGTGTAAGCGCATATGTGCGCTAAATACCGACGCTTGTGCCCAGCGCACGTAAAGTTCTGCGTCGCGGGTGTCTTTGTAAAAACCACCAATGTCAGTTGCAAAAAATGGCCCACCCGACATACCCCACGCTAAACTGCCACGAATGCTTGCCGCTAAACCCTGCCAATCGGCTTGCGGGTCGCCGCCCCACTGTGCAGGAAAACGTTGGCTGCCCGTCCATGCTGAACGGCTAAACAAAAATGGCCCAGTTTTACAGTATTTTTCGGCGGCCTCAAAAACGCAGCGGTTGTACAACATGCTGTAAACGTTGTGCAGCCTAATACCGCTATCACCACTGTGAGATATCATATTGTCGTCTTCTAGCTGCTCGCCAAAATCCGCTTTTATCATATCTACGCCAAGCTCAAACAAAGGCTTATGCGATTCGAGCCAATATTCGTAAGCATCAGGGTGCGTAAAATCTAAAATACCCGATTCTGGCAGCGGCGTAAGTACTTCGCCAAATGGGCTTAAATCCCACTCGTACTGATACGCTTTGCCTGTGCGTTTGTCTTTTATTAGCCAACCGTTTTCGGCCGCTTTAGCAAATAATGGGTTATTTACCGAGATCATCGGGTATTCCCACACACAAATTTTAAAATCCATCGCTTTTAATTCATCAAGCACAGGTTTTGGGTCGGCGTAGCGTGTTGGGTCCCATTCAAATGCAAAACGGGTGTCGGTGTCTTGCCATGCACGGCCATCAAGAGTAATTACGTCGCACGGCATATTTTTAGCGCGTACTTCGCGGGCAACACTGAGTAATTCGTCAGCATCTTTGTAATACGCTTTTGATAAAATAACACCAAAGCTCCACTGCGGTGGTACCGGTGCAAAACCTGTTAGCTCGCAGTAACGGTTGATGCTTTGGGCAGGTGTTTGTTCTTGATATAAAAATACATCTAGCGCGTCATCTTCAACTAAACATACATATGCACGTTGCGACCAAAGTGCATAACCTACGCCATGAGTTACCGGTGCGGGTGTATGTACAAACAAATTCCAGCCTTCTGGGCTCCAAGCATACGGGGTATTTTTATAAGACTTTTCGGCGTTAACACCTAGCGCATCGTGGTTGTATGAACGAATAAGTTGGCCGCGTTTATCAAGCTTGCCCCATTTTTCGCCAAGACCATACACGGCTTCGTCGTAGTTAAGCTCTAGGCTTAATATCCAGCCGTTATCTGTTTTAGCTAGTGGCGGTAAACGGTGCTGGCGTACAAAGTGACCATCAGTTGCTGATTGCTGTACTAGCTCATCGTTTTTATAAAGTTTGAAATGAAAAGGGTCGCTGTAAAATTCTAGGCGGTATTCGCCACCACTTACGCTGTAATCATTATTGTTTTTGCTAAGTGTGAGGGGGTATTCTGATGGGGTTTTGGTTAATATTTTAAATTGCTCGTCATGCGTGGTGCCTGCATTTAAACGTAAACCAAACTGGCTTATCGTTACGCTAATATCACCAAACTGAGTGGGCAAAACCAGCACATTACCTTGCAACTTTGGCTGTGCGGTTAAGCGTGCTGGCTCTATTGCGTTCCAGTCTGGCTCACGTAATTCAAATGCATTCATGGGAGTTCCTTAACCAATTATTAGTCTTGTATAAGACACAAGTTAAATAATTGTAATCCCCATGTCAACGTAAATAAACTCAAGATGAATTATTTACATCGCGATTTTTAAAATATACCCGGCGCCGATGTTGCCACCAGCGATACACCACTTAGGCCAAGCAATGCAATTGCTATAATACGTACCCATTTAGCGTCAACGTAGGGCGTTAATTTACGAGCAAAATGCGTAACTAGCAACACTAAAGGAATAGCCGCTGCAATTAAAAACATAATGTCGAGCCCAGGTAAAGTACCAAATAAAGCGATACCTACACGTACTAGTCCACCAATAGTAAATACCGCTAATAACGTACTGCGAATAGCTTCAATGGACCAACTTTGCTTATAACATTGAAACACAAGCGGCGGCCCTGAGGTTGAAAACAACCCACCAAGTAACCCACTTACTCCACCGGCTATTAAAAATGAACGAGGACGACTTTGTTTATTTGTACGCTCACGGCCAATCAGCATTAAAGCGCAGCAAAGCAAAATACTTACACCTAAAGCAAAGTTTAAATAGTGTGTTAAATGCGACGACATATATTCAAGTAGCACAAAACCTAACAGCATTAGCGGAATACCGGTATACAACATAAGTTTTAGCTCGGGTACTTTTACCGAACTGCGGTTTTTAACGACCACGGTTGTTGAATTAACTAACCCCAGCAAACTCACTAAAAATGTAGTTGCCGTGAGTGGCAATACATCAAGCAACGTAAAGCTTGCAACCACCAGCAACCCAAAGCCAAACCCGCTAAGAGTTTGCATTACAGTGGCAAGGCTTAGGCACAGCGCCATAAGCAAAATGAGTTCAAAAGAAATACTGAGCACTTTTAATTTCCTAAGGGTGAGCTATTGTAGTGTAACGATTTGTTTTTAGGCATAATGTATATTTTGCGCCTATTAAACATTACAGCAGTAGTTCACGTTTAATTGAGCTAGCGCAAATATGCGTAAAAGGTTTCACCTATGCTATAACTACAGGTGGATTAAATTTAATGGTAAATAATAATGAGTAACTCTATGTTTGATCACAAATTAAGTGGCCCAAGCTTGGCTTTTCAACCACTTTACTTACAAGTGGCTGATTATATTAAACAGCTCATTGTTGAAAGACGCTGGGTACCTGGCGAAGCACTACCAAGCGAATTTCGCCTTGCTGAAGAATTTAACGTAAGCCAAGGTACAGTTCGTAAAGCACTAAACTTATTAACCGACAATAAAATAGTAACTCGTCGCCAGGGCGTTGGTACGTTTGTATCGCAACATACTGCGCAAGATGCCTTATTCAGGTTTTTTCCGTTACAAGCAGACGGTAAAGGTGCCGACTTGCCAAAGGCTGAACTGCTATCGGTTGAGCTTTGTGCAGCGCCAGTTGAAGTAATAGAAGCGTTACAACTCAATAAAAAAGACAAAGTTACCAAGCTTGTTCGTAGGCGTATTCTTGATAACGAATTTTGCATGAGCGAAACTATATACCTACCACAAAGCTACTTTCCTGATATACATCAAAGTAGTGATATTCCGCATACATTGTACCATTACTATCAGACCAAATTTAACCAAACTGTACACAAAACCCAAGACAGTATTAAAGCCGTACTTGCTACAATGGATGATGCCAAAATGCTTGCTATAAAAGCTGGCGATCCACTGCTGTTGGTATCACGCATTACCGAATCAATCGAAGGTAAACGTATTGAATATCGCCAAAGCAAATGCCGTAGCGATCATTACCACTATCAAATTGAACTTGATTAATTAAAAGCGTGTTTAGTGCTAAAAACCCACTTTAGCGCATAATAATTAAATATTTTTTAAAGGCAGCAAACGCTGCCTTTTTGCTGCCTGTAGGTTTTTTAACTGAACCATTTACTGCTTTGCTGTTAACACAGTATTGACACTGTTTGATTCGTATAATAACTTATGTCTTATACAAGACCTAAGTCATTATGCATTTTTAACAGGAATTCCCAATGAGTTCATTAAATAATATCCCTCCAGTAGGGTTCGGTTTATGGAAAGTCGCGCAAGAAGATTGTGCACAAACGGTATACCAAGCCATTAAGGCAGGTTACCGCCATCTTGATTGCGCATCAGACTACGGTAACGAAGAACAAGTAGGCGATGGCATCGCCCAAGCAATAAACGATGGCTTATGTACCCGTGAAGAATTATGGGTAACATCAAAACTGTGGAATACCTTTCATGCACCAGAGCATGTTGGCCTCGCGATTGATAAAACACTGAGTGATTTAAAGCTAGATTACCTAGACTTATACCTAATTCATTTTCCGATTGCGCAAACATTTGTGCCAATAGAAACCCGCTATCCACCAGAGTGGTTTGTTGACCCTACGGCGCAAAACCCACAAATGGAGCTTGCAAAAGTACCACTGTATTTAACGTGGCAAGCAATGGAAGAACAAGTACACAGCAACAAAGCAAAACGCATTGGGGTATGTAATTACTCAAGCGCACTGCTTCACGATTTAATGACCTACGCAAATATCAAACCCGCTATGTTGCAAATTGAGTCGCACCCTTATTTAACGCAAGAGCGATTAGTAAGACTCGCAAAGCAGTACGATATTCCGGTTACTGCGTTTTCACCACTGGGTGCGCTTTCATACCTTGAGCTAGAAATGGCTGATAAAACTGAATCAGTTCTTGAGCAAAGCGTTGTTAAAGCGGCCGCACACAATCATGGCAAAACGCCAGCACAAGTAGTTCTTCGCTGGGGCGTGCAACGCGGCACTGCCATTATTCCTAAAACCTCAAAACTTGAACGCATGAAAGAAAACCTCACACTGTTTGATTTTGAATTAACAGAGCAAGAAATGGCGCAAATTTCTGCGCTTAACAGTAATCGCCGATTCAACGACCCTGGGCACTTTTGTGAAGCTGCCTTTAACCGTTTTCACCCAATTTACGATTAGGAACATACAATGTCAGCTACCGAAATTAACTACGCCTCAGTGCCAACTCAATTAACATTCGATGATTCGGTTTTTCCGTGCATTGTTGTTAATAACAATAACGCCAGCACCGTTGAAGAAGCGGTAGCTTTCATTCGCGCAAATAAAAGTGAATTGGCTACAAAACTTCGCAGCTCAGGTGCTGTGTTGTTTCGTGGCTTTCCTATTAATAGCGCCGAAACCTTTGATACTTTTTCAGCTGGGTTTGATTATGACAATTTTACTTATAAAGAGTCACTGTCTAACGCGGTACGTATTAATTTTACCGAACGTGTATTTACAGCTAACGAAGCGCCAAAAGATGTAGAAATATACTTACATCACGAAATGGCGCAAACGCCTATTTCGCCAAGTAAATTATTCTTCTTTTGTAAATCGGCCGCAGAAGAAGGCGGTGCAACACCTCTTTGCCGATCAGATAAGTTATTTAGTGCATTAAAAGAATACGACAGCAAGCTTGCCCATGACTTTGAACACAAAGGCCTAAAATATACCACCTATATGCCAGCCGCTGACGACGCAACATCAGGCCAAGGCCGAAGCTGGAAAAGTACGCTAAGTGTAGAAACCAAAGACGAAGCACATAATAAATTAACCGAACTTGGTTACCAGTGGGAATGGCTTGAAGACGGCTCACTAAAAGCCGTTACACCGGTACTGCCTGCGGTAGTAACTCTTGAAAACAACGTACAGGTTTTTTATAACCAACTGATTGCCGCTTACATGGGCTGGAAAGGCGTACGCGAAAACCCATCGGTTGCTATTACCTTTGGCGATGGCAGTGCCATTCCTAAAGCTGGACTTGATAAAATTGTTGAGCTTTCAAAAGTATTTACCTTTGATCTTGCATGGCAAGATGGCGATGTAGCCTTAGTTGATAACGAAATGGCTATGCATGGTCGTCGCCCTTTTACAGGTGAACGTAAGCGCCAAGTGTTAGTAGCACTTACCGCAGCTAAAGCGTAATGCAGCGCTTAAGTAGTAAATTAAGCTGTAAAATATCACCTTTATGGCAAGGCGCCAGCATTGCTGCAATGACTGGCCTTGCCGCTTTATTCTTGAGTGAGCATTACGGCGCGCCAGCCATGCTGTTTGCTTTGTTACTGGGTACGGCAGTCTCATTTTTGTATCAAAGCGATAGCCCTTGCGCCAAAGGTATCGACTTTACTGGTACCACGGTTTTGCGCGTCGGTATAGTACTGCTAGGCACACGCATAGCACTGGGAGATTTAGTAACACTGGGTTGGCAAACAGCACTTATGTTAGCGGGCGCCATATTTACCACTATTATTTTAGGCGTAGTAATAGCGCGCGCATTTGGCTTACAAAAACGCTTTGGTGCACTAACAGGTGGCTCGGTTGCTATTTGTGGAGCGTCTGCTGCGCTGGCTATCTCGTCTATTATGCCAAACAGCGAACATAAAGAGCGCGACACCTTATTAACCGTTATTGGCGTAACAGCTATGTCGACCCTTGCTATGATCCTCTACCCTATTGTGGTTAATTATCTTGAGTTTGACGCCCATAATGCAGGCGTATTTTTAGGTGGCACAATACATGATGTAGCCCAGGTAGTGGGTGCAGGTTATTCGGTATCACCAGAGACAGGCGATATAGCAACTCTAACTAAACTTGTACGTGTTGCCATGCTACTACCTGTTGTACTTATTATGATGGTCGTTATTAATCGCTCAAACAAAGAAAAACACGGAGAATTACCTAAAGTACCTGGTTTTTTAATTGGCTTTGTAATACTCATGATAATAAATAGCTGCTTTTCACTTCCTACAATAGTACTTGAAACCGCTAACGAACTTTCGCAGTTCTTTTTAATTGCGGCTATTTCAGCCATAGGAATGAAAACTAATTTAGGAAAGCTTACCGAAGTAGGTATGAAACCCATTATTTTAATTGTGGCTGAAACACTTTGGATTGCATTATTAATACTTGGATTTGTAATTTGGAGCTAATGAATCAAGTTATTTAAGGTATATATCAAAAAATCAGTAGGTAATTAGGTCATGTTTTAACCACTTAAAACTTGCATTTTACCTACTCTAGAATCGCGTGCTAATACAAACATAAAGCATTGATTAAATTAAAATTAACTTAAATTCAGACGCAAAAAAGATCACCTAAATCATGACTGGTTAGTTAAAAAACAAACAAACTAATAAAGCACTTACTCTAAAATAAATTTACAATAGGGCTTGGTATATAGCTCAATTTACTGTTATCCTGCTTGGCATCGGGTTGACAGAAAACCCTATTTATTTGTAAGTACCACGTTGTTTTAGTAATAATCCTTCGCGTTATCCTCAGTTAAATGTATGTTTTCTTCCTGTTAAATTGCCTAATTTAAGGCGCACTTTTATTAATTCTTAGGATACTATTATGTCTAATACTACAACTGGTACAGTTAAATTTTTCAACGAAGCAAAAGGTTTTGGTTTCATCGAGCAAGAATCTGGTCCTGATGTTTTCGCACATTTCAGCGCAATCTCTGGCGACGGTTTCAAAACTCTAGCTGAAGGCCAACGTGTACAGTTTACTGTTACTCAAGGTCAAAAAGGTCCACAAGCTGAAAACATCGTTAGCATCTAATTGCTTTCGTTAAAATGGGTTAGCAATAACCCATTTTGAATACTAGTTTGAAAGAAGTTTTGTTTTATTTGTTAGTACCCCGTTGTTTTAGTAATAATCCTACGCGATATCCTCAAGTTAACTATTTTTTCCGGCTCAATCGCCTCTTTTCAGGCACACTTATATTAATTTTTTAGGATACATATTATGTCTACTACAACTACTGGTTCAGTAAAATGGTTTAACGAAGCAAAAGGTTTTGGTTTTATCGAGCAAGAATCTGGCGCAGACGTGTTCGCACATTTTAGCGCAATCTCTGGCGACGGTTTTAAAACTTTAGCTGAAGGCCAACGTGTACAGTTTACTGTTACTCAAGGTCAAAAAGGCCCACAAGCCGAGAACATTGTTAGCATCTAATTGCTACACAATTTAATGGGTTAGTAATAACCCATTTTGAATACTAGTTTGAAAGAAGTTTTGTTTTATTTGTTAGTACCCCGTTGTTTTAGTAATAATCCTACGCGATATCCTCAAGTTAACTATTTTTTCCGGCTCAATCGCCTCTTTTCAGGCACACTTATATTAATTTTTTAGGATACATATTATGTCTACTACAACTACTGGTTCAGTAAAATGGTTTAACGAAGCAAAAGGTTTTGGTTTTATCGAGCAAGAATCTGGCGCTGACGTGTTCGCACATTTTAGCGCAATCTCTGGCGACGGTTTTAAAACTTTAGCTGAAGGCCAACGTGTGCAGTTTACTGTTACTCAAGGTCAAAAAGGCCCACAAGCCGAGAACATTGTTAGCATCTAATTGCTAAACAATTTAGTGGGTTAGAGATAACCCATTAATATATTTACCTTTATAATTATTTAGTCGAATATCTTCAAAACCTCCTCTGTAAATATTTTCCAAGCGCAATCTCATTTGTATACACAACTCATTAATTAGTACATTTTTAAACACATTTACTACTATCTCTCTTGAGCGAAAGCTTTGTATTGCCTACAATAGCGCATACTTCATTCAATATAGAATATGACCATGAACGACACTACCGCAAAACCTGCTTTACCAGATCGCCTTTCTATTAATCCACGTAGCCCACATCATGTGGAAGAAGTTTTTGAACACGATATTGGTATCACGTTCAACGGCAAAGAGCGTTTTGATGTTGAAGAATACTGCATCAGCGAAGGTTGGATAAAGTTTGCATCTCCAAAAGGCCTTGATCGTCGCGGACAACCACTTTTACTTACAAGAAAAGGCACTGTTGAAGCCTTTTATAAGTAGGCTAATACTACTTACTAAAAAAGCGACACCATATTGGGTAGTCGCTTTTTTTGTGCCCTTTTAATAGGTTGAGCTTTTTTCATGCCCAACCTGATGAAGTTTCATTATGATTTTTTAAAAAATATGTTTGAATAGCGCCATAATATTTAGACATATAGAAGTCCATAAGTGAAAAAGGTAACGATTTTAGATGGCGGCATGGGACGTGAACTTAAGCGCATTGGCGCTCCGTTCTCACAGCCACTTTGGAGTGCACAGGCACTTATAGAAGCTCCTCAATATGTAGCACAAGCTCACCAAGGTTTTATAGATGCTGGCGCCGAAATAATTACGGTTAATAGCTACGCCTGTGTGCCGTTTCATTTAGGTGAAGAACGCTACGAAAGCCAAGGCGCGTTACTCGCAGAGCAAGCTGCCCTTATTGCTAATAAAGCAGCAAATAATGCAAAGCAAAACGTACTGGTTGCAGGATCACTACCACCTGCATTTGGTTCATACCGTCCCGATATATTTGAAAGTGAACGTGCTTTTACTATTTTAAATACCTTATACAATGCACAAAATCTCCATGTAGACCTCTGGCTTGGCGAAACAATATCGAGTATTGAAGAAGCACAAGTAATGGCAAGCGTACTTAAAGGCTCAACTAAGCCATGTTATTACGCATTTACCCTAAGTGACGAAGTAACTGAGCAGGCAACGCTGCGTTCAGGTGAGCTGGTAACCGATGCCATAACCGTACTACTTGAGCAGCAAAACATTGCAGGTATTTTCTTTAATTGCTCTATTCCTGAAGTTATTGAGCAAGCACTGCGTGATACTAATAACGTATTAACTAAGCAAAATAAAAAAGTAACGTTAGGCGCATTTGCTAACAGCTTTACTCCTATTTCAAGTGCTCACAAAGCAAATGAAGCAGTGCAAGACTACCGTGATTTATCTCCTGACGAGTATCTGGAATTTGCAAAACAATGGCATAGCCTTGGCGCTAATATTATTGGTGGTTGCTGCGGAATTAACCCAAGCCATATCGAAGCACTCGTGCAATGGAGAAATTCCATTGAAAAACCTTAACTTTGAGCTGGCTATTCCTGCAATTACATTAGTGATTACCTTATTAGTTATCTCAACTTTATATCCGGAGCAGTCACAATTATTAGCAAGCAACGCCATGCACTTTGTAACAGGCTGGTTTGGTTGGTTAGTAGAACTTGTGAGCTTGGCTTTAGTTGGTTTTTTATTTTGGTTAGCTTTTTCAAAGTACGGATCTATTAGATTAGGTGAAGAAAAAAAAGAGCACTCTAACTTTTCGTACGGCGGTATGATTTTTACCGCAGGTGTAGGTGCTTCTCTTATATATTGGGGAATTGGTGAGCCGATGTATTATTTGCAATCGCCACCACTTTTTGCCGAACCAAATAGCTACGCAGCAGCAGCTTGGTCTGTTACTTATTCTATTTTTCATTGGGGCGTGACTGGCTGGGCCATTTACTGCTTTCCGGCAATCCCGTTTGCGTACGCATTTTATGTACAAAAAAAGCGTACTTTAAAGCTCTCTACCCTTTGTGAACCGGTAGTAGGCAGTAATCCAGTTATCGCTAAAGCAATCGACTTACTGGCAATTTTTGGCACCCTTGCAGCTTTCGCAAGCTCGCTGGCGCTTACCGTATCTTTATTAAGTACTGGTATTTCTGCTTTGTTGGAGATTAAAAATAGCTTATTACTCCAAGGCAGTATTATTTTATTGTTTGTTTTAATGCTCGTTGCGGTAATGCTTGTTGGTTTTAAAAAAGGTATTAGCAAAGTGTCTGACTATACGGTGATAGCTGCAATATGCTTTGCCCTGTTTGTATTACTTGCAGCTGACTCTCAGTTTATTTTAAATAACTTTACTGACTCAATAGGTGTCATGCTCGATAACTTTTTTAGAATGTCGCTTTGGACCGATCCAGTTCAACAGGGCGGCTTTGCGCAATCGTGGACTCAATATTATTGGTTTTGGTATTACGCTTACTTAATTATGATGGGCCTTTTTATTACTCGCATTTCACGTGGGCGTACTATTAAAGAAGTTATTTTGTACACTATTTCGATGGGTTCGCTCGGCTGTGCATTTTTTATATCAATTTTTGGTGGTTATGCAGTATGGGCGCAGTTAGTTGGTGGCTTACCTGTTCAACAATGGATGAGCGAAGGCGGCTTAACGTTTGCTGTAGTGTCACTTATTCAAACTCTACCATCGGGTAATATTGGCTTAGTGTTATTTTTGGTTATTCAGTTTTTTTTAATGCTAACGACTATGTCAAGCGCAAGCGTTGCCACTGCTATGTTAACAACTAATAAGCTAGAGCTAAATGGCGACCCCGATCATAAAGTTAAGCTCCTATGGGCTGGTGCAATTGCACTCATTAGTTTTAGCGTATTTTTATGCGGTGGTGGGATAGATACCATTAAGTCACTCTGCGTTGTAGCTGGCCTGCCAATGATGTTTATTTACATGATTTTAGTAAAGCAATTAATGATGCAACTAAAGGGTGTAAATCAAATAGAAGCGCTTGAGCAGTATGAAAGTATAAATTCTGAAATGGTTAAAGTGAATTAAGCTAAATCTAGATTAATTACAGCATAGGCCTTACAAGATGTATAACTTTGTAAGGCCAATATTTTACTTTTAAATCAAGACAGCTGACCTACCTGTTCTACGACTTGTATATAATTTGAAAGATTTTTCTGCATACGGCAATTACGCTTTCGATTCGCTTCATACAACCCATCTTCTATATGATCTTTTAGGCTTTTTGCAGACGTCACTTGCGCACTTTGACTTGTATAAGTTGTATTAATTTTGGTATTTGGATCACAAATTATATGCATCGATTCTTGGGTTTTATAATTAGTAACTCCATTAAACATAACTGACGGTTCAAAATTATTAAGTTGAAACTCGTTAAATGTTTCGTTTTCCAGTGAAGCCGAAACATTTCTAATCCACAGGTTCTAAAGTAAGAATAGCTTTCAGGATGTCGGGTTAAGTAATATTTAACTAATGCTCTACTATTCTTTCCTAAGTATCCAATCTAAGCCTTGGATTGCTGTTGTTGGAAATGCGGTTGCATGATTAGCGCCGTCAATAACAACACTTTTTAATTCTATATTGTCACTTTTAAGCGCATTAATTTTTTGCGTTAGCTGCTTAGCACCTTCAACCATATTTTGCTCTTCGCCGAAAGCTGGCGTTTCCATAGATCCAACTGATATATATACCCTTATAGGCAATTTTGGCTTATTCACTTTTAACGCTAATAGTGCATTGTTATCAAACCAAACCGATGGGCTGCCAATAATATAATTGCTAAATAAATCGGGTGTCGTTAATAAAATAATCGCGCCAAATAAACCGCCTAACGAATGCCCCATGTAGGTTCTTTGTAAGTTACTGGCCCGATAGTTTTTTTCAATAAAAGGGAAAACTGTACTTTGTAAAAACTGAATATGCCCTTTGGCATTACCTGTTTGCTTTTTCCAATCTTTTGCAAAGGTAGGCGTGTAATCTCTAATTCGGCTGTTAGAGCCAGCGGACCCTTTTTCATAGCCAATTGCTACAATAATAGCCTGTTGCATTTTGCCACTATTCATAGGGAATCGTGTAGCCC
This sequence comes from Pseudoalteromonas sp. NZS37, assembly GCF_015864265.1. Lineage (NCBI taxonomy): Bacteria > Pseudomonadati > Pseudomonadota > Gammaproteobacteria > Alteromonadales > Pseudoalteromonadaceae > Pseudoalteromonas > Pseudoalteromonas sp. NZS37. Next base: position 15,341 of record NZ_JADYXL010000010.1, on the reverse strand, counting down.
CAGCAACGATGGGAAAGGTATACGGTGCATCGGTTACATAAATAACTGGATACGTTTTATTAGGCTGCTTTTGGTATGATTTAGGAAGCTGAATATACACAGGATACGCCCGCTCGCTAACGGGCTCAATGAGCTCAACCACGTTACTTCGGGGTATTGAATAAGGGGTATTTGCGCTTAATTTAAAACATATTAAGGCGCTTAAAAGCAAAAGAGATTTTAAAATAAGAGGCACTGTATTGGTTAACCTAAGCTAAAAATAAATTAAGTACCTACTTTAAAGTACTTTTAGCGAATATTTAAGCTATCCAAAAGAACAAAGTTTAAAGTGCCAGTATAGCTTTCGTTTAAACCACCTGCACTTATAGCATTAAACCACTTGATCTGGCTCACTGCCTGAACACGGGCAGTTGTCGTCATTCTGTTTAAGACATTGCTGATAATTAAACCAATGGGCTACAGCAATAAACGCTGAGCCTATTAAGGTTAGCGCTTTTTCGAGCACTTCATGGCCTAGCAATACGGCAAATATCATAAAAGCTAAGCCTGTTACACCAGACACCATATAACGTGTACGTTTATGTTTTTTACAGCCTAAACTCAATGCCAACAAACTGGTTGGCATTACCGCCGCAAGAATCCATAAATGAAATTGCTCACTATCTATTTGCAGTACAGCAAAGCTTGGTAATAACGCTAAAATAACCGGGGTTGCAAAACAATGCACTGTGCACATTACCGATAACCCTATTGCCATACGATCCATAACACTTTGACTCGACTTCATTATTTCCTCTACTAAATCAGTGTCTCCACTCAAAAACGTTACTTTTAAGGAGACATTTTAATAACATCAGTTAATTACTGTTGATATATTATAACATTACTCGCATAATTGATATAATATAACATCCAACAAGGTAGTCAAATGAAACGTAGATCACAATTAGCTGTTCTCATAGCAGCTTTATTGCCGGCTAGTGTGCTTGCATCCACAATAGAAGGCGTTGTTTTAAACAACAAAGGTAAAGTAGTTACCAATGCAACGGTAGAAGTTGAAGGCTCAGATCTTAAAGTAACCACCGATGAAAACGGTAAATTTGTTATAACAGAACTAAAAAATGGCTTAAAAGAGCTTCACGTTGTAGCCCCTGGTTATGCGCATCTTCATCGCGATATAACAATAACTAATGATGAAAACCAATCGGTTACTTTTAATTTAAAGCGCTCGCCTATTGAAGTTATTGATATTGAAGCGACCCCTATTCATATGTCGGCAATGGAATCTGCATCGCCTGTTAGTGTTTTATCTGGCGAACAACTAAGACGACAACAAGCTGCAACCCTTGGCGACAGCCTTGAAAAACTCCCAGGCGTTAATACAAATTTTCACGGTAAAGTAGCCAGCACGCCTATTATTCGTGGTTTAAGCGGCCCGCGTGTACTCATTACTCAAAATGGCCTTGATGTAAGTGATGTTTCGCGCGTTGGCCCCGATCACTCTGTTGCATCGGAGGCGTCTACCGCACAACAAATTGAAGTATTACGCGGCCCTGCAACGCTGTTTTATGGCAGTGGCGCAATTGGTGGTGTGGTTAATGTAGTAGATAACCGCGTACCTACCGACAGCACCACGCGTGGTGAATGGAACCTAGAACATAACTCGGTAGATAACCAAAAAGTGGCCTCGTTTAATGCCACAACAGGCACAGACTCGGTGGCTTTTTACGCCGATGCATTTTGGCGTGAGGCCGATGACTACGGGGTACCTGTAGCTGCCGATATAGATAGCGACGGTGAAGAGCATCGTGGTGACTATAAAGTTGAAAACAGTAATGAAGAGTCTGACGGTTTTACTGTTGGCGCTAGCTATTTAATGGATAACGGCTTTATTGGCTTAGCAGTAGAGCAATTTAATCGTCAATACGGTATTCCTGGTCATACGCACGGCGAGGAAGAAGAGGAAGAACACAACGACGAAGAAGAAAGCGTATTTGCTGATTTAGAGCAAACTAAAGTGCAATTATTAGGTGAGTACAACCTAGATAATAAATGGCTAAACAAAATAAATCTGCGCGTTGGCCATACCGACTACGAACACGCTGAAATTGAGAGCGGCGCTGTTGGCACTACCTTTAAAAACGAAACCAACGAATTACGCATAGACCTACTGCATAACCAATTTAACGAATGGAATGGCGGTATTAGCTTTCATTACAAGCAAAGCGATGTTGAAGCACAAGGTGAAGAGGCCTTTACTCCTCCATCAGAGACCGAAAGCTTTGCTGTAGCGTTAATGGAAGAAAGGCACTTTGGGAATTTTTTAGTGCAGTTAGGTGGGCGCATAGAGCGTGTAACAATTGAAGCAGGCGACGTATTACTGCCAAATATTGACGCTCACGCACACGATGAAGCGCAAGAAGCCGACGAGCATGATCATGACCACGAAGAAAGCGCAGAAACCACTCGCGTATTTGATGTAGAGCATGAATTTACGCCAGTCAGTTTATCGGCAGGGGTAGTATGGGATTTTACATCTAACTATAACTTAGGGCTGTCGGTATCGCGCTCTGAACGCGCACCTTCTACCTCTGAGTTGTTATCGTTTGGGCCGCATATTGGCACTGGCACTTACGAAGTAGGCGCACTATTTGATTTAGATGAAGATGGCCATTTGGGTTTATCTGAACAAGCAATTGACCTGGAAACAGCCAATAATATCGATTTAACCCTACGTAAAACTCAAGGCGATGTTGGCTTTATTTTAAATGCCTTTTACAACCAAGTAGATAACTACTATTACCAAATAGACACCGGTTTATACGCCGAAAGTGGACACGACCATGGCGATGAAGAAGGCGTTGACGAGCACGACCATTCATCAGAGCTACCCGTTTATTTATTTAAAACAGATGATGTAGTTTTACATGGTTTTGAAGCGCAAATTGCGTGGCAATTAACAGATGAGTTTAAGCTAGATGTATTCTCTGACTACGTTCGTGCACGCCTTAAAGACGGCGGCGATTTACCCCGTACACCACCGCTTCGTTTTGGCAGCGAGCTAACCTATCAAACAGATAAACTCAGTGCGCATATTCATGTAACTCGCTATCAAAAGCAAGACCGCACAGCCCCACAAGAAACAGCCACAGACGGTTACACCTTAGTTGATGCGAGCATCTCTTACGACCTTTCAGTGTTAAACCAAGATATGTCTGTGTACCTACGAGGCACTAACTTAACAGATACAGAAGCACGCGTGCACAGCTCGTTTGTAAAGGACATAGCGCCACGTCCAGGACGTAGTTTTGCGCTAGGTATTCGCGGTTATTTTTAAGCGTTAAAAAATTATAATTAAAGGAAATAAACATGAAAAAACTATATCAATTAAAGCTTATTACACTCGCTATTAGCGCTATATTTATTACGGCCTGTGGCGATGCCCAAACCAACATTGTGGAAAAAGATCCTATTGTTGTAGAAGACGAGCACGAGCATGATGATGATGATGATCACGACCATGACGACGGCTATACCATAGACTCACTTGGCAGACTTGCCGTTCTGGCAGGTGACAGTAACGAAGCTAGCTTTTTTGATTTAGACAACCACGAATTACTTGATACATTTACACTAAACAATGACTCAAACACGTTATCTGCATCACCAGGCTTTCGTTATGCTGTTATTGCTAATCGTACTCAAGATTACCTAGGGTTTATAGACGGCGGTATGTGGCGCGAAGATCACGCAGAGCACTTGCATGATTATGAGCAAGGCCCTGCGTTTAGCAGCTACGAGCTAACAAGTGGTAGTCGCCCTACACACTTAATAACTCACGACGGGCAATTAGCAATATTTTACGATGGCGATGCAGAAACCGGTACGCCTGCCTCAGTAGAAGTGCTAACCGATAACGATATTACCAATACAACAGCTACACTCACGGGCATTAACTACGACATTAACATGCATGGTGTAGCTGAGCCTCGCGGCAAGCATTTACTCTCAACCATTCGCCGCGACGATGCAAGTAATACATCTAATGCCAAAGTACTTCCCGATCAAGTGGGTGTTTATCATCTTCACGATGGTAATTACGAACTAGAGCAAACGTTTGAAATAACCTGCCCCGATTTACACGGCGCAGCACAAAATCACGATTATGTTGTATTTGGTTGTGGTGATGGTGTATTGATTGCCCATCAGCAAGGTGATGTATACAGCGCTCAAAAAGTTGTAAATATAGATGCCGTAGGCGATCAGCGCATTGGTACTTTGTACGGCCATAAAAACAACGACACAATTTTTGGTATTGCCGCAGGGCATGATGGCAGTGGCTCAGTATTACTGAGTATTCATTCTGAAAATGCCGAAATGGAAGAAGTAGAATGGCAACTTGCTGATGGCGCAAGTGCTGTTTCTTATTCTTTTTCAGCCAGTGGTGAACACTTTTTAATACTCGACAGCCTAGGCTTTTTAAATGTACTTACTGGGCATAAACATGACGGTGAAATGCACTGGGAACTCGCAGGCCAAGTAGATATTACTCAAGCAGACGTAACCACAATGCCCGAAGGAATGAGCTTTAGTATGACAGTGGCGCAAAGTGGTCAGTTTGCTTATATTGCCGACCCAATTGCTCAACACATAGTGCAAGTGCACCTAGAAGACCTAGAAATTGAAAGTGAGCTAGAGTTAACTTTTCCACCTGCAAGCATTACCTGGTTAGGGATTGCACAAGAAATAGAAGATGAAGGTCACGACCATTAATTTAAAACTAACGCTTTAAATTAAAGCCACAAAACAAAAAACCCGTAATTAGGTTTACTAATTACGGGTTTTTACAGCTATTTATTTAGCTCTATTGTTACTTACGGCGCCAGCCACTCCATACATCATCTATATCATCGGCTTTATTTTTTTTCTTTTTCTTGCCTGTGCCTTCTGGTTTTGCCATTGGCTTTTCATTTTTAAGCGCATCAGCTGCATCAAGGTTTGCTTGGTTTACAGCAAAACCGGTTACTTCTTCACGCTCTAGGCGTAGTTTGTTTTTCTTCTCGATTATTTTAAAGTGATGCAAATCTTCATAATCAACCAATGAAAGCGCTAAGCCTACTTCACCAGCACGGCCGCTTCGACCAATACGGTGCATGTAATCAGCAGGACTGCGTGGTAGATTAAAGTTTATTACCACTGGCAGCTTTTCAATATCCAAACCACGTGCAGCAATATCGGTTGCGATAAGTACTTCGATTTCGCCCGCTTTAAATTTTTCTATTACACGAGTTCGCTCACTTTGGCCTTTATCGCCATGAAACACTTGTGCATTAACACCCCGTTTTTCAAGCTTAGCCGCTAAATGCTCACAGTCTTTTTTAGCGTTCACAAAAATCAGCGCTTGGCGCCATTTATGCGTTTTAATTAAATGTGCTAAAACTGTGGTTTTTTCACCTTTGTTTACGGTAAAAACACGCTGTACTAAGGTGCTTTCATCTTTGTTTTGTACTTGTATTTCAACTGGGTCGTTTAAAAGCTCTTGCGTTAATAGCTTAACTTGCTCAGGGAAAGTTGCTGAAAACAACATGGTTTGTTTTTTAGCAGGCATTAACGCTAAAAGGTCAGCCAGCTCTTCGGTAAAGCCAAGGCTTAGCATACGGTCGGCTTCATCAAGCACAAGCGTAGTTACATTATCGAGCTTAATCGCATTGCTTGAGATTAAATCAAGTAAGCGACCAGGTGTTGCCACAATAATATCGGCGCCGCCGCGTAGAGCCTGCATTTGTGTATTAACCGACACACCACCAAACACGGCAACCGTTTTAATTGCACCATTAAAGTTAGCAGAATACGACTTAACGCTATCGGCTACTTGCGTAGCAAGCTCACGAGTAGGTACTAAAATAAGCCCTGTTACAAAGTTGCCTTTGCTGGCTGCACTTTTGCTGCCTTGTTCAACAAACATTTTTTGTAGCATTGGCAGCGCAAACGTTGCTGTTTTACCTGAGCCAGTATTTGCCCCTGCAATTAAATCACTGCCCGCAAGCACACTAGGTATAGCCTTAGCTTGAATTGGCGTAGGCTGGGTATATTCCAAATCGGTTAAACGAGCTAATAGCTCTGGAATAAGGCCAAGTTCGGTAAACGTGCTAGGGCTTGTTGCTGAGGTCATAAAATTGTGGGCTTATTGCTAAAAAAGTAGCCTGTAATTTTAGCGTATTTGGCGCTTATTAAGTAGGGGTTAGTGATTTAAATATCTTTATCGACTAATTGCTTGAACACACGACCAACTTGATCATAACTTGCATAATTGTCAAAATCTTTACGTTCAAACACATAGCGGCGAGAACGCTTTATTTTTTGATAAATACGGTCAGTTGCAGTCATGGCTAATTCTCCTACGTTATGATTTTTTAATATAGCTTGAATCAAACACTGTTTAAAAATAATACGGCATAAATAAAATAAAAAACACGACAAAAACCATCAATGACATACACATAACTTCATGTTTAAAAGAATTATAAATACATCCTCTAATACAGACATGAATTTATAATTGCAATCGACCTAATTATTTACAAAACGTTATTAAGCACCGTAATAATGATCTTTGAAGTTACAATATCTAAATTAACTATTTCCTTACAAAATTAGGGGATAAAAATTAAAGTAATTGGGCTGATTTAAATCTACTCTTTAGTGCTGAACGGTTTGAATAACGTGCCAGCAACTCATTTGTTTTCACTTTAAATTCAGCACTGTGATGCTGCATTTGAGCTAACTCAGACAAATCGACTAATATCATAATCGCTTGGTCATAGGGCTTGGCTTGCTTTTGCTCTATCAACTCCAGCACCGTTTGCCAAAGCTGCGTTTGTTTAGGTATAAGAGATGTAAGGTATGCCAAGCGCTCTTGCTGCTTAGCTTCAGCTATCGCTGCTACACGCTGCGATTTTATTTGCTCCGCTTGCTTTAATAAAGAACTCACTGTTACGGGATCAGAAGATGCAACTTCATCGGTATTGAGCGTCAAACGCTGGGTGAGTTTTTCCACTAACAATGGTTCTGCATCCAACAATCGTTGCAACCAGTCGGTGCACTCTTGTGCTGATAAACTACCCAAGGTCATTAACTTAGGCACACCTGAAAGCTCAGGGCTACATTTAGCAACAGCAGTAATCAAGTCTCTCTCTAATTCAAATAACTCAGCTAATGCTTGCAACGATGGTTCAAGAGAGTTAAAACCAGCAGGTATCATCATGCTAGCGGCAGCAACATCACTTTCCCATTGCACTACTTTTAGCCACATTAAATACAATGGTCGATAATCACCATTAAGTATCATGGCACGGATGTCTGCTATTTCAGCCAGCTCACACCTACCTTCAATCCAACGACCACCTTCTTCATCAAAACTAATATCAAGCACAATTGAATCTGGCTCTTCGTACACACTAATCAAATCAGTAATGCTAAATACCCGTAATTTATCTACATCCACTAACCCTGCGGGTAACCGAATTAATAGCTGCACAGCTCCCCAATTGGCTTGATACAGCGCCAAATCAAAACCATACAATAACACCGTGTTTATATCTTCGGGGAAGTCACTATAGTGATATTGATATTGCGCGCTATAAGCGGTAACTTGCGCCCGTGAAGATAAACCTTGCATGTGCTGTTTTTGTTGATGCGTTAAAGGGGCATCAATGGCTTGAAATTGATATAACTGGTATTCACTCATAACAAAAATCACAGAAAATAATAATGCACCGAGGCTAACGAGAAATACTTTTTAAGGCAAATATATTGGTCTCATATACCTAAATAATCATTCGCCTCAGCCGACTTTTTTATGAAGAAAATTAAAAATCAGATTCCCAAAACGTACTTTTATCCTTCATAGTTCTACTACTTAGTGTGCTTTGTAACTCAGAGCATTTCGATAAAAAGTTAAAGTTCGACATCCTTGATTGGAAATAGTGAAATGTATCTGCTAATTGCTACTATTGCTTTTTCGTTATGGCGCGCAACGCGGCGATACTGTCTTGTAGCCCTTGTTCTTCTTTTAAAGCTCGGCGCTTTGCTTCATAGTTTTCATAAGCCTGTTTAGCTTTAATATCTGCCTGTTGTTTCGAAATATGCCCTTTGCCTTGCAATACATTTCGATCATTAAATTCAAGAAAGCTATCTAGTTTTTCATCCCAATCATTTAAAAACACTTGCTTACGACGTAGTGCTTGATCTTCAGCAAAATCAAGCCACATAGTAACAATTCTATTTAACTCGCTAACTTCTTCTTGGGTCAAATAATTTTTAGCGATGGTCACATCGCCTTTACGTACTTCATCACCTTTAAAAACGGTTAATCCTGCATTGGGTTTATCGGCATCTACGCGTGTAACAATAAGCTCAGCTGCGGTCATACCGGTTGTGGCATAGTGTAATTTGTTTTGAATACTTTGAAAAAAATGTGTTGTTTCTTTATTGCTGGGCTCGTAATCTGCAGCCATCGCAAATATCTCACGCACCCGTAAATACACTCTACGTTCACTGGTGCGAATATCACGAATGCGTTCAAGCATTTCATCAAAATAGTCTGGCACTAAAGAGTTATCAACGGCTGGGTTCTTTAACCTTTCATCGTCCATTGCAAACCCTTTAATAAGGTACTCTTGCAAGGTTTGCGTGGCCCAGCGTCTAAATTGGTTACCTCTATTTGACCTAACTCGGTAACCAATGGCAATAATCATAGCAAGGTTATAGTGCAGCTTGTTGCGCTCCACAGATCGACCGCCTTCCATTTGAACTTGTAAGTAATGCTTACAAGTTAAATTTTGTTCAAGTTCGCCTTCATCAAAAATAGCTTTAATATGCTGAGTAATAGCCTGAGGTGTTACTTGATACAGCTCTGAAATTGAAGCTTGTGTTAACCACAAGGTATCAGATTCAAAACGGCACTCAACCCTTGCTTTACCATCTTCAGAGGTAAAAAAAAGAAACTCACCATTCGGCGCTTTTTCATCCGATATTAATTCAGTCATTTTTTATCCGTTACATTCAGTTAAACTAAGTTTGCCTGTTAACATGTTTTTCCTAGTTTTTTCAAAACCTAATTGAATTAGCTGCTTTGCTACTTCTCAATCGTGTTCAAATTTTACTATGATCTTTAGATGTCAGGTCCACAGCCTCTGATTGCAATCTTAGTAGAACTACCTTTGTAATTACAAATAATAAAATTACGCACTCTTATTTTCTTCAACCACCGCATTAGCGAAAATGGCCAACCCCAAAAGGGCATTCATCTGCGGCTCTATCAAGTAGGTTTTTCATGGTTGGATAAGTTGAAAAATACAGCCTGCAATTTTAGCGTATTTAGAGCTTATGAAGTAGGGGTTAGTGATTTAAATGTCTTTTAGGTAACAGCAGCAAGTTTTGAGCTACAAGTTACGAACAGGTTTGTGATATTTATAGGCTTAGGTTTATCCCGCGCTTAATTAATGTGTTTAGAACAATCCTTTTATTCTAGGTGCTTGAATGAATTAAAGGTTACCCAATAAGCTTTTTCTGGAATCGATGGATTACCTAAATCCAATGCATCAGATGCCTCAATAAACTGTTTTGTCAGTTTTGGGATACTCATTTACGATAACTCAATACCCTATTGCCAACTTTAAGATTTCGGTTAAATTGCTTAGAGTTCCAGCTGTATTTGATGGACGCAGGTATTTGGGTAGATTTACCGTTAATGCTCCTCAATGACATCGCATCCATCTCAAAGTCTACACCGCGTAACTTTAAAATTTCACGCATGATCGCATCAGTGCCGCCAGGGCTTGTTGGCATCGGACTGTTAGTAAGACTATTAATCATTGCTTTAGTATATAAACCATAGCCAATTTTCATCAGTATGCCTTTATCGACTAATTGCTTTAACACACGACCAACCTGATCGTAGCTTGCATAATTGTCGAAATCTTTACGTTCAAACACATAGCGGCGAGAACGCTTTATTTTTTGATAAATACGGTCAGTTGCAGTCATGGTTAATTCTCCTACGTAATGATTTGTTTTAGTATAACCCAAATCACCTCTGCCTAAAAATAATACGGCACTGAAAAAGAAAAAACACGGCAAAAAAAATCAAGATAAAAACATAAGCTGTTGTTTATAGGAAGATATAAATAAGTTAAACAAAACTGACATAAACTATAAATTGCAACCGACCTAACTATTGATAAAGCCTTAGTAAGCAACGTAATAATGTTCGTTAAATAAGAATCCATCAACTAAGTTGACAATATTATTAGCTCTTACTTAGTCCTGTTTGCAACCTAGCTTTTTTTTCTTTTAAGTAATTTATATAAGGATATGAGTCGTCTGCAATCTCTAAAGCAGACTCCATCTGTTCAAGCGCTTGGCGAGTATCACCCTGCATTTCATAGCCATAAGATAAGGCTGAAAACGCATCGACTGATTTTGGGTGATTTTTTATATTGTACTTAAACACTTCAATAGCACGGTCAAATTGCTTGCTGCCCGTTAAGTTATAACCGAGTGATCTAACAGCGCGATCCGGTGGCGCAATCTGCTCGCCCCATTGTTGAGATAAGTTTTGATAATAAGCATCAATAGAGGCTACATCGTCAGTTAAATCACTTATGGGCATTTGTTTAGGCAAAAATAAGTTGTGATATGCATTAAATGAACCAGCAACCGAAGTCAGGTTATGCGAGACACCATCAAACGCATCACTAAAGAAGCGTAGCTCTCGCACTTTATACGATTGCATAGCTTGCTGCAATTCATCGTACCTTTCGCGCATTATGCCAGCTTCTTCTCCGATATTGATGTAAACGTAACTGTTAAGCTTTTTCGTTTTAGCTATAAACGATTTTGTACTTTTTACCGATGCGCCATAGTTCCACCAAACGGCAGGGCTGTAAGCAATATGCGCTTGGAAAAGCTCAGGGTTAGCTTGCATAGTATAAAGTGCAAACACGCCTGCTGCTGAGCCTCCAGCAATCACATTAAAGTTATGCGTACGATAGCTTTTATTAATCAAGGGCATAAGCTCTTGCTCAATAAATGCTAAAAACTTTGCTGCGCCTCCGCCTTCACCTACCGGGCCTTGTGGCTCTTTATTAACTGTGGGGTATAAATCTCTTAAGCGATTAGTGTTTTCAATAGCGACAATAATAACCTCAGGCGCACGATTATTATTTTGTAAGCGCTCAATAACAGCACTGGCAAGCGGTATATTACCCGCGCCATCTAAGCGATATATAACAGGATATACCTTGTTTGGCTCAGATTGATAGCTCTTAGGTAACTGAACGACAACTGTGCGTTCTTCGTTTAAAACAGCCGATTTAAATGTATGTGTGTGTTGCGGATAGCCAATGGTTTGCTGTTTTAAATCAGGCTCTGCAAGTGTGCTACTAGAATAAAATATAAATAAACTACATATAAAAACAGCGGTTAATAAACGCATGACTAATCCTTTATAAAATAGTGTGTTATTTAATCTAACAGGCTTTGAGGTACAAAAAAAGGCGCATTGAGCGCCTTTTTATCTTTAACAGGTAATTACCAACCTATTGATTTTACTCAACCGTAACCGATTTAGCTAAGTTACGTGGTTGGTCAACGTCAGTGCCTTTAATTACCGCTACGTAGTACGACAGTAGCTGCAATGGCAAGGTGTAAACAATTGGCGCAATAATGTCGTCAGTGTGGTTTACGTTGATTACACGCATTGTGTCGTCTGACTCAAAGTGTGAATCTTTATCTGCGAATACGTAAATAATGCCGCCACGTGCGCGTACTTCTTCTACGTTTGATTTAAGTTTTTCTAGCAATTCGTTATTTGGTGCTACAACAATAATTGGCATGTCGGCATCAATAAGTGCTAATGGGCCGTGTTTTAGCTCGCCCGCTGCGTAAGCTTCTGCGTGAATGTACGAAATCTCTTTAAGTTTAAGCGCACCTTCCATTGCAATTGGGTATTGCGAGCCACGACCTAAAAACAATGAGTGGTGCTTATCAGCAAACTCTTCTGCAAGATCTGCAATACCATCAGCGAGTAATAATGTTTCTTCTAACTTAGCTGGAAGTACTTTAATTGCATTTACAATTGCGCTTTGATCAAGCCCTTTTTCCTGAGCTATAGACGCAGTAAGCATTAACAAACCAACTAACTGCGTAGTAAATGCTTTAGTAGATGCCACGCCTATTTCAGCGCCTGCTTTAGTCATAAAGGCAAGGTCTGATTCGCGTACAAGCGATGAACCAGGTACGTTACAAATAGTCATTGAGGCCATGTAACCTTGCTCTTTAGCTAGGCGTAATGCAGCTAGCGTATCGGCAGTTTCACCCGATTGAGAAATAGTAACAAGTAAGCTATTTTCATGAACAAACGACTGACGGTATCTAAATTCAGAAGCTATTTCTACATTACAGCTAACACCCGCGAATTGCTCAAGCCAGTAACGTGCAACCATACCTGAATGGTAAGACGTACCACAGGCAATAATTTGTACGTGTTTTACATCTTTAAATATTTGCTGAGCGCTTTCGCCAAAGGCATCAATTGCCACACGGTCGTCGTTTAAACGCCCTTCAAGAGTATTACGTACAGCAAGTGGCTGCTCGTAAATTTCTTTTAGCATGTAGTGACGGTAATCGCCTTTGCCTGATGCATCTTGCGTAATGTTTGATTCAATCACTTCACGCTCAACTGCGTTACCGTCTGCATCAAAAATTTCTACTGTGTCACGTGTAATACGTGCTACGTCGCCTTCTTCTAAAAAGATGAAGCTACGAGTAACAGGTAGTAATGCTAACTGATCAGACGCAATAAAGTTTTCGCCAAGGCCTAAACCAATAACAAGAGGACTACCTGAGCGCGCTACAATGATTTCGTTGTCGTTGTCTTTATCAAATACAACAGTACCAAAAGCGCCTTCAAACTGTTTAACGGCTGCTTGTACTGATGCAAGTAACGTTGTGTGTTGTTTACGAAGTTGGTGAATTAAATGCACCATTACTTCTGTATCAGTGTCTGATAAGAATTCGTAACCATCTGCTTTAAGTGCTGTACGTAGACTCGCGTGGTTTTCAATAATACCGTTGTGCACAAGTGCTAACTGGTTGTTTGATACATGTGGGTGTGCATTTGCTTCTGTAACGCTACCATGTGTTGCCCAGCGCGTATGTGCAATACCTGTATGACCGCTAACACCTGCTTTTTCTAGAGCTGCTTCTACGTTAACTACTTTACCCACTGCTTTAACAGTATTAAGTGTGTTGCCATCAAGCAATGCTACGCCTGCTGAGTCATAACCACGGTATTCAAGACGTTTAAGGCCTTCAACTAAAATTTTGTTTACTGGACGTTCTGCAACTGCCCCAACTATTCCACACATAGTGTCTCCATTAATTTTTTAATTCTAGTAACTCACTTTGTAGTTACTATTCAATAATCTCTGCGCAAATTAGTTTTACACCACACGCCTCAATTGCTTTGCGTTTATCATCTGCTAAGCCATCGTCGGTTATTAATGTGGTTACTATTTTCCACGGTAATTCTAAATTTGGTATTTTTCGGCCAATCTTATCTGATTCAACCATTACAATTACTTCACGAGCGGCTTTTGCCATTACTTGGCTCAAACCAACTAACTCATTAAAAGTCGTTGTGCCGCGCTTTACGTCTATACCATCCGCACCAATAAATAGCTGATCAAAATCGTAAGAGCATAATACGTTTTCGGCAACTTGCCCCTGAAACGACTCAGAATGCGGATCCCATGTTCCACCGGTCATCAAAAGTGTTGGCTCATTCTCGAGTGCTAATAAACGACTCGCTACTTTAATAGCGTTGGTCATAACAACTAGCCCTCGCTTATCAGCAAGCTCAGGGATCATAGCTGCCGTAGTGCGTCCGCTATCAATAATAATGCGGTTATGATCTTTTATTAGTTTTGCTGCTGCTTTTGCTATCGCGACTTTGCGCTTTGAATCTACTTCATCGCTAACAATTTCTTTAGGTAGTGCAATAGCACCCCCATAGCGGCGAAGTAATAAGCCACTTTTTTCAAGCGAGGTTAAATCTTTTCGAACGGTTACTTCAGATGTTTGAAACTGCTGTGCTAACTTTTCAACGGCTACTTCACCTAATTCATTAACTTGAACCAGTATATTGTGACGACGCTGCTGTGTGTTTCGTTTAGTCATAAAGCTCGTGAATTAAGTTTCATTTCGAAAGTTATGCGATTTTAAACGAAACAACCTAAATGGCAAGTGAACGAGCAAAAAAAACACAGTTTTATTCTAATAATAATAAAACTAAAAGTACGGTAAGCTATAACTAATTAAGTTATAAAGATAAATACAATGCAGTCATTTAACAGTATCAGTAAAGAATACTTAGCACAGCGAAAGCAAGCAGGTGAAACCTGCCGTTTATTTAATAAGAGCCCAAGTAAAGGCAACTTAAAACGTATCAAAGAGTTATTTTTAAAGTCGGGTGATGGTGTAATTATAGAATCAGGTTTTCATTGCGATTACGGCAATCAAATAGTTATTGGTGATCGTACTTTTATGAATATTAATTGCACACTTCTCGACTCGCCATTAGCCAATCACTCAATCACCATTGGTGATGACTGCTTAATAGGCCCGAACGTTCAGCTTTTAGCTGTGTCACATGCTACTAATCCAGCAAAAAGGCTTAATAAGGAAAACTTTGCAGCACCTATCGCGTTATGCAATAACGTATGGGTTGGCGCAGGTGCAATTATTTTAGCGGGTGTGAGTATTGGTGAAAATAGTATTGTGGGTGCGGGTGCTGTGGTTACTAAAAATGTAATGCCTAATACCGTGGTAGCGGGTAACCCAGCTCGTGAAATAAGAACATTATAGCTATTACCGATGTTATCTTTTCGTCGGGAGTCGCTACGCTCGCCCGACCTACGTGATGGGTGTTGATGTGAGGGTGTGTTAATTGCGCACATTTCACTTTACTGCAGACGTAAAAAAGCCCGACTATTTCTAGTCGGGCTCTCTACAATTTGAAGCCTAGTGATGTCGTAGTGCCCACAGCGGTGGAGAGCAACAGTGCAAATGCTACACTATCATTGTGTCGGGAGTCGCTACGCTCGCCCGCCCTACGTGCTAGGTGTTGATGTGAGTGTATATTTATTGCGCGCATTTCACTTTTCTGTAGACGTAAAAAAGCCCGAATCGTTAGATTCGGGCTTTCTACAATTTGAAGCCTGGTAATGTCCTACTTTCACATAGCAAATGCTACACTATCATCGGCGCTGTTTCGTTTC